>JBAXOA010000011.1:0-66179 GCA_037133495.1 Mariniphaga sp. | reverse complement strand
TAGGTTAACCTTGTCGTTCAGACGAAAAGCAACACCTGTACCAAGTGGGATTGTAGGCAGTTTCCAATGCTTATCATTTAGTGGAGTAACACCGCTTTTTCTCCAAAGATGAGTGGCACCAACTCCTAATTTAGCATACCAGTAAATTTTACGGTCAAACTTATTTTTCGAAAATAAATTATTAATGTTCCAGACCGTATTCAAATCGTATTCGTTAACTTCAGTTTTGAAGTTAGGAATTGCACGGCTGTCAAATTTCCACGAGCCGGTAAGGTTGGAGTAGTTCCACGCAGCTTCCAATGCAAAGACATGAGTGAAATTCTTTTTTATCAATGCCCCGAATCCAAAATTCAAATCACTGTTCCAATGATTAAAATGATTGAATCGAGCATCTTTGAACATATTATATTCACCGGTAAAATTTGCAACACCTGCATTTAAGCCAATTTCCCATTTTTTGTTAGGCTCGGATTTTGCTTTTTCCTGTGCGAAAGTTAAAGAGTAGCACATAAATAGAACTACAATACTCAAGCTAAGTTTTTTCATAGATAAAAATTTTAGTATTTGACTTAATAAACAGTTTTTCAAAAAGATATTAAAAAGTTGACTATGCAAATATAATAAAACCAAGGAAAAAAAATCATTTTTAATGATTAATCTTTCACTAATTTTAACACTTGAAATATAATAAAAATATCAACACAAAAACTCCCTGTCAATATTTATTATCTACTTAATAGTCAGCATGTTAATTGCATGCACGTGATATATTAACAAATAGTTAAGAATAAATGATTTATTTAACAGGTTAATTGTGTTATGAAACTTTTTCACCTCAGACAATTAAAAGTAGAATATTCGGATTATTATCCTCATAATTGCGAATTCAAAATACACCTGTTAATTAGTATTGATTATGATTATTGAGCGGAAGCAAACATCAGATGAAGAAAAACTAAATACAATAACGCACATCATTGGCTTTATAATGGCTTTAATTGGTTCTGTTTATCTGATTAATCAAAGTTTCAAGGTCGGAAGTTATTTGATATTTTTCTGCAATACGATTTATAGTTTGGGATTGCTGACACTGTATCTTGCTTCATCGCTTTACCATTCTGCAAAAGATCCGGAAATAAAAATGCGATTGAATATCTTTGACCATTCAGCCATTTATCTTTTGATTGCAGGCACCTATACTCCTATCGCTTTAATAACAATTAAGGGTGTCATAGGGCTGATTATTTTTGGTATTGTCTGGGTTTCGGCAGTTATTGGAATTGTATTGAAACTTTACTTTACAGGCCGCTACTCAAAAATCTCTACAGCCGCCTATGTTTTGATGGGCTGGGTGATCATAATTGCCATCAAGCCACTGATAAACAGCATGGTTACCAGCGGGCTTCTCTGGCTTTTGGCAGGCGGGATATTTTACACGTTTGGTGCGCTTCTTTACCAAAGAAAATCGATGAAATACAATCATGTTCTATTTCATATTTTTGTCATTCTGGGAAGTCTCTGCCATTATATTGTTATTTTGAAATACGTTTAACCGGATTTCGGTTCACAACCTTTAATTTCGGCGCAAATGGTTCCGCATCAATTAAATCATCTGCTTTTATTCCTTTTATTTTAACGAAAAAACCGGATATGGTCGGTCATATCCTTTTACCGCATGCCAGATGATCCTGTTAAAGGTATCTTCATCGATACGATCATAATCATCGAGGTCTTGTTCCAAAGATTTTTTGGCCCAGGAAAGTTGTTTGCCGGATAACCCCTCAAGCGGAGGATTCAACTCATCCAGGGGAATATTATTTTGTAAAGCTTTGTAAGGAGTAAAATCAGGTGTTTCGTTAAAACAAGCTGTCATTGGTTCAGCAGCGTTGTCCAATTGATTCATTGGCGGAATACCAAGAATATTTTCCATGGTGCGAACCATATTTATCTGTGAATAATAGTTGGAAACAACCTCTTTGCGTTTGGTATAAGGGCTGATCACCAGTCCAACAGTTCTGTGCCCGTCCACATGGTCGAGTCCTGCCTGAGGATCATCTTCAGTTACGAAAATGCAGGTCTCTTTCCAGAATTTACTATTCGAAATCGCCTCAACTATCTGACCCAATGCAAGATCATTATCAGCAACAGCGGCTCGCGGAGTGGGCATACCCGGTCTTGTGCCTGAAGTATGGTCTGCAGGCAAGAGCATTATACTAAAATTCGGAAAATTGTCCGTTTTTTCAAATTCATGCAGCTCTTTAATAAATTCAGCCGCCCGGTACACGTCGGGTACTTTATTTGGAAAACCAATAAATGTTGGACAAGTATAAGGTATAATCTGATCAAGATTGGCTTTTGCCTTTATTGAAACAATTTTGGTCCCTTTCTGAAAGTCTTTATAAATATCAGTAAAAGTTGCAGATTGGGGATTGATCTGAGCCTTAACAAATTCACCATAATTTCTAAATGACAATCCCTTTCTTAATACATTATCCCAGATAAATCCGGAACTTGCATAAGCCAGCGCATCGTCTCCGTCATATGGATAACTTCGGGTAAAATTGCCAAATGATTTTTCGAGATAATCGGTTGCATAAGCCTCGTCGGTCCATTGATGGCCGTCGGCACTAAGAACTCCGCTGCAATAGAAATTATCCAGCAATGCGAAAGTCTCTGCTAGTTTATGGTGATTTGGTGTTATTTTACGACCGAAATGAACCAGACTTGTATCTCCGTTTCCTTGTGGCAAATCGCCAAAAATCTGGTCATAGGTTCTGTTTTCCTTGATGATATAAACCACATGTTTGAAATGCGATTTCTGTCCGACCAATTGAGGGACAGGTACCTTTTTCGAATCGGTGCCTATAGCGGATTGATTCCCAAGTAATTTATCCTGAGAATTACCCGGTCTGACAAGGGCTGTCATTTTTAACAAGTCACCTTTTTCCGGTAAAGGAATAATTGAAATACTTCCCATATGGTCGTGCGAATTATAACCAGCTTTGTCAACTCCCTTATTTCTTGAACCAGAGCCCTTTACATTTGCAACAACCAATTGTGTGCCGGCTTTATTTATGATTACAGAACCGGGGTACCAGCCGGTTGGAATAGTTCCGATTATCTGATTTGAAGCGCCTGTCTCTATCACACAGACAGCATTCTCAGTGCCATTTGCAACAAACAAATATTTTCCGTCCGGAGATACCGCCAAAGCGTTTGGGGCGCTCCCAAAAAGAATTTCTTTGTTCAGATGAACTGAAATTTCATTTTTCACCTCATTTTTTTGCGTGTCAATCACAAAAATTTTATCACTGTTGGAACATGCTACATATAAAAGCGAATGATCGGGACTAAATATCATTCCCGAAGGATGTAATCCAACATTTATCTCTTTGATGCTTATATTTTGTTTAAGATCAATTACCGAGACGGAACCACTACTGCCGACGCCTGTTTTTGGATCAACCAGAACCTGTGTGCCGGATGAATTATAGGATGATTCACCTGCAACAGGTTTTCTCCCACCCCAATTTGTTACGTAAGCTTTTGAATTACTGAATAATACAATATCATAGGGAGCGATGCCAACTGGAATTTCATGAACTGACTTATCAATCAGATTAACTATTGCAAGCGAATTATTTCGGCTAAGCGTAACATACAGCTTGTTTTCATCATTATTTAAAACCAGACCACATGGCACTGGCTTGCCGCCAATTGCAGGCTCCGGCATCACAATGGGCAAATCCCAGCTTAACCTGTTTTTATTATCAAAGCGGGCAATCAGAATCTTATTGGCAGCTTCGGAAACAAAAATAAACTTGCCGTCCTTTGAAGTGCAGATTCCTGTAACCGATGAACCACTCTTATCGTAGGGAAGTGACTGAATTATCGTTTTATCGCTTAAACTGATAAGATCAAGTGATTTCATATTTTTTACAAGCAGATATTTCTCGTTTAAAAACAAAGAAATATCGACCGGCCGGCCCGGTAAATAAATCTGAAAACCTGCCGGACGCAATAATTGATTAGATGGAACCAATATGCTTCCGTCCTTTTGAGAACCAACTTTCAGATCATACAATTTGTTTTGCGCCTGAGTTTGCATAAAAACAAATAAAAGAAGGGCAACGAATAACCCTTGAAATAAACGAAGTCTGGATTTCATCTGTAAATAAATTTATTTCCCTTTTGCCAATCTTATTTTTCGGTAAACACAGGTTTCGAGTTCACATAATTGACATTCGTAAGCTAATTTTTTAATATTTTTTCCAAACCCCATTACGCCGCTTACTGACTTGATAGGATTCATCAGGAAAGAATCAGACAAGGATATCCCACAATGATTTACAGGAAAAAATTCAAATATTTTTTCCTGTTCTTTTAACGACCACCCACAATAACCCGGGCTATACCGGTTCGCTAAATTGTATCCGCTGTCCATCAATTCATATTCAAAGCTATCCTGAATTTTATCTATGGCCGCCTCTACAGTTACCGAACCTATCACATCCAAAAAATAACCTTCAAGTAAACTGCCTTCAGCCATCAGCGCCTTGCTCCTTTCACCAATACCGGCACCGGCAGTGCAGATAAAAAGTGCTCCCCCCTCGGCTTTTCTTAATTGTTTCGCAATTTTTTTACCAATATTAAAACTAATCCCATCAATATTAAGATTTTCTTCAGTATCAGCCGAAAAATGACCGGACACGAATAAACTCCCTTTTACAGCCGAGATTGTTTCACATTCGTGCAGCGCCAGAGCAATTAATCCAGGAAATGGGTCAGGGGATTGTCCGTAACCATATCCCATAGCCTCTTCTACACTACCAACAGTGATATTCAATTCATTAAAAGAAAAAGCGAAGTTTTTGAGTTCCGGCACCATATCAATGTTCAATTATCAATGTTCTCCGTCGAGCTGACGGATCAATGTTCAAATTACGATTCGCGGGCAACTCTGGCAATCTGGCGGATATGCTCGGGTGTTGTGCCGCAGCATCCTCCAATGATATTTACGCCTGCATCGATAATTGCCTGCACAAAACCAGCCGTTTGCTCAGGCGTTTCAGGAAATCGTGTCTCCCCTTCGTCATACACCGGCATACCGGCATTGGCATGAACCAAAACAGGAATTGTCGTGTTGACGGATCGGATTTCCTTTACAATTTGGATCATTCCTTCGATTCCGTTTCCACAGTTTGCGCCAATGATGTCAACTCCTTCAGTTATGAGTTCCATTACCATTTCAGTTGGAGAAACACCCATCATCGACCGATATTCGCCATCAATGGTCCTTTCAAAAGTCATTGTGCAGATCACCTCCCGGGTGGTATTTTCCTTCGCCGCCCTGATAGCCAGCCGGGCTTCCTCGAGATCCGTAAAAGTTTCAATTATAATGGCATCAACGCCACCTTTTTCCAAAGCAACTGCCTGTTCTCTGAATGATTCGTAAACTTCTTCCGGTGTTACATCGCCCATCATCAGAATTTTTCCGGTTGGTCCGATAGAACCGAGAACAAATTTATCACCGGCGGCTTTTCTCGAAATCGCTGCAGCAGCTTTGTTTAACTCCGATGCACGATCGGCCACTCCATAATGAACTAATTTAAGACTGCTTCCTCCAAAGCTATTGGTCTCAACCATATCGGCTCCGGCATCAATATAACTTTTAGCAATGTCAAATACTTCTTCAGAGTGTTCAATATTCCAAAGTTCAGGACATTGACCTGCCTTTAAACCTTTTGCATGTAAAAAAGTACCCCAGGCTCCATCGGAAACCAATATTTTACCGTCTTTCAGCCGATCTGTAATTTTATTCATTTTGAGATATTTCTTTAAAGATTAATGATAATTTCAACTAAAAAGAGAGGCATGCCGCATCGCCATCAGGTTCTCAACCGGCGTTGTAACGATAATTTCGCAACCGGCTGACAGTATAAACTTGCGTCCTTTCTCACTGTCGCACAATTGTCTGCAGGCCGAATATATTTCATCCGGATTTTTATCCATCACGAAGCGGGGATCAATATTTCCGCATCGGATGACATCGGGCCCCATCACCTCATAGGCATATTGAGGATCGACCTGCCAGTCGATATCTAAAATATCAATTCCGAGATCAATCATCGAAGGAAGCAGGTGTGCGATATCTCCGCAAATATGCAATTTCACCTTAGCGCCACAAGCATGTATAAAACCGATAATTTCGCGATGACGCTCTTTTACAAACGTTTCGTAGGTAAAAGGATCTATTTGAGAGCAGATGGCATCTCCCATTCCAATGATATCACAGCCCGCCTCAATCTGCGCTTTTGCAAAATCTTTTGCCGTCACAACACATTTATCCAAGAGAAGATTTGCAATATCCGGATCCATCATCTGCATCATCATAAATTGCTCTATTCCAGCAAGATCGCAGGCTTCTGCCATTGGTCCTTCTATCCAGCCGATTACAGGAACCTCACCATTTGTCCCTTTCGACAACAACTCTGCGCCACGAATCCGATCGAGGGTTCGTTCACTTTGGTAAACATCAGGTCTTTTCAAATTCCAGACATCCTCATTACTTTTGATTACCAGATCAAGGCAACGCGGAACACCTTCAGGAATGAAATTAATTCCGGCACCAAAGGCGCTTGTTTCGCGATAAGGATCCGAAATCAGTCCAACCATATCAATATCAAAATCGTTTAGCGCGCGAAGATTGGCCTCCGCAAGAAACCGGTAATCAGAAGCAAACCTGGCGTAATTACCACCGGCATACCTGGCAATGAAGTGCATAAGAATTGGACGAAAGATGATCCTTTCCTGAGAAAATACTCCAATACACATCCCTTGAAAGATCTCCTTTTTGGTCATGAAGGGTAGATTTAGATTATTGGATCTAAAATTTTTCGTATTAATAGTTGAATAAACACAGGCCTAATTGAGATTACCCAAAAAATCAATAAGTCCTTGTGGATCAGATGAATAAGTATCCATTCCTATTTTATGGCAAAAATCATGAGTTACAGGAGCTCCGCCAATTGCAACCAATGTTCCCGGAACAGCCTCTTTGACTGCTTTCCCAATTTTTTCCATATTCACCATCGTTGTAGTAAGCAGAGCAGAGAGGCAAACAACGGCGCCTGGATTTGCAATCACCGCGGCGACAAATTTTTCAGCTTTTACGTCTGTACCAAGGTCAATAACTTCCCATCCACTTCCTTCAACCATCATTGCCACAAGATTTTTTCCGATATCATGAAGGTCGCCTTCTACAGTACCGATAATAATTTTTCCTTTTCGAACAACTGTACCATCATTGAAAAATGGTTTCAAATGAGCCATTCCGAAACTCATTGCCTTAGCGCTCATCAGAACCTGTGGTACAAAAACTTTGTTCTCCCGAAATTTAACGCCCACTTTACCCATTCCAATCACAAGCCCTTTATTCAGTACTTCAGATGGAGCAATTCCAATCTCGAGAGCTTTCTTAGTTAATTCATCGGCTCCTTCCTGTCCTCGCAAGTCGGGAGGATAAGGAGAGGCCAGGTTAATTTTTCCAAATTCAACACAATAAGCCAGTTTTTCAAGAATCTCGTCCATAGTTTTAATTTGTATCAGTTTATAACTTTTATAATTTTAGCATCCCGTCTTTTTCAGTTTATAATCTATAAAATAATTGGTATCATCTATTTCCATGATACTTTTGTTCGTTTAAATATCGCACTTTGTAGGCTTTCCAGGTCTGCATTGATTGTTTTAGTGTTTCGGTTGCATCACCTTTAAGATTGTAGCACTGTAATCCGATTGGTCCTTTATATCCATTGTCAATCAAAATTTTAACGAATGCATAAGTATCAAACGACCCCTGACCCAAAGGTTGTATTAATTGATCCCAGCCCAATTGCCGGGTATTTCCCTTGTCTGCACCACAGATATTTACTGCAAACAGATAAGGTACCATTTCTTTTATCTTCTTTTCAATGTCTTCAGGACCTTCCAATTTAAGTAAATGACAGAGATTTATTGTACAACCAAAATTCTTGCGGGAAACCATTTTTGCCAGCATAAGGTTATGAGACAATGTTTCACAATAAAGGGATACATGCGGGTAAACACATAAGCGAACCTTATAATTGACGGCAAAATCCGACAGTTTACGAAGGATTTCAGCCACAACCAGATCGCCTGCTATCTTATCATCCTTATATTTATTGCTGTGCAATGGGAAATAAATAACTGATCCTTTGGGCGAAACCCTGATCATCGCTTTAATCTCCTCAATTGATGGATTTTCAACCTTTCCTTCAGCTTCAAAATTGAGTGCTACATAATTCACCGGCATCTGAAGATCATTGTGGTCGAGTACACTTTTTAGTTCAGAAAAATCCTTAGTCCCGGAACCCTCCAACCCGTCATATCCTGTCGCCTTCAACAGTTTCGCCTTTTCGAATGCATCATGTGGTGCATTTTTAAATCCGGACAGCGTGTTCTGGACATAAAAAACGTTAGTTATCTTTTTCCTCGCCAGCACTGGAAAGGCAAACAAAAATAAACTGCAAATGAGAGATATCCTTAGAAAAATTATTCTGTCCATAATTTTTTATTTAATATCGATAACTTCGATCACAAATATTAAAGGTGTATAGGGGGGAATTACCGAATTTCCATCCGTGCCATAAGCTTTAGCAGAAGGGATGAGAAAAACAGCGCTTTCGCCTTTTTTCATTACTTCAATTCCTTCCTCCCAACCTTGAATCATTCTTTGACCGGCGGCTTTATGTACATAGCTGAAACTGGTTGAAGAATCAAAAACAGTTCCATCCAGAAATTTTCCGGTATATTGTACAGTCACCGCATCCCCTGATTTAACAGTTGCTCCTGTACCAGCCTTATCTACAATATAGAACAACCCAGTTGAAGTAGTATCAATATTACTTTTGTTTTTCACCATCGTATCAAGCCAGTTTGCCATTGCGGAAGCTTCTTTTTCAGGGGTGTTATTGACTACTGCTTTCTTGCACCCCGAAACGGCAACAACCGCCATCAAGGCAACTGCACAAATTTTTACACGTGTATTCAATTTCATCATTAACTGTAATTATAATTTTATTCCATTTTTTCATCTGTAATCGCAAAGATGCATAAAATATCTACCAAACTTTTAATACTTGTTCGCCCGATTTAAGTCCTTCAAATGGTCCAGCAGCGGGGGAAACAGCCGACCGGAGTTTTCCGAAGTAATCTGCATTTATTTTCAAAGAAGTGCCATTGGGGTATTCATACGCTTCATTCGGTATTCTGGCTCTTCCCAGAAGCTCCGTGGTCACAATTTGGCGCGGTTGTCCTAGGCTCCAATTTTTATCAACTCTGATTACCAAGTACATACCATCTGATTGCTCTGTCAGCCTAAGCTTTGGATCCATCTCCGTTTTAAGAATTGGCCCGGATTCATATTTCGAGGGACTGGCACCATTTATAAATATGTTACCTTTCATCCAAACCGTTGATTTAGCAGCATCATAGTTCCGAAGATCCCCGCGTTCAACAAATAAATTATTGTAATATCGGTCATCACCGACAGGATTATCATGCATTCCGGCAATTTCGGTGGAATGGGCTTTATGGAAAGGGGTTAGCCGGCGGTCGAGGGTGACAATATTCATTGCTCCGGCGAAAAGATTATGAACATAGGCGCCACCTTGCGAACGATTGTTCAGGGAAACCGGCGAAAGGAAAATGTTGTTATCTATAAGGAAAGGACCATGGTTAACTTCAACAAACAAATCTTCGGCGGAGTTATCGTGCAGAAGGTTTCCAGAGACACGCGTCCCCTGGGCCATCCAGTCCAGCCAAATCCCCCGAAAAGCCTTATAAATATGATTATTGCTTATCTCAACATCTATGGCTCCATGAATTTTAATGCCCGCTCGCTCGGCTCCTGAAAACACACGCTGAACATGAATATCATGGATTGTATTGCCTGTAATCCGGCTAAATATGGCACCCATACTGCCAACTATTCCTGCCTGCTCGCAACATGTGATTGTGTTATTTCGAACAATATGGTGACCAATTGTCTCCTTATTCCAACCGTTATGAAGGGCGCGCTCAATAGTTTTAACATATCCTATAGCAGAATTGGCAGATTGATTGTCATATTCATCACCATACTTTCCAAGTGTGATTCCTACGCACCTGGAGTGGGAAATGATATTGTTTTCAATGATCCAGCCCTTACTCCAGTTTGTGCCGATCAGTCCAATTTGTTCAGCAGTTGGTGGTGCCCATGGAGTGGCAGCCTGACACATTGTGAAACCTTGCACTTTGATATAATTTATGCCCGGATTTTCGGGATAAAACACAGTTTGACGTACATTAATCTCCACCAGTTGTTCATTCGGATTAACCCCGTTGAATTGCGCCCAAATTGTAGTATTTACTTCGTTGACCTGAGAAAACCAAAGTGTAGCAGAAGACACCGGTTTCAGAACATCGTCAAGTCTGGCTGCCTCAGACAACCATTCGCCGTTGAGGTAAACTGAGCCCGAGTGATGCTGCCTGCCGATAGGATCAAACCAATCGCCATGAATGAGGTCTTTGTAAGGATTGAAACTGCCAAAAAATACATTTGGAATGTCCACTTTCCATGTTTCATTCTTAACCTTTATCCAATTTTTGATAATTTCAGAACCTTTAATCTCTACTTTCTCTCCATTAACTGTCCGATAAACAATATATTTAGCCTCTGATTCACCTCCCCGGCGCGGATTGATCCGCTCACGATAAGTTCCGCTATGAACAGTGATTACATCGCCTGGTTTTGCCAGTTGAGCAGCATAATTGATTGTTCTAAAAGGTTTTGAAGCGAATCCTTTATGTTTATCACTTCCGGTTACCGACACGTGATATTCTCTGGCCTGGACAAATGAAGCCATCAAAACAAACCATATCAATAACTTCAAAGTTCTCATTTTACGAGGTTAAAATTACATATTGACCACACGAAATATCTTCGGATTTCACATTGATCAGGCATTAAAATCCTTAATCGCATCCAGCATGGCGGCAAGATTTTCGACAGGGACATTGGCTTGAATATTATGAACCGTATTAAAAACAAAACCTCCGTCTTTGGCAAAAATTTCGCAATTATCAAGTACCTGCCTTTTCACCTCTGCAGGTGTGCCAAAAGAGAGCATTTTTTGGGTATCCACACCACCGCCCCAGAATACCAGATCTTTGCCATACGTATTTTTCAAGTGACGTGGATCCATCCCTTTGGCGTTGATCTGCACAGGATTGATAATATCAAAACCGGCATCAATAAACAAAGGCATAAAAGATTCAACTGCTCCACAGGAATGTTTAAAACTTTTCCATTCGGTATTTTTATGCATCCAATCATTAATCTGCTTATAATAAGGCAAATACAATTCAATAAACTGATCTGGAGAGCAAAAGGTAGAGTCTTGTGTTCCAAAATCTGTTCCACAAATAAACACAGCATCAATTTGATTACCAATTCTTTCAAATATTTTTGCAAAGTTTTCGATAGCAATTTCTGTCTGCTTCTCAAAGATCGCATGGATATAATCGGGCCTCATTACCGTACTCATATACCATTCGGCCACATCGCGAATTCCCTTTGGATTTCTCAGCTGCATTCCCGGAACAAGCGCAATATCGCCTAATGCAGTGCCACCCAGACTGGCAATAATCCCTTTTCCTGATGTTGACAATTGATTGACAGTCCTTTCCCAATAATTGAGGGATATGTCGCTTATTTTTCCAAACTCTTCAAGGTTATTACCCGGATCAAGTGCATCATCATCAATGGGTTCCTGCCGGATTATTGCATCAAAGAAATAGCCCGATTCCGGCATCCGGGCACCCGGAGGAACGGTGGTATCTCCGGCAGGATAGATTAGCAGGCTGCCATCATCCGCCTTTTTAAAATTAAAGTCAACCGGAACCAGCAATTCCTGACCCCAATTAGTTGTAAATGGTTTCCAATCGCATTCAGTATTGGCAAATCCAAAGATATTATCTTTTCCATAAGCACCGATCACATCAACACCCATCTTCCCGGCAAGCTCCTCGTCAACTTCACCCAGCATCTGAAAAGGTTCTACAACTTTAATGGGGCGATCCTCAAGTCCGTAATAATTGCGAAGATTTTTAACTGATAAGCAGTGTATGCCTGTTACTGCCGTTCCGCCAAAATCCAGGACTAAATGATCCGGTTGTTGATGATTCAATGTTTTTTTCAGGTTCTCTCTGGAGTTCATAGTTCGATCTAATTTAGTACAAATAAAATCAATATTTTTCAATAAAACTTCAAAGATTTTGAAAACCTATGAGGTATAGTATAATACAAAAAAAACGTCGCGGAAGCAGCTTCAGCGACGTTTTAAATGTCAATTTAATCTTTCCTCGGGAAAGATTAAGACTCAATAATGATGATTTTGTCAATTTTATCGCCCTGACGAATTGCATCAATTACATCCAATCCTTCGTAAACTTTACCGAAGCAAGTGTGTTTACGATCGAGGTGACTCGTATTCGCCCGGCTGTGACAGACGAAAAACTGCGATCCGCCAGTGTCTTTTCCGGCATGTGCCATAGACAATACTCCACGATCGTGGTATTGATTGTCTCCGTCCAGTTCGCATTTAATCGTATATCCCGGGCCTCCAACTCCTGTTCCCTTTGGGCATCCACCCTGAATTACAAAGTTAGGAATTACCCGATGAAAGGTAAGTCCATCGTAGAAACCCTTTTTCGCAAGGTCTACAAAATTTGCAACTGCTCCAGGCGCATCGTTTTCGAAGAAATTAATTTTCATTACTCCTTTTACGGTATGAATTTCAGCTTGTATCATAATAATATCTTTAAAAAGCGACAAAGTTACAATCTTTCGGTCAGATAGTGTCAAAATTAATGACATGGTTCAATAATAATCTGTTATTAGGTTTATCTTTGTCATTAACATTTGTCATTAACTGACAATATAAATAATTTGATTTCTGGATATGGGTTATCTTAAACTGCGTCATTTCAGTCTGTTGCCATTAATAGTACTCTTTTTTTCATGTACGGTTACCAAGCGTTTTCATACTGCTATGAGTTCATTTGAGATTGGAGAATACACAAAGAGTATCGTTTCGCTTCGCAATGTGTACCGAAAAACTAAAGACCGGCAGCAAAAGGCAGCGATCCAGTTTAAAATCGCAGAAGCTTATTACCGTATTGGACAATATCGCACGGCAGAAGGGTATTACAAAAGTTCGCTCATTCGCAATGCCGGGGGAACAACAACGTGGCTGCATTATGCAGAAGTACTCCGCGCCAATGGTAAATACGACGAGGCAATATCAAATTATAAGATTTATCTCGATTCTGTTCCAAATGATCAAATGGCGCTTAACGGCATTGAATCATCTCAGAAAACAAAAGAATGGCTGAAAAAACCTACGCGTTATAAGGTTGAGAATCTTAAAGATATTAATTCAGTCTCGAATGATTTTGCCGCCGCTTATGCCGGAGTGCACGATAACGAGATTTTCTTTACGTCATCCAGAAAAGGATCTACAGGGAAAAAGAAAAGTGCAATAACCGGAGAATATAATGCAGATATTTTCAGAAGCAGTTATAATCTGCAGAAAAACCGGTGGGACACGCCTCAGCTTATCGACGAACTCAAGATTATCGACACTTTTGATGAAGAAGGAGCCGCCTCATTCAGTACTTCAGGAAATACCATGTATTTTACCCGTTGCCGTTATGATAAGACAGAAGAGAAAGGAGCAGAAATCTTTTCAACAACGCAGCTTTCCGGATTATGGGGAGATCCTGTAAAACTGAAGATTGGTAAAGATTCGCTTATGGCTGCTCATCCGTCTCTTTCTGCAGACGGAAATTCTCTGTACTTTGTCTCTGATCGTGCGGGCGGATATGGAGGAAAGGATATCTGGTTCGCTACAAAGAAAAAGGGAGAGGCATGGGATATCCCTGTTAATGCTGGTCCTGAAATAAATACCACAGGTGACGAAATGTTTCCTTATATCCGCGAAAACGGTTCACTATATTTCTCGTCAAATGCACATGTCGGGATGGGAGGACTAGATATTTTTGTGGCTAAAAAAGGGGAAAACGGCAAATGGAATGTTGAGAATATGAATTCACCCATCAATTCAACAGGAGATGATTTTGCCATCTCTTTCTATCCGGGCGAAGAGCGGGGATTATTTAGCAGTAACAGGGAAGGAAGCCGGAAAGATGATATTTACAGCTTTTTACTCCCACCCAAAATTTATGAAATTGAAGGCAATATTTTCAATAAAGAAAACGGGGCAAGGATAAATGATGCAGCTGTCAGACTGATTGGAACAGATGGAACAATGCTGAAATTAAATGCCGAAAACGGTAAATTTAAATTCAAACTCAAACCTGAAGTGGAATATATTGTCGCTTCCTTTAAAAAAGGCTTCCTCAATGCAAAAATGATGGTTTCAACTATTGGAATCGAAGAGGGCAAACAATTTCAGATGAGAATAGAACTCACACCAGCCGATGCTCCCATCAGTGTTGACAATATTTATTATGCCTTTGGAAAATGGGATTTATTACCTGAATCTGTGGCAGCACTTGATAGTTTGTCTGCACTTCTCGTACTTAATCCGACAACGGTCATTGAATTAATGGCTCATTCAGATTGTCGCGGCGATGATAAAACCAATTCTGAAATATCCCAAAAAAGGGCGCAGTCAGTAGTCACTTATTTGATTGCAAAAGGAATACAATCAGGCAGACTTGTTGCCAAAGGTTATGGTGAAACTGCTCCGAAAACAGTTACAAAGAAGCTTGCCAAAGAATACCCTTTTCTGAAACAAGGAAAAGAACTCACCTGTAATTTTATAGAATCACTTGCAGATGAGAAACAGCGGGAAATCTGCCACCAAATTAACAGAAGAACTGAATTCAGGGTTTTATCTTCCGATTACCACGAGAAGTTTGAAAAATAAGTCAGGAAAAAATATTATTTTTGCGCCACCTGAACCGGGTAGCCGGATAGATTTCAGAATTATTGCAAACTATTGATTATCAATATGGACTCCGATAACAGATATAACCTCAGAGGTGTTTCAGCTTCAAAAGAGGATGTCCACAATGCCATTAAGAACATTGACAAAGGGCTTTTTCCTAAGGCTTTTTGTAAAGTCGTGCCCGATTATCTGGGAGGGGATTCCGAATATTGCAATATCATGCATGCAGACGGAGCTGGAACAAAATCAGCACTTGCCTATCTTTACTGGAAAGAAACAGGTGATTTATCTGTCTGGAAAGGAATTGCCCAGGATGCAATTGTGATGAATCTTGATGATTTACTTTGCGTTGGGGCAGTTGACAATATTCTCCTTTCTTCTACAATAGGAAGGAATAAAAACAATATTCCGGGTGAAGTAATCACTGCGATCATTGCCGGAACAGAGGAGCTATGTGCCGGATTAAGAGATTTAGGAATTAATATTTGGGCTACCGGCGGCGAGACAGCTGATGTTGGAGACCTTGTCCGAACGATAATCGTTGATTCGACTGTGACCTGCCGGATGAAAAGATCGGACGTAATCTCAGCTGACCATATTAAAGCGGGGAATTGCATCATTGGACTATCATCTTCAGGAATCGCTTCATATGAAAAAGAATACAATGGAGGGATGGGGAGTAATGGTCTCACTTCAGCAAGGCACGATGTATTTGCAAAATACCTGGCCGAAAAATACCCCGAAAGTTACGACCCGGAAATCCCTGAATCACTTGTTTTTGCGGGAAAATGTAAGCTAACTGATCGTGTAACCGGGACAGATCTGGATGCCGGAAAGTTAGTCCTCTCCCCTACAAGAACTTATGCTCCGGTTATTAAAGAAGTACTCGGTAAATATAGAGATTCAATTTCCGGATTAATTCATTGTTCGGGTGGTGCCCAGACTAAAGTTCTGCATTTTATTGATAATGTGCATGTTATAAAGGACAATCTTTTTGATGTCCCTCCCCTTTTCAAATTAATTCAGGAACAAAGCTCAACTTCCTGGCTCGAAATGTACAAAGTTTTCAATATGGGTCATCGGTTCGAAATCTATGCCGATACCAAAGCTGCTGATGGGATAATCGCTATTTCGCAATTATTCAATATTGATGCGAAGATTATCGGTCATGTAGAATTGTACGATGGCAAAAAAGTGACCATCCGTTCCGAATACGGGACTTTTGAGTATTAGCGACGCTCCGCTCCCACCCGGATTCAGTTTTATTTCATTCACCACTAAGCAAAACATTAAATGTCAGATAATTCACTAATAGAAAAATACGAAGGGATAAAGATCCGCTTCGACGAGGTCAGCCAGCAAATTTCCGATCCGAATATCATGAAAGATATGAAACGGTATGTTAAGCTGAACCAGGATTATAAGCAACTCGATTCATTGGTAAAGTCCTTTAAAAGGTATCAGAATCTACTGAATAATTTTTCGGATGCCAAGGAAATACTTGAGAACGAATCGGATGAAGATTTGAGGGAGATGGCACGCGAAGAGCTGGAAAACAGTGAAATACAGATCAAAGAACATGAAGATGAGATCCGGTTTCTCCTTGTTCCTGCAGATCCGGAAGACAGTAAAAATGCAATTTTAGAAATTCGTGGAGGAACAGGCGGTGATGAAGCGGCCATCTTTGCCGGCGATCTTTTCAGGATGTATTCCAAATTCTGCGATCGCAAAAACTGGAAACTGGAAGTAACCAGCTCTACAGAAGGCACTTCAGGCGGGTTTAAAGAAATTGTAGCTAAAGTAACCGGAAACAATGTCTATGGTGTACTTAAGTTTGAATCAGGTGTTCATCGCGTTCAGCGGGTTCCGCAAACCGAAACTGCAGGCCGCATTCACACATCGGCTTCAACGGTTGCAGTATTGCCTGAAGCCGAAGAATTTGATATTGATCTTCGGGAGACTGACATTCGTAAAGATACCTACTGCTCATCAGGACCCGGCGGACAGAGCGTGAATACTACCTATTCGGCAATCAGGCTTACCCATATTCCAACAGGAATTGTTGTAACCTGTCAGGATGAAAAATCGCAGTTAAAAAACCTGTCAAAAGCAATGGCAGAACTGCGAACCAGAATATACAATATGGAATATCAGAAATACATGGATGAAATTGCGTCGCGCAGAAAAACGATGGTGTCAACGGGAGACAGATCGGCAAAAATCCGTACTTATAATTACCCTCAGGGGCGTATGACAGACCACCGTATCGGACTTACTGTCTATAACCTTCCTGCCATTATGGACGGTGATATAGAAGAAATTATCGACAAATTAAGAGTTGAAGAAAATACCGAACGGCTGAAAGAAACTGAGCTGTAAGCTGTTAGGCATTTAGGCTGTAGGCTGTTAGTCCGTCAGCTGACGGATTAGGCTGTAGGTTTTCAGCTTTGGATCCGGTTATCCTTTGTGTGTAGCATCCTCATTAAACAGATCTTTGGGAGCTCGCAATAATCAGAAAAACGTAAACAACTTCTTAGAAATTTAACAAATGAATATTCAGCAACTTTTCGAAAACATTCAAAATAAAGGGTCATTTCTCTGCGTTGGTCTGGACACCGATATTCAGAAAATTCCTTCATTTTTACTGGACACTGCAGATCCCATCTTTGCATTTAATAAAGAAATAATTGATGCAACTGCTAAATATACAGTAGCTTATAAACCAAACCTGGCATTTTATGAGTCTGAAGGTCTGGAAGGCTGGCGCAGTCTTGACAAGACGGTTCATTACATTCGGGAGAACTATCCGGATATTTTTCTGATTGCTGATGCAAAAAGGGGAGACATTGGAAATACCTCCTCGATGTATGCAAAGGCATTTTTTGAAAAAATGGATTTTGATGCTGTCACAGTTGCACCTTATATGGGCGAAGACTCTGTCAAACCTTTTTTGGCTTACCAAGGCAAATGGGTTATTTTACTTGCATTGACATCAAACAAGGGAGCATCTGATTTTCAATTCACTGCGGATGAAATTACGGGCGACAAACTCTTTGAAAGGGTGCTTCGCACATCTCAGCAATGGGGAAACACGGAAAATATGATGTATGTTATTGGAGCGACCAAGGCTGAGGAACTTTCAGGGATACGAAAAATAGTTCCTGATCATTTTCTGCTTGTCCCGGGAGTTGGAGCACAAGGCGGAAGTTTGCAAGAAGTGGCTAAATACGGATTAAATAATCATTGCGGGTTACTGGTCAATTCATCAAGAGCCATTATTTATGCTTCAAATGGTGCCGATTTTGCACTAAAAGCCAAAGAAAGCGCCAAAGAAACCCGTGACGAAATGTTTGAGTTGCTTAAAAGTAATGGACTGATAGCTTAGAGCAAAAGACCGGAAGATGGATAAATATAAAAGAATGAAGGAAAAAATTTGATTCATTCCGCACACATTTGCAAAAAAGGCTGTCATGACGAAATTACGCCCAACAAACACTGTATAAAACAGTTAAGCCATTATTTTTTTCGAATTTAGTGTTAAAATATTTTAAAAAAGCCTTTCTGGTTTTTTTTACATTAATAAAAGGGCTACCTTTGTACTTTAATTCATGAAACAGGACAAGATATGAAAATAATCGCCCTGATTGCCCTATTAAGTTTTGCGGTGTCACTTACTGCAAAAACGCCTGGAGAAAACTCTCCTCTAATTAAGGAAAAATCAAAGACATACCCTTATCTGGCTTATCTGCCCGATGGATACGACAAAAGCAATGCGAAAGCATGGCCTCTTATCATTTACTTACACGGAAGCTCTTGCAAAGGCAATAACCTTGAAAGATTAAAAAAATATGGTCCTCCTTTTTATCTCGAAAGAGGAATGGGAGTTGATGCTATTGTTATTTCTCCTCAATGCCCTTCAAATAAAAACTGGACTGCCGGAGCATGGTTCGAATCGTTTTATAAAGAGCTAAAAGATAAATACAACATTGATCCCTCTCGTGTTTATCTCACAGGGATGAGTCTGGGAGGATTTGGCACATGGGATATCGCTTCCCGCTATCCGGAATATTTCGCTGCTATTATGCCACTTTGCGGCGGTGGACAGACAAGAATGGTGGAGACTTTAAAAGATATTCCAACCTGGGTATTCCATGGCGAAGTCGATCGGAAAGTGAATCTTAAACGATCAGTTGAGATGGTTGATGCCTTGCAGGAAATCGGATCCAGACCTAAATTTTCAGTATTAAAAGGTCAGGGACATGGAATACAAAAAGTATATTCTGATCAGAATATCTACAAATGGCTCCTCAGCCAACATAAGCAGGCTTACGAGAAATTTATCGAAATTACTTCGTTATGGAGTCCAAAGATTGATTCAGTAAATACAGGTAAAAGTGAGAAAGTGCAACAAGAGCTGGTTATCAAAAGTTCACCTGCTCAACAACCTGAAAATCAAGAAAACAAAACCGGTGTAAAATCTTTCTTCTATAATTTATTCAATAAGAAAGAACCTTATGTGCAATCAACTTTGTACTAACTGTTAAAAATATAAAATATAAATCCCCGATCGGCTAATGGCTGACCGGGGATTTATATTTTAAACAGTCGCATCTTAATTAAATCTCAATTAAATACCTTGGGTATATTAATGGCAAAATCAGAATATTAACCACCTGGTTAATTATTTTAGTTAAACTATTTGGTTGATTCAAAAATTTACTTTTTCTTTGTTGTGAAATTAACCAGTTGGTTAAAGTGAAAAATAAGCTTATGGATAGTTCAACGGAAGAGAAAATTTATGATGCTGCACGGCGGATATTCGTTTTAAAAGGAATGGATGGTGCGCGAATGCAAGAAATTGCCGACGAAGCAGGGATGAATAAAGCCCTTTTACACTACTATTTCCGAAGCAAGGAAAATCTTTTTAAAGCGGTTTTCAAAGATATCTTTACAAAATTTTTCTCAAAAGTAAAAGACACGTTATTCTCTAATATCTCTGCAGAGGAGAAATTAATCGTATTTATTGATAACTACATCGATCTGATTGCGACAAATCCTTATGTTCCTCAATTCATAATAAATGAAATTAACCGGGATCCTGGAGTTTTAAAAACATTGATGTTTGAATCAGGAATTGAACCGCAGAAAATACTTCATATGTTTCTGCATGAAGTTCAGTCGAACAATAATTCAAAAATAGATCCGCGACATATAGTTGTCAGCCTTTTAGGAATGCTCATCTTCCCATTCGTTGCACGTCCGTTATTGCAGATGATTTATTTCAACGACGACCAGGAAGCTTATAACCAATTTCTAAATGAACGGAAAGTGATTGTTAAAAACATGATATTAAAATTTATAGAAGCATGAGAAAATTAATCCCCTTATTGTTATTCACCCTGATTTTTGTTTCATCCTACGGACAGGAATTAAGTTTAGACTCCTGTCAGGCGATGGCGCGGAAAAATCATCCGCTGCTGAGGCAGGCGGGAATTATTGACCAGATTTCAGAACTTCGTCAGCAAAATATCCGGACTTTGAACTTGCCCCAGTTTGATCTGAGCGCACGTGCCTCGTGGCAGTCGGAAGTTACTCAACTTGCACTTAAATTGCCTGGGTTTGCTGGTCCGGAACCACTGTCTAAAGATCAGTACAAAGCATACGTCGATATCAAACAAAAACTTTATGATGGCGGGGTCGCAAAAAAACGACAGGAACTTGAAGAGGCTGACCGGTTAATCTCAAAACAACAAAATGAAACTGATTTGTATAAGATTAAAGAAACCGTTAATTTGTTATATTTTAATGTATTGATTCTTCAGGAAAACTTGCAGATTATTGAACTGAAAAAATCAACGCTTGACGAACGAATTAAAATTGTGGGTTCTGCGGTTAATAATGGAATCGCGCTGCCGAACGAACTTGATCAGCTAAAAGCCGAAAAACTAATGACCGAACAGCAGGAAACCGAACTTAAAGCTACTTCACAGACCACTGTAAGCTTGCTTGAAATTGTTACAGGATTGAAAATAACAGAGCAGAATCATTTTTCCATGCCGGTGGGTTCGGGAATACAAAATTATGATCTGAACCGTCCGGAAATTGTCCTTTTCGGGTTACAAAAATCGAAAATTGACAAAAATGCCGAAGTCTTGACTCAATCCAGAAAACCTTTCGTTTATGCATTTGGTCAGGCCGGTTATGGCCGTCCCGGATTGAATATGCTCGACAATAATTTTGCTGATTACTATATGATCGGAGCCGGGATGGTATGGAATATCTGGGATTGGCATAAAACGACCCGTGAAAAATCGACCCTGAAACTTCAAAAGGAGCTGATAGATACAAATATTGATAATTTCAACCGCTCAGTCAGAATGTCTTTAAATCAGGAAGAGAAAAATTCTCAAAAATTAAAGACGCTTATAAGCACTGATGAACAATTAGTTGCCATTAAGGAGCAGATCAGTAAACGCTCAGCCGTTGCACTTGAAAATGGAACGATCACTTCGGCAGATTATATTCGTGATTTAAACGCAGCCCTTCAATCGAAAGCAAACCTCGAAACCCACAAGGTTCAACTTATTCAGGTATCAGTAAACTACCAGACAATCAAAGGAAAATAATTCCATAAAAACACTGAATATGAATATTTACTCTAAATTTAAAAACTACAAAATGATAATCTCCCGAAATATGAAAACATTTTTATTTATACTACTGATCCTTACACTAGGAGCATGCTCGAACAATAAAATCAAGTCTGACGCCTTTGGAAATTTCGAAACAGATGAAGTTGTCATCTCATCTGAAACAAATGGAAAAATTGTAGCCACAGCGCTTGCTGAAGGAGCTAAAGTTACTCAGGGAACAATAATGGCCATCATCGATACGACCAACCTGATACTTCAGCGAAATCAGCTTATAGCTCAAAAAGAGTCAGTGCTTGCGCAGTCGGCAGGAGTTTACGCTCAGATTGCAGTAACGGATCAACAAATTACAAATATCCAAAAAGATCAGGTAAGAATTAAAAAAATGCTTGCCGATGGTGCAGCAACGCCAAAGCAAATGGAT
Organism: Mariniphaga sp.; assembly: GCA_037133495.1. Taxonomy (GTDB): domain Bacteria; phylum Bacteroidota; class Bacteroidia; order Bacteroidales; family Prolixibacteraceae; genus JAAFHB01. Next base: position 44,070 of record JBAXOA010000011.1, on the reverse strand, counting down.
GATATTGATGGTCAGATTGCACTTGCAGGAAAACAGAAAAAAGCCTATTCAGCTCAAATATCAACCATAACCAAAAGTGCTGAAGCTATTGATGCTCAAATCACTGTACTAAACGACAGGATAGCTGCTTCAGTTGTGAAAGCTCCGATTACCGGAATTATTTTAGAGAAATATGCCGAAACAGGTGAGCTTGCAACACCGGGTAAATCGCTGTATAAAATGGCCAATATCGACAACCTGATTCTGAGGGTTTACATTAGCGGACCGCAACTTACACTCATCAAAACCGGAAAACTGGTTAAAGTATTAATTGACGGGAATGAAGGAATAAAGGAGATTAGCGGAACGGTTGAATGGGTTTCTGCTGAAGCCGAATTCACTCCAAAAATTATTCAAACCAGAGAGGAACGTGTAAAACTGGTTTATGCAGTTAAGGTTCTTGTTCCCAACGACGGATCGCTAAAACTGGGTATGCCCGGAGAAATAAAATTCTAATATCGACTCCTGAATGATAGTTGTCAAAGATATTCATAAACAATACGGCAATGTTGTTGCCCTTGAAAAAGTCTCTCTTTCCATTGATAAAGGTGAACTATTTGGATTGATTGGTCCTGATGGTGCCGGAAAAACATCGCTGATGCGCATATTGATGTCGCTTCTGCTGCCCGATGGGGGTTCAGCGACAATGAGCGGACTGGATGTTGTGTCGGATTATAAGAAGGTAAGGCTAATCACCGGATATATGCCGGGACGATTCTCGCTTTACCCTGATCTGACCGTGGAAGAAAATCTCAAATTTTTTGCTACTGTCTTTGGAACAACAATTCAGGAAAACTATCACCTGATCAAAGATATCTATCAGCAGATCGAACCTTTTAAAACCCGCAGAGCAGGAAAACTTTCCGGAGGTATGAAGCAGAAGCTTGCACTTTCATGTGCACTTATTCACAAACCTGAAATTCTGATTCTCGACGAGCCTACCACAGGTGTAGATGCTGTTTCACGAAAAGAGTTCTGGGAGATGCTTAAACGGCTTAAAGAAATGGGGATAACTATTATGGTGTCAACGCCTTATATGGATGAGGCTTCGATGTGCGACAGAATTGCCTTGATCCAGCAGGGTCGTCTGATGTCTGTTTCAACGCCACAAGCGATGACGAAGTCGTTTCCTGAAGATATCTGGACTGTCAGAACCCGAAAAATTTACAGCACCTCAAAACTTCTTGAACAACTTCCATCTCTGATCTCCGTAAACAGCTTTGGACAAGTTTTGCACCTGGTCACCTCTAAAGGAATGCAAACACATGAATCAATCAGGAAGTTTTTATCAGACAATGGAGAAGTTGAAATTTTAGTTGAACCTTTTGAAGCCTCCATTGAAGATGTATTTATCCTTTTGATGAACCATCACAATCAGAAACAATGATTACGAGAGAACCGGTTATTACAGTAAGAAATATGGTAAAGAAGTTTGGAAGCTTCGTTGCCAACGACAACCTCAATTTTGATGTTTATAAAGGGGAAATCTTTGGATTTCTGGGTGCCAATGGTGCCGGAAAAACTACAGCTATCAGGATTTTATGCGGGCTATCCACTCCTACCTCCGGCGAAATGACCGTTGCCGGCTACGATGTTTTCAGGCAGACTGAAAAAATCAAACAAAATATCGGTTATATGAGTCAGAAATTTTCCCTGTACGAAGATCTTACGATTTATGAAAATATTCGTTTTTACGGCGGGGTATATGGGATGACGATTTCCGAGCGGAAAGCAAGAACTTATGAAATGCTTGACAGATTAGAGCTTACTGCTTACGAAAACCGCAAAATCGGTGATCTGCCTCTAGGCTGGAAACAAAAGCTTGCTTTTTCTATTGCCATACTCCATAATCCTAAGATTGTGTTTCTCGATGAGCCCACCGGCGGAGTTGATCCAATTACCCGCAGGCAATTCTGGAACCTGATATACGAAGCCGTTGAAAAAGGAATAACCGTTTTTGTAACAACCCATTATATGGATGAGGCTGAATATTGCGACAGGGTTTCAATTATGGCAGATGGACGGATTGTTGCCCTTGACACACCCGAAAAACTCAAAGAACAGTACAATGCCTCCAATATGGATGAAGTATTTTTAAAAATTGCACGATGAACAGATTTCTCGCCTTTCTAAGAAAAGAGTTTTACCATATATTCCGGGATCCTCGAACCCTGGTTATTTTATTTGGGATACCCATAGCCCAGCTAATGCTTTTTGGTTATGTACTGACCAATGAGGTACGCAATGTTAAAATAGCGATTGTGGATCACTCCAAAGACGACTTAAGTAAACGACTCAGCCAAAGACTATTATCCTCAGGATTTTTTCAACTGGCAGCAATCCCTTCGTCAGAAAGTGAATATGAAGATTTATTTCGAAGCAGTAAAGTAAAGGAGATAGTAGTATTCAATCCAGACTTTGCAAAAAACCTTATGAAAGAAGGGAAAGCCGATCTTCAGGTTATAGCCGATGCCTCCGAACCGAATACGGCACAGCTGGTGGTTAATTACACAACAGCTATTACCAACGATTTTGTCAGAAGTGAATTTCTCAAAGATCAGTCTCCTCCCGGAGTAAATATTAAGGTCAGAATGCTTTTTAACGAAAATATGCGTGATGCCTACAATTTTATTCCTGGTCTGATTGCCGTTATTCTGATGCTTGTCTCAGCAATGATGACCGCAATTACCATCACCCGCGAAAAAGAAAACGGAACCATGGAGATTCTGCTTGCTTCGCCGCTTAAACCAATCCAGATCATTCTGGGAAAAGTAACACCATATTTGATCCTCTCAATTATCAATGCATTAGTAGTGCTGCTATTGGGATATTTTGTATTCGAAGTTCCTGTCATAGGAAGCGTTGCACTCTTATTAGGAGAAATTCTCCTGTTTATTTTCCTTGCATTATCTCTCGGGATATTGATCTCAACTTTTGTGAATAATCAGGTAACAGCTTTGGCTCTTTCAGGATTTGTACTGATGCTTCCAAGTATCCTCCTCTCCGGCTTTATATTTCCCGTAAAAAATATGCCCGTTCCTTTACAGATAGTGGCTAATCTGATGCCACCCAGGTGGTTCATTGAGATCAACAGAACAGTTATGCTAAAAGGTGGAGGTCTGGATATCATTTGGCCTCATACACTGGTTCTGCTGGGAATGGCCATTCTCTTTATATTTATCAGCATCCGAAAATTCAAAATCCGTCTTCAATAGTCAACTATGCGAACGCTATTTTATATTCTTCAAAAAGAGTTTACTCAGATTTTTCGTAACAAATCAATGTTGCCAATTATTTTTGTGATGCCACTGGTTCAGATGCTTATTCTTGTATTTGCGGCAACCAATGAACTTCCTCAGGTTGATCTTGCAATTGTTGATTTTGATCATTCTGCCTCGTCCCGTAAGCTGGTAGCCGAAATTACCGGAAATCCATTCTTTAAAGTCAGACAAAATCTTGCCAACTCTGAAGAAGCGGAGGATCTTCTGATGCGAAATAAAATTAATCTCGCTTTAATTATTCCTCAACGTTTCGACAAAGAACTTACTTTAAATAAAAAAACAAATGTTCAGATTCTTGTTGATGCAATTAACGGTAATGCCGCACAACTTTCGTTGAGTTACCTCTCAAATGTCATTGGATCGTTCAGTCAGAAAGTATTAATCAATACCAATGCGGCTCAACGCGGACAGATAAAAAGTATAATAATTAAACCAACTTATTGGTTTAATCCGCAGCTCAACTACAAATTTTATATGGCACCCGGAATCCTTGTTGTTTTGATCACTGTGGTAGGGATGCTGCTGGGAGGGATGAATCTTGTCCGTGAAAAAGAACTTGGAACAATTGAGCAGATTAATGTTACGCCGCTTAAAAAGTGGCAGTTTATTGCAGGCAAGCTCCTCCCCTTTCTGGTAATCGGGTTGTTTGACCTTGCCTTTGGATTATTAGTCGCCCGACTGGCCTTTAATATTCCCATCAGGGGAAGTTTGGTTTTGCTGTTTGGTATGGCCGCTATTTATCTGGTTTTGGTACTTTCGTGGGGATTGTTTATTTCCACGATCAGTGATACCCAACAACAAGCTACGTTTGTTGCCTTCTTTTCCTTAATCGTTTTTATTATGATGAGCGGATTATTTACCCCCGTTGAAAGTATGCCGGACTGGGCGCAAAAACTTGATTTCATTAATCCGCTTTACTATTTTGTGAAAATTATGCGGAGTATTATCTTGAAAGGTTCCAACTTTTTTGATATCTTTAATGAGTTTGCTGCCCTCTCGGCTTTTGCAGTTTCAATGTTTGGTCTGGCAATTTTTCGCTACAAAAAGACGTCATAATGAAAGTTGATTGGTTGATCGGTTGAATTGGGGAAATATAGGCTGAAGAGTTGATGGGTTGCAATTAGCACATTAGCACATTAGCATATTGGCAAATTAGCACATTGGCAAATTAGCAAATTAGCATATTAGCACATTCATAAATAATTAACATGATAAAAACATTTTTCTTAACCGCTTTCGTTGCTGTTTCCTTCGGCTGCTTCGGCCAGAATCAGGCTCCGGTATACCTATGGCCCGGTCAGGTGCCGGGAGAGACAGAAAACAAGCATGAACCTGTCGAGACTCCCGACCACTCAAGGGATGTTATTCGGTTGACAGATGTGACAAATCCTGCATTCATCGTTTTTAAACCTGCAAGAGAAAATAATACAAGCGCTGGTGTTATCGTCTGCCCGGGCGGAGGATACGGCATTTTGGCATATAATTTAGAAGGAACAGAAATCGCTGAATGGCTCACAAAACAAGGTTTTACCGCTTTTGTGCTGCAATACCGGGTTCCCAAAAAGCAGGAAGGTGCCTTGATAGACATCCAAAGAGCGATACGATTAATCAGGAATGATTCAATAAAATACAGAATAAAGTCCAATAGAATAGGTGTGATGGGATTTTCAGCGGGAGGAAGTTTATCAGCGAGGGCTGCAACACGTTATGGAATAAAAAGCTATTCGCCTGCTGATCAAGCAGATTCGTTATCGTGTCGACCCGACTTTGCAATTCTGATATATCCAGCCTACCTCGATCAGGGTGCAAACCGATCATTGACCCCCGAATTAATTGTCAATCAGAACACACCACCGATGTTTCTATTTGCTACAGCCGATGATAACTATGGAAACAGCGCTTTGGTAATAGCAGCAGCACTTCGGGAAGCCAAAGTACCGGTTGAATTGCATTTTATGCCAAAGGGCGGGCATGGCTACGGTTTACGTCCCGGAAATATTGCCGCCGAAACCTGGCCGGGATTGGCAGAAAAATGGTTGAAGAGAATCCTGGAGGAAAAGTAAAAATTAAATGTTTGAAGAGACGCGTTGGTACACGTCTCTTCAAACATCTCAATAATTCAATGGACTATTTTTTCTTCGTAAAATTCACGATCAAAAAATAGATAATAAATCCCAATGAAATAGAAACCAACTCAATCCCAAAAGGCAACACACTGTTGTGCATAAAATCCTGATAATTATCAGGATTAGAAGCACTTGGGCTCATCAGATCAATAAAAATAAAGCCTAATCCACCAAAGAGAGCTACCAAACCCCATTTTAATGACGGGAATTTATTTGCTTCCTGGTTCTCTGATCCTATAGAAGCCACCCTTTGCTCTAATATTCCGGCATTCTCAAAATGGCCGGCTCTGATGATCTTCCGTTTTAATAAGAAATCGGTAAAATTTTTTAAAATTGCGTAAATTGCGTAAAAAACTACAGCAACCATCATTACATCAAAAGGACCTTTCATAATTTTCAGTTTTAATTGTTTATAAAATGAGACAATGTTGTCAAAGAAAATGTTGCAGTTGAGGCCTTATTATTATCAGAAATAATTTCGAACCTGATGCAACATTTAAAGGCCATTTATTGTCAAATCTAGAGTATGGACGATCACGAGTTAATCAAACAGATATTAAACGGGAATACAAATGCATTTACTGCATTGGTGAGCCGTTATCAGAAACTGGTGGTTCACATTACCGGACGATTAATTCAACGACACGAGGAAGTTGAAGACGTTTCACAGGAAGTATTCATTAAGGTGTATGAAAATTTAGGAAGATACCGTGCAGAATCCAAATTATCGACCTGGATTGCCACCATTGCATATAATACCGGCGTTAATTACCTTCGAAAATTCAAAAGAACCGATGACATAAATATAGATGAAACGAAAGCGCTTCAATTTATGACAGACAATGTTACAGCCGATTACGAGCAGATTGACCTTCACCGTTACATCCGTGCCCAAATTGAACACTTGCCCGCTCATTATCGTACAGTGATCACCCTGTACCATCTGGAAGAATTTTCGTACCAGGAAATAGAACAAATCACCGGCATGCCGGAGGGAACAGTAAAAAACTATCTTTTCAGAGCAAAAGCATTATTGAAGGAAAAACTGGAATTTGTGACTGATAAAAAAAAATCTAAAATCACACAGAAGATCAATCATGAACAATAAAGAACTGGATCATCTAATAGATGAATCGTTTAACGCTGAACCGGATTTTCAACTATCCGCAGATTTCGCCAGAAATGTATCGGCAGAGATGTTCAGGCGCTCGCAGACTAAAACAGAATTCATTAACTATCTGTATATTATAGCATTTTTAACAGGATTATTATTGTTTTTGTGTGGCATCTACTACATGATAAACAAAGAACTCCTCATGCAGTTTATCGCCTTTGTAAATCAGCATACGCCAAATGTACTTTTCACGATCATCTTGTTGAACTTTGTATTTTTTGCTGATAGGGTGCTCTTGCGGTTGCTCTTCAATAAATGGAGGATCAATTACTGAAGTTGATCAATCCTGTCGATTACCAGCCGGGGGTTCAGATTATTCTCACCGCGGATAATAATCTGCGACTTTTCGTAAAATGGAGCGCGTTTTTGCAAGGCATCGTTAATAAAACCAATAAGTTCGGTTTCAGATTTACCGGCAATCAGCGGGCGTTCAGTTTTTGATTTAATCAATCTTTTTGCGAGAACTTCTGTATCGGGTGCAATATAAACAGTGACACCATTGCTGTTCATCACTTCCATATTGTCATAAAAACAAGGAGCTCCACCACCCGTTCCAACAATAATATTTTCAAACTGAGCGACTTCAAGTAATGAAATGCGTTCTTTCTCCCTGAATGCCTGTTCTCCTTCTTCAGCAAAAATAGCCGGAACCGATTTAAAATAACGCTCTTCGATGTATTTATCCAGATCAACAAATCCGATCCCTAACAAATTTGCAATCTTTCGTCCAATAGTGGTTTTCCCACAACCCATATATCCAACCAGGTAAATTCTCATTACTCAAAATTTAATTCCATCTGACTTGAATCGTTTTCGTCAGTTGAACGGATAATCTCGAAAGGAACCTCATCAATTAAAGGAATAACTTCTTCAGGCTTAATATCTTCATCTTTTATTACCGGCTCCAGCTCCTTTATATTGCTTACCTCATAACTCGAAAGCCGCTTTCCTTTTGCTTTATAAGATTTAACTCCTATAAATTCTGCCACCTCGACAATTTCGTTTTCACGGTTGTTTTGGTCTCCGCTAAATTCAATTTCTAGCCGGGGATAAGTTACCCACGTCACGCTTACAAGCTTATTATCAGGATGCTCACCAATAAACCGACAAGGTTTTCCACCATTTGTTTCAATCTGAAACCGTTTTATATAATAAAAATGCTGCTCTGCATCCAAATAAACAACGGAAGCTATTTTTTCGGGACGGAATTTTTCTATCGAGAGGAGCCCCTTCTCAAAATGGTTCTCCAAATCATAGGAATAGACCTGATATTCACCATTCTTATCAATAACCAATATTTTTTCATCACCTGAAAATTCGCCAAGATATTTGCCCCGGCTATCTGCATTCAAACGAAGAACATCTTCATCGAACCAGATTTTTCGTCCGCCCAGAGTTGACAATCCTTTCTCTTTAAGCGTTACTTTGTGTACTTCGTTCTTTGTCACAAGGTTACCCATCGATTGCCGGCCTTTAATTGCCAACTGAGCCATATCGATTTCATCAACCAGTTTTTTTAATTTTGGTTTAGGTTTAAAGGTTATGCGCAAGACTTCGGCCTCACCGTTAGGATTGGCGCTAAAATAAAGAATCCGGGAGCCATCAGTCCCTATTGTCATATTATACTCTTTATCCCGTGTAACACCTGTAACGCTAAAACGCTTCATGTAGGTATATCCTGCTTTGCCGTCGCGGTAGACCAGGTTATAAATTGTCCGGTTATTGTTTTTCTCGAAAATCGCCACATACAATAGATTTTTCCCAATGAAGGCTTTTTCGCTTACTTTGGCAATAAAATAAACTCCGTCCTTCCTGAAAACAATAACATCATCAATATCAGAGCAGTCGCACAGATACTCTGCTTTTTTCAAACCAGTGCCTATAAAACCCTCTTCGCGGTCGATGTACAATTTTTCATTAGCAATAATAACCTTGGCAGCCTCAATATTTTCAAAACTCCTGATCTCCGTTTTTCGTTCACGACCTTTGGCATATTTTGTCTTCAAATGCTCATACCACGCTATAGTATAAGGTATTAGATTATTGAGATTTGCAATTACCTCCGCAATGCTATCTTCAATTCCACTGATGATTTCGTTTGCTTTATCGGTGTTGAACTTTAAAATCCGGCCCATTCTGATTTCCATCAGTTTGAGAATATCATCATGCGTAATCTCACGTCTGAACTTTGGTTTCCAGGGAACCAACCGTTTGTCGATGTGCGCTACGGCCTCATCCATATTTCCTGACTCTTCAAAAGCTTTGTCTTTATAGATCCTTTCGTCGATAAAAATTTGCTCGAGCGAAGCAAAATGCCATTGCTCTTCCAATTCGCCCATGCGTATTTCAAGTTCCAGCTTGAGCAATTCAACTGTTTTATCAACAGATTTTTTAAGAATTTCGGTGACCGTAATAAACTTAGGTTTGTCATCTTCGACAATACAGGCATTTGGGGATACCGATACTTCACAATCGGTGAAGGCATATAGTGCGTCGATCGTTTTATCAGAACTGATGCCTGGTATAAGATGGATCAGTATCTCAACATTTGCAGCTGTATTATCATCAATCTTTTTTACCTTAATTTTGCCTTTATCATTTGCTTTAATAATTGATTCAATCACCGATGAGGTAGTTCTTCCAAATGGTATTTCCCTAATTACCAATGTCTTACTGTCTTGTTTTTCTATTTTGGCCCTTATTTTTACTGCTCCTCCACGCAAGCCATCGTTATATTTCAGAACATCAATGTAGCCACCTGTAGCAAAATCAGGAAAAAGCTCAAACGCTTCCTGGTTAAGATAAGCGATGCAGGCATCTATTAACTCGATAAAGTTGTGAGGAAGAATTTTGGAGGCAAGTCCAACAGCTATCCCTTCAACACCTTGAGCCAGTAAAAGAGGGAACTTTACCGGTAAAGTGACCGGCTCTTTATTTCGGCTGTCGTAGGAAAGTTGCCATTTTGTCGTTTTGGCATTAAAAAGAACTTCCAGTGCAAATTTTGAAAGCCGGGCTTCAATATAGCGAGGTGCTGCAGCTCCGTCACCGGTTAAAATATTACCCCAGTTTCCCTGGGCATCTATCAATAAATCTTTCTGTCCAAGCTGAACCAGAGCATCACCAATCGACGCATCGCCGTGAGGGTGGTACATCATGGTTTGTCCGATAATATTGGCAACCTTGGTATAACGACCGTCGTCCATCTGCTTCATAGCATGGAGAATACGACGCTGCACCGGCTTCAGACCATCGTTGACATAAGGCACTGCCCTTTCCAAAATGACATAGGATGCATAGTCAAGGAACCAACTTTGGTACATTGATGACAAATAAACGATGTGATGCAGCTCCTTTTTGCCCTCTTTTGCCTCTTCTTCCTCCGGCACTGCCATTAGCTCGAAATCTCCTTCGTTAGACATTTTTTATTCTTGAATTGGAGTTATTAAGTAATTGTTAATTACAATTCATCTTTTTCGACATGAAGGTGACCGATAATAAAATCCTGTCGGTCGGGCGTATTCTTTCCCATGTAAAACTCGAGCATGTCGGCTACCGACTCATTCTTGTTCAGGATAACCGAGTCGAGTCGAATATCTTCACCGATGAAGTTTTTAAACTCATCCGGCGAAATTTCTCCAAGTCCTTTGAAGCGCGTAATCTCAGGATTTGCACCAATTTTTATCACTGCCTGATCACGCTCCTGTTCCGAATAGCAATAAACGGTTTTCTTTTTATTCCTCACCCTGAAAAGAGGCGTTTGCAAAATATAAAGATGTCCTTTTTTAATCAGCTCAGGAAAGAATTGAAGAAAAAAGGTGATCAGCAGCAATCGGATGTGCATCCCGTCAACATCAGCATCAGTCGAGATGATTACTTTATTATACCTTAATTCATCGATTCCTTCCTCGATATTCAAGGCTGCCTGAAGAAGATTAAACTCTTCATTTTCATAAACAATTTTTTTAGTTAAACCAAAGCTATTCAGTGGCTTACCTCTTAAACTAAAAACTGCCTGAGTTGTAACATCACGTGATTTAGTGATTGAACCGCTTGCCGAATCTCCCTCCGTGATAAAAATCGAACTGTTATCCTTAAATTCGTGATTGGTGTTGTAATGAATCCGGCAATCGCGTAATTTTTTGTTGTGAAGATTTACTTTTTTGGCTCTTTGCTTAGCCAGCTTCTGAATCCCTGAAATTGCTTTTCGCTCACGCTCTGACTCTTGTATCCGTTTGAGAAGTATATCAGCTGTCTGGGGATTTTTATGGAGAAAGTTTCCCAATTCCTTCATTACAAAATTCATAATAAAATTCCGCACCGAAGGACCATCAGGCCCCATATCCTTTGATCCCAGCTTTGTTTTGGTCTGAGATTCAAATATCGGCTCTTCTACCCTTATACTCAATGCAGAAACAATAGAAGCCCTGATATCTGAGGCATCAAATTCCTTATGGTAATAATCGCGGATGGTTTTGACAAGCGCTTCACGAAAGGCTGCAAGATGTGTGCCACCCTGAGGAGTAAACTGACCATTCACAAAAGTGTAATAATCTTCGCCGTACTGATTGCTATGTGTAAGGGCAAATTCAATATCCTCCCCTTTCAAATGAATGATCGGATAGACAGGATCCTGATCGAGGTTCTCTTCCAAAAGATCATAAAGACCATTCTTCGAAAGGTACTTCTCTCCGTTAAAATAGATAATTAAGCCGGAATTGAGAAAAGTATAATTTTTCAGTAATGGAACAACAAACTCCTCAATATAGTGAAAATTCTTGAAAATCTCTGAATCAGGAGTAAAGGCAACGCCGGTACCGTTGATCTCTTCGGTAACAGATTCTTCGAACTCTTTTACGATTTCACCCTTTGAAAAATCAATTCTCTTCATCTGACCATCGCGAACAGATTTGATCGAAAAATTACTTGAGAGCGCGTTGACTGCTTTAATCCCAACCCCATTCAAACCAACCGATTTCTTGAATACTTTTGAATCGTATTTGGCTCCCGTATTCATCTTCGAAGCTACATCCTTAAGTTTTCCCAATGGTATTCCACGACCGTAATCGCGAACGGTAACAAGTTCATCAGATACGCGCACATCAATTTTGCGCCCGTTACCCATCATGAATTCATCGATGGAATTGTCGAGCACCTCTTTCAACAAAACATAAATACCATCATCAGCAGCTGAGCCATCGCCCAATTTGCCAATATACATGCCCGGTCGCTTGCGAATATGCTCTTTCCAATCAAGGGTACGAATCGATTCTTCTGAATAACCTGGAACCATTTTAAACGATTTTGGACAAATATAGTGAAAAACAAAAGTGGCACAATCGAAACATTGAAGCAGTAATTAACAGTTGATGGTTGATAAGTTTTTGGAAATGAGAATATATGCTCTTACTCACTAATATTGAATATATTAGACGTTTTTATTCCTGCGGAAAAGGCATTTTAATTACGTTTATTTCAAAGATTTGTACGATTTATAAATATTAAGAATAAAAATATAATCACCATAAAAATTGTGCGCGTAAAAGAATAATTTTGAAAATGATAAAAGTCCAGCATACTCAGTAGAACATAGCCTGATAAATTAAGAATAACTATTTTAAAGATGGATAAAGTACTTGAGAATTTGCAACATATCTTCCAGACACCATTCCAGAGTTCTGTATTGGTTTTTTCGCTGATTTTGCTCATTATCCTTCTTGCGCCACTAATGTTCAGGAGCATTAAGATTCCCGGTATTATCGGCTTGATTCTTGCCGGGGTAATTATCGGACCTCACGGATTAAATCTGATTGCCAAAAATGCTGCGATCGATCTCTTTTCAACCATCGGACTTCTTTATATTATGTTTCTGGCAGGACTTGAACTTGATATGAAGGGGTTTGCAAAATATAAACACAGAAGTCTGATATTCGGTTTTTTTACATTTATAATTCCAATTTCAATCGGCTATCCGGTATGTCGTTATCTCCTGGATTTCAGTTTTGAAACAAGTTTTCTGGTTGCAAGTATGTTTGCAACTCATACCTTAGTCACTTATCCGATTGTAAGCCGTTTGGGCATTTCCAGAAATGAAGCGGTAGGAATAACTGTTGGAGGAACGATGCTGACAGACACAGCGGTACTTATCATTCTTGCAGTTATTTCAGGTTCGGTAAGCGGAGAAATTACAGTTAACTTTTGGATTAAATTCTCAATTTCCGTAATCTTATTTCTTTTAATTGTTTTAGTATTAATACCAAAGCTGGCAAATTGGTTTTTCAAGAACTTTGAAGGTGAAAAAAATTCGCATTTCATATTCGTTCTTGCGATGGTTTTTCTTGCCGCATTTATGTCAGAACTTGCAGGTCTTGAACCAATTATAGGTGCATTTGCTGCCGGAATTGCCTTAAACCGACTTATTCCGCACACTTCATCCCTAATGAACAGGCTTGAATTTGTCGGTAATTCACTATTTATCCCCTTCTTCCTGATTAGTGTAGGCATGTTGATTAACCTCAAAGTAATCACCCAAGGTTCTTTGGCGCTGATCATCGCTTTTACTTTGACAATCGTAGCATTAATCGGGAAATATCTTGCAGCCTGGATAACTTCTGCAATATTCGGTTATTCAAAATCTTACAGAAATCTTATTTTTGGATTAAGCAGCTCGCATGCAGCAGCAACGATTGCAGTAATTATGGTCGGATTCCGGATTGGGATCGTCGATGAAAATATTCTGAATGGGACCATCGTTCTGATTCTTGTAACCTGTCTTGTAGCATCATTTGTTACTGAACATTCTGCAAAACAGGTTTTGATCAAAGAAAAATCCGATATTCCTCTCCTTCCTTCCATCAGAGATCAAAAGATTCTCGTCCCGATTTACAATCCGTTAAATATGGAAAGGCTGCTTGATCTGGCAATGGCAATTAAAAATCCAAAAAACAGATTTCCAATTGTAAGTCTCTCGGTTGTTGAAGACGATCTGGAAGCACGACAAAAGTTGATTGAAGCAAAACTTACACTTCAAAAAGCAATAATCCATGCCTCTGCTGTAGATCAGGAGGTCGAAATAATCACTACCATCAGTCAAAACGTACCTAGCGGCATTAAGCGAGTAGCTACAGAGATATTTGCCACTGAAATAATTATTGGATTTGCACTCAAAAGCCAATTTACGGATATTCTTTTTGGAAATATCATTAAATATATTGTTGAGAATACAAATCAGGCTGTGTGGGTGTGCAGTATTTCACCTGTTCTTAGCCAGCGCCAAAAAATAGTTATCATCTGTCCGCGATATGCTGATCGTGAATATGGCTTTACGCTTTGGCTAAGCCGAGTATTCCGTCTCGCAGAAACACTGAAAGTTCAATGCGATTTTCTGTCTACACCTGAAACCTATAAGCATGTGACCGAATTTAAGGTCGTGAATAAAATTTCCATTTTAACAAAACATATTGAGTTTACTGACTGGAATGATTTTTTGAGTATCTCAGCCTATATCAGGTCTACAGATTTGGTTATTATTACACTTCCCAGAAATGGAGGTGTTTCTTACAAACTTAATCAGGAAGGGATTCCGAGGCTGATGGCCAAAAATTTTGAAAACTTTGACTTTATTCTGATCTATCCAAATGCCGGTGAAGATAACCCTGAAATGATGTTTACAGACGATTTTGATAAAAGCCTTATCGATGAAGGACTAAACCGGCTTTCCAAAAAAGCCAGGTCCCTGTCTGGAATTTTCCGAAAAAGACAATTATGATTTAGATCCCTGAAAATTATTATTTGATAATTACTTATGTGGGTACTCCTTGCCGTAGTATCGGCAATTTTTTTAGGGACTTATGATATTTTCAAAAAAATTTCACTAAACAAATCACAAAAAAAGCGTGGCTGCTTGTTGGAATCTTAACCGGTGTAATGATTTTACTATTCGGAAGCAAATAGAAAATAAAATACAAGCGGAGTGGTTAATGCGCCTATTTGCCAACGAGATATTGGGTTGATATCTTTCCCTATGGTTTGATAACTTTCATCAGTGCTCCGGGAATCTGAATAAGATCATAATCGTGGTCGTAAACAAGGTATTTGTTAATCCAGACTGTCGCAAATTTCTCTTTATATTCGCGTAATCCTTTGTATTGCGAAAAACCTCTGATTTTCTCGTAGGCAAATTTCATCGATTTTTCTTTAAACGTGTGCGGATCATCTATTCCGGACATTGGTGCAAAGCCGATATTGACAAAAGAATAGCCTTCAGATTTCAAATATCTGAATAATTCGACCATCAGGAAATCCATCACTCCATTTGGGGCATCGGAGGTCTTTCGGATCAAGTCGCAGGTTCCTTCACCGTTGGCAAAATCAGGGATTATATTCAAAAATGCGACAATCTTCTCTTCCGAGTTCTCGACCGTGATAAGCGTTTGTTGTTTCAACTCAGTCCAGACAAACATCCCCTGTGAAAATATAATCTCACTTCTGCAATTATCTTCAAGCCATTCATTAGATACAGCCTTAATCTTCTGAAGCAATCCGTCTTTGATTGGAGGAGTATGGATATTGGTCCGGTATCCACGTTCTTTCACCTTGGAGAGCGCGTTGCGAATCGATTTCTTAGCACCACCTTCCAGTGAAAAGAGATTCAAATCGACAAGCCCTTCCTGACCTAAGAACATCACCTTCTTCTTTAAACTTTTATAAACAGGCAGATCGCTTTCTGATACTCGATAATAAATACTTTTTAAACCATTGTCAAAGCAGAAGCGATTGAACTGGCGAATACATTGCTTCATCTGGCTTTCATCCTCTGCAACAGGATTTTCAAGTGCAACTGCAAAATTTCCAGCAGGGCGAAAAGCAATAAAAGCATTTAATCCTTCAGGCTCAAAAATCATTTTATCGTGATAGGTTTTAAAATAATCAAGCGCTGAATTGCCATACCGATCAACCAAAGAACGGGGACGCTCTAATTCTAAAGCTGAGGGAAAAATCCTGAGAAAATAGGGGCGGATAAGTGTATAAATCAAGAAACCTAAGGTTAAAAATCCGCTGACATTAATTGATAAAATAAACTTATAAGCGAATTTATCTGCGGGTATCAGATCACTGCTGCCTACAAGAAAATAGTTTTGCAAGGCATACCTGAGCGATTGCAAAAAGCTAAAATCAATATTAAAGTGCTTCTTATCAAGGTAGTAAAAACCTACAACACTATAAATCAGTACTGCCAGCATACTCAGAACAGCGGTTTGTATTCCGACCGTACGCAACCGGGGATTATTTTTTACATAATAATCTTTCTTTGTAAGTATCAAAACAACCATAACCAGAAAAGCTGCGATAGCCTCCTCATAATCAACGGCTTTTGTGAGATTTCCAATCATGGATACAAACGAAAGGAAAAAAGCAAACCACCATGCGATTTTTAATCCCTTGAGCATAAAAGAAGCAGTTACCAGCAAAAAAAGCCCTAAACCTAAAACAAAATAATTCGAAACAATTATCGCATCCAAGGGCAAAAAATCTGACAACCAGTGTATGCGTTCTGAAATTGCCGGAGTAAGTACGGAAATTATATTGATTATCCCCAATGAAAAAAGCAGTAGTGCAGGAATGATTCTCATCAACAACTTATTGATTTTCAATAAAAAGCTAAATATACCTGCAACTAAAGGAAGCCAGAATTCGAAAAATCGGTAGAGTAAAGTTATCGTAACAGCTTCCATATTTGGATAACCTAAACGGATAAGAACAAAGGTCATAGATACCTCAATAGCGCCTAATCCCCTTAAAAACGGAGATATAATTAAGAAAATAACTGAGATAATGTAACCTATAAACGCGGCGAATAAGGAGGGATTGAAGTGAAGCGCCAGCATTGATACATAAAGATGTGCTATTCCTACAAATTCAATCATAATCGAATATAAGACAGTAATAAAAAATTGTTTTTTATTGATCCTGTTATTTCTGATTTCAATTGAAAAGACTTCAAAAAAGGAGAACGATTTAACCAGCCATCGGTAGAATAATCCTTTCTGTATAATTGATCTGTATATCAAATATATAATCAGAATCAGTGCCAATGCTGAAAAAAAAGCAATCCATTCACCAGAACCCAGACCTCCTGTTAAAAGTGAATAAACAAAGATCGGAACTGCTACAACAATTACGGACAAAATTCCAACAAATCCATATATTGTAGAAGCAAAATGGATTTGAGATTTTGTTATTCCCTTCTGCTCAATTTCGCCGGTAAAAAAAGCAAGTGAAGAAATACCTCCTGCTGGCAAAAAAATGCTGATTAAATTCCGCTTAAGGAATAATATTACAGCACTAATAAGTGATATCCGATGTCTGATGGTTGCAAAAGATGCGATATACATTAACCCTTGCAACAGAATATAGGTAGCAGTAAGAATTATTCCGGCAATAACAAGCCGCCAGTCGGCATTCAACAATACCCGGTTTACATCAGCCAATTCAGTCTGCTCATGATTGATAAACCAAATACCGATCCCGATTGAGAAAATCGTAAAAATTGCCTGAGCCAGTATCTTACTGTTCTCACGAATAAAAGGAAGACTCTGTTGCTTAATAAATTGACCAATGAAATAAAAAGGTCGTTTAACTTTTGTTAATAACATCTATATCAATTAGGCAGAAAAGAAAAGTTGCAAATATTAGTTGTATTACTTTACCGAAAACTTATAGATACATACAGAATAATAATTTTCTCCTGGTCTTAACACCACAGACGGAAATGCCGGATGATTAGGAGAATCAGGGAAATGCTGTGTTTCAAGGCAAAAAGCCGATCTGAAATTATATGTTTTATTTTGCTTCCCTATTTCTTTTCCCTTCAGAAAATTGCCGCAATAAAATTGTATTCCTGGTTCATTTGTGAATATTTCCATAAATCGTCCGCTTTGAGGATCATAAACTGAAGCAGCCAATTTAACTGATTTATTATCTGTTTTATTTAATACGAAATTATGATCATAACCCAAACCAAATGCCAGCTGCCGGTTTTTTTCATTAATTCTTTCACCAATTGTAACAGGAGTAGTAAAATCAAAAGGAGTGCCGGCCACCGGTTCAATTTTTCCCGTTGGAATAAGTGTTGAATCAACAGGTGTATAATTATCAGCCTTCAGGTACAACAAATGGTCAAGAATATCTCCGTTTCCAGCTCCGTGAAGATTAAAATAAGAATGATTGGTGAGGTTAATTACTGTTGGCTTATTAGTTTCAGCCTTATAAGTCAGGACTAACTCGTTGGCTTCAGTCAGTTTGTAATTCACCGTCACCTTTAATTCGCCGGGAAAACCCTCGTCCATGTCAGATGAAATGAGCGAAAGTTCAATTTCATTTTCGCCTTTTTGAACAGCATCCCATATTTTTGAAGAGAATCCTTTATTTCCTCCATGAAGATTATTGGGAACATTATTGATAGCCAAATGATATTGAATACTATCTAAAGTAAAGGAACCTTTTGCAATTCGGTTACCATATCGTCCTATTGATGCACCGAAATACTGCTCATTAGCGTTGAGATAACCATCAATGCTTTCATAACCCAGTACAATATCCTCCATTTTCCCAGCTCTGTCGGGGGTATTCAACGATACCACCCTTCCTCCGTAGTTGGTCACTGCTATTTCCAATCCGTTTTTATTATTGAGTTTGAAAAGTTTAACCTGCTTTCCGTCAACCATTTTATTAAAGGCTTCGGGATGAATTGCAAATTTTGATTTATTTTGATTACATGAAACGAATCCAACAATCAGGAGCAGAATAAACGTTAATATTTTCATAGGTTGAATTTAAATCTTTAATACATTTACTCACAAATCTACATATCAATTTTCGATAATTCTTAACTATTTTATGATGGAAGAAAAAAAACAGGAATCACGCAGAAATTTTATTAAAAAATCAGCTGCAGCATCTGCTTTACTATCTCTTCCGAGCATTATTCCAGCTCAAGCTTTTGGAGCGAATGACAGAATCAATGCTGCGGTAATAGGATTAAATGGCAGAGGGAAGAGCCATATTGAAGGATTAATGGGACAAAAAAATGTTCAAATTACCACTTTTGCAGATCCGGATCTCAATGTGGCGGGTGAACGTGCAAAAGAGTTCGAAAAAAAATACGGACAGAAAGTGAATGTTGTTCAGGATATGCGCAAGGCATTCGACAACAAGGATATTCATGTGGTCACTGTTGCAACACCTAACCATTGGCACACGCTGGCGACAATCTGGGCTTGTCAGGCAGGAAAAGATGTTTACGTTGAAAAACCCGGATCGCACAACATCTGGGAAGGGCGAAAAATGGTAGAGGCAGCTCATAAATATGACAGGATTGTTCAGCATGGTGTTCAATTGAGGAGTTCTGTGGCAATTCGCGAAGCAATCCAGCTTTTACGCGACGGGTATATCGGAAATGTTTATATGGCACGTGGTCTGGTATTCAGAAAACGGCCGGATATTGGCAACAAACCCTTTGAGCCGGTTCCTGCAGGTTTGGATTATGATCTCTGGACAGGTCCTGCCCCAAAGCGTCCTTTTTCAAAAAATATAGTACATTACAATTGGCACTGGCATTGGGATTACGGAAATGGAGATGTTGGAAATCAAGGTATTCATGAAACTGACCTCTGTATGTGGGGACTAAATGTTGGTTTGCCATCAAAAATAACAGCAATGGGTGGAAAATTTCTTTGGAATGATGCAAAAGAAACACCTGAAGTTTTATCATCCATCTATCATTATCCTGAAGAAAAAAAGATCATCCAGTTTGAAGTACGACCATGGTGCACCAATTCGGAAGATGGTGCTTCAGTTGGAAATATTTTCTACGGAGATAAAGGATATATGGTAATCAAAGGCTACGATACTTATGAAACATATCTTGGAGATGATAAAACACCCGGCAAAAAAAATAAAGAGGGCGGCGATCACTTCAAAAACTTCATTGATGCTGTGAGAGCTCATGATTCCTCAATGCTTAATGGGCCTGTCGAAAGCGCTCACTTGTCATCAGCATTGGCTCACCTTGGAAATATTGCTTACCGAACAGGCAGAGTATTAACTTTCAACCCTGTATCTGAGTCGTTTGTTAACGATCCTGAAGCCGACAGAATGTTAAGCCGCAATTATCGTGCTCCCTATATTGTGCCTGAAATTGTTTAATTTGATGATTAATTAAGAAGAGGTTGTCTCAAAAAATAGTATATACCTGAGATAACCTCTTCTTTGTACTTTAAAATCCGGGGAAATTATTTTTAAAATCCCAATATGAATAACGACACGACACCTAATTCCGATGACCGTATAGAAGAACTTGAGAGACAATTGTCAATCCTCAGGGAGCAAAACTTTTTTCTTGAAAAAGCCAGTAAAATCATTTCCGAAGAGAAAGAAAAATATCAGCTTATTTCAGATTATGCCTTAGACTGGGAATTCTGGCTTGATGCCAAAGGCGATTTTAAATGGCTTTCGCCGTCGTGTAATGATCTGACCGGCTACACTGCAAATGAATTTTTTCGTGATCCTAAACTATTCTTTGATATTATATTCCCTGAAGATGAAAGCCGGATAAGGCACTTTCTGCATAATTCAATCAATTTTATGCAATTAGGCCAGTTCATTGAATTCAGATTATTAACCCGAACCAAGCAATTACGCTGGTGCGAACTGAACTGCAAAGCTATTTTTGATAAAATGGGAAGTTATCTTGGCCAAAGAGGTGCGATAAGAGATATTACACGATTAAAATCCGCTCTTGGACAAATCAGGGAGATGTCAGAATCTCAGGTTTGGGAGATGAAAGCCAAACAAAAATACAGAGAAGAAATTGCCGGCAAAGACCGGGAACTGGTCACTTCTTTAATCCAAATCGCCCAAAAAAACGAAATCGTACTTTATATCCGTAAGAATTTAACGGTAATAGGAAATTCTCTGCCGGTATATATTCGGAAAAAAGTGTCTGAGATGGTGTCGAAAATCGATGAACATCAAAGGAAACAGCTCTTTAACTGGGATGATTTTAAATTTCATTTTGAAAAAGTCAACCAGGGATTTTTCACCCGCCTTCAAGGTAAATATCCGGGTTTAACGACAAAAGACCAGCGTCTTTGTGCCTATATCCAACTGGGTTTATCAACAAAAGATATTGCCTCCCTGGTAAATATCACAGCAGAAAGTGCTGAAATCAGCCGAATCAGACTCCGGAAAAAACTTAATTTAAACCGGGCCCAAAATCTCTCCGTATTTCTTCAGCAGATTTAAAAGTAAGGGCAGAATAATTTGGCACTAATTTTTGTTAGGTTTTTTAGTTCTTATTTACAGCATATTACGTATTTTATTAATGTGCACAATAATAATGTTAGGTTTATTTCCAAAATTTTTACCAATTGCTGTATTCTTTTAAGTTTCCTTTACATAAAAATTTAACTGCTATGGGAATACTTAACTACCGTAAACTGACAAATGAGGAGATTGGCCAATTAATAATGCAGGGTTGTTTTTGCGAAGATTGGAACATGATAGAAGTTGTCGGCGATTTTTTGCCGGACAATATTAAAGCAACCAAGTTTTCAGGCTATAACCGTCTTGGACGTTTCGACGAAGAGATCACTCTTTTTGGGGGGGTTCGTATGAAAACGGGAATTATTAATGCTCATATTCATAATTGCACTATCGGGAATAATGCATTGATCAGCAGTGTTAAAAGTTATATTGCCAATTACAAAATAGGAGAAAGGGTTGTAATTCACAATCTTAATCAGCTGGCGGTGGAAAATAAAAGTTCTTTTGGAAACGGAATACGCATCAAAGTGATTAATGAATCCGGCGGCCGTGAAATTCCAATTTACGATCACCTCTCCGCTCATGTGGCTTATATTCTTGCATTGTACCGCCATCGTACGAAAGCCATTGAAGTGATCGAGAAATTTGTCGCCAATTATACCGAGTACATCTCAGATACGGTAGGTGAAATTTGCAGCGGTGTTCATATTATTAATTGCGGTATCATGCGCAATGTCAGAATCGGCCCTTATGCTTTGCTCGAAGGGGTTTCCAAACTTGTAAACGGCAGTATTAACAGTTCAGCTGCCGATCCGGTGGAGATAGGTCAAGGCGTAATTCTGGAGAATTTCATTGTTTGCTCAGGTTCAAAAATCACCGATTCAACATTGGTCTCAAACTGCTTTGTTGGTCAGGGATGCTTGCTCGACAAACACTATTCTGCTGTTGAATCAATCTTTTTTGCCAATTGTCAGGGACTGCACGGAGAGGCCTGTTCTATCTTTGCCGGGCCTTATACGGTTTCGCACCATAAATCTACTCTTTTAATTTCAGGATTATTCTCATTTATGAATGCCGGAAGCGGGTCAAACCAAAGCAATCATCTGTATAAACTCGGTCCTATCCATCAGGGAATTGTTGAGCGGGGCGCCAAAACGACCAGCGATTCCTATATCTTATGGCCTTCAAGGATCGGGGCATTTTCGCTCGTAATCGGGCGTCACTACCGACATTCCGATACAACTGATTTCCCTTTTTCCTACCTAATCGAGGAAAAAGATGAAAGCAGATTAGTTCCCGGGATTAATCTTCAAAGTATCGGAACAATACGTGACTCACAGAAATGGCCTAAACGTGATCGCAGGAAAGATCCTAATCTTTTGGATTTGATCAACTTTAACCTGCTCAGTCCTTATACCATACAGAAAATGATAAAAGGAAGGACAATTCTCCTTGATCTGATGAATTCTTCAGGTGAAACTTCTCCATTTTATACTTATCACGGAATGGTTATCAAGAATAGCGCACTTATCAGAGGAATCTCACTTTACGAAAAAGCCATCTGGAAATTCTTGGGTAACTCAATGATATCCAGACTGCAAAAAAAGAACATGAATTCAATTCAGGATATTGCGGATGCATTGCGTAAAGACACGCCACTTGGCAGTAATTGTCGTTGGCTTGATCTGACCGGCATGATTTGTCCTTCCGATGCCATCAATAATTTGCTTGATACCATCGAAAACGGAGGTGTTCATTCACTTGAAGAGATCAATACCGCGATCAGGTCTATTCATGAAAATTATTATACTTATGAATGGTCGTGGGCTGCAGATGCGATCGCGCAGTTTTATGGAACTCCGGTTAAAGATTTTACGCCTAAAGATGTAATTGCGGTTACCAATAAGTGGCTAAATGCAGTACTTGATATTGATCACTTGCTTTACGATGACGCAAGAAAAGAGTTCTCACTCATTAAACAGACAGGATTCGGCCTCGACGGCGACAGAGCCGTTCAGCAGCTCGATTTCGATAACGTAAGAGGTGAATTTGAAACACATGCAGAGGTTAGTTCAATCAGGGATCACATGGCTAAAAAAGAAGCGCTCGGCAAAGATGTGATTGCCAAAATGGAAAGATTATTGATACTGGAAACAATAAAAAACTGACCTGATGTGCGGAATAGTAGGATATATTGGGAGTAAGGATGTGTATCCAATTCTTATTCAGGGTCTTCAGCGACTCGAATACAGGGGGTACGATTCAGCGGGAATTGCAATCTTCAACGATGCACTTAACGTTTATAAATGTAAGGGAAGAGTCTCCGATCTTGAACGGTATGTAGCAGACCGGGATATTTCCGGAACAATAGGACTTGGACATACCAGATGGGCAACACACGGCGAGCCTAATGATCAAAACGCGCATCCTCATACATCGATGAATGGGAATTTTGTACTCGTTCATAATGGAATCATCGAAAACTATGCAGAATTAAAATCCGATTTAAAGCTAAACGGAGTAAAATTTGAATCTGATACCGACACAGAAGTGCTGGTTAATCTTATCGAATATTTTTATCAAAAGGGGGAAGAGATAAGTGGTGAAATTGCTGTCCGGCTTGCCCTTTCAAAGGTAGTTGGCGCTTATGGCATTGCAGTGATTTGCAAAAATGAGCGTAATCAGCTTATCGCTGCCCGCAAGGGAAGTCCTTTGGTAATCGGAATTGGCGATGAGTCGTATTTCATCGCATCTGACGCCACACCAATCATAAGTTATACCAATAACGTAATCTATTTAAATGATCTGGATGTTGCGATAATTACCAACGATGGCCTTACCTTAAAAACAGTTCAAAATACTCCTGTTTCCTTTAAAATCAAGAAAATAGATATGGCAATAGGTGATTTTGAGAAGGGCGACTTTGAACATTTTATGCTAAAGGAGATCTTTGAACAACCTAAAACCATTCAGGATACCTTTCGTGGCAGAATTTTGCCCGATCACTCTGAAATTGTACTCGGAGGATTACTGGATATTTTTCCAAAATTATTAAAAGCCCGCCGGATTATTATTATTGGTTGTGGAACTTCGTGGCACGCGGGATTAATCGGTGAATACCTGATCGAAGAATATGCGCGGATACCGGTTGAAGTTGAATATTCCTCCGAATTCAGGTATCGTAATCCTATTCTCACAAGCGAAGATGTGGTTATTGCAATTACCCAAAGTGGCGAAACGGCTGATACTTTGGCTGCTCTGAGAATGGCGAAGGAGCATGGGGCTACAATTCTGGGAATTTGCAACGTTGTTGGATCGAGCATAGCACGGGAGACAGATGCAGGGGTATATACACATGCCGGCATCGAAATTGGAGTTGCTTCAACAAAAGCATTTACAGCTCAGGTTACCGTATTAACCCTTTTGGCGCTTAAACTTGCTAAAGAAAATGGAAATATCACTTCTGGATTATACAAAAGCTTAATCCAGGAATTGACCGAGATACCGGATAAAATCAAATCAATTTTAATAAAACATCTTCATTTAAAGAAAGTTGCCTATAAATATAAAGATGCTTCAAATGCACTATACCTTGGCCGGGGAGCTCTCTTTCCGATCGCACTGGAAGGTGCTTTAAAACTTAAAGAAGTCTCATACATGCATGCCGAAGGTTATGCGGCCGGAGAGATGAAACATGGTCCGATCGCACTGGTTGACGACAATCTTCCGGTTATAGTGGTTGCAGCAAAGGACAGTTATTACGAAAAAATAGTGAGTAATATTCAGGAGGTAAAGGCTCGTAGAGGTAATATTATCGCAGTTGTCACGGAAGGCGATAACGGACTCAAAGGGATGGTGAACGATTTATTCGAAATTCCTAAATCACATCCGGCAGTAACCCCTTTACTCGCAATAATTCCGCTGCAACTTTTCGCTTATTACATTGCCGTAAGCAGGGGATGTGATGTTGACCAACCAAGAAATCTGGCGAAATCTGTAACTGTAGAGTAAGACACAACAAGCTTAATAACAATTAATTAGTAATTAGGAATACGGAATACGAAATTAGATCCGCCATCTCGCGGAAGAAATGCCGAAGTAATCTGTAACCAAAGTAACTTGTAACCTTCTCCTATTTTGCCTTGTTGTGGTCGCTGTAGTCCTTGTACTGAAACTTCACAGTCTGGTCGCCAACCTCAAGGATACGATGATTGGATATGGCCACTTTGCGCTCATAACACGAAAGGTATTCGACTACCTGCGACACGCCGCCCATGGGCGATTTGGCATATACAACCCATTGCTTTTGGTAAAGTTTCGGTTTGAGGGCTTTCCATTGATGAATGTTTTCAATTTTAACTTCCCCGTCCACGACCATCCTGTTTAACTTCCGCAGGAAGTGCTTTTTGAACATCGGTTCCATCACCTTGTAAGGGAACAGGTATCCCTGAGGTGTGTCTTTTTTCAGGTTCACCCAGTTCAGCTGTTTGTCAACGTCGCCACCACTGACATTGCCGATGTAAATGCTTTTCAGGGTACCGGACTTGGTTTATCAATAGCCAAAGCGTATATCGAATTATTGGGAGGGCATATCTGGTTTGAAAGCGAAGAAGGGAAAGGGTCAACTTTCTTTTTTTCTATTCCCTATGCTCCTTCTCCAAAAGACGTAATCACTGACCTTATGCTAGTTGCAAGCGCCAAAACCAAAGATACAATAGGGAAACTTAAAATTTTAATTGCCGAGGACGATGAAACATCGGAAATGTTGATGTCAATAGCAATGAAACCATACAGCAAAGAAATAATAGAACTAAAAACCGGTGTTGCAGCCGTTGAAATCTGTCGCAAAAACCCGGACATTGATTTAATCCTGATGGATATTCAAATGCCGGATTTAAATGGATATGATGCTGCCTGCCAAATCCGTCAGTTTAACAAAAATATTATCATAATAGCTCAGACGGCTTTTGGTCTTTCAGGAGACCGTGAAAAGGCAATTGAAGCCGGTTGCAATGATTATTATGTGCGAAAGACAATGATATTCATTCAAAGTTAAATATGTTGGTTTCGTTGAAGAATCATATCTTGGTGGTACAGCAGATAGCAAAAAGAAAGCAGGAGAACAAAAAGTTCTCCTGCTAATATAAGGAAGACTACTTCCTTGAAATTTTGTTCTTAGATTACTGTTTAACCTTCTCGATCATATGATTTATTACATGGGTATGTTCATGTTGAGGGCTAAACATAACAATTTCAGCATTATCATTAACCTTTACATTATGACCTGAAGGCCAGTAGAATAGCTCTTTCGCGTTAACAGTTTCCTCACTTCCTTTTGCATCGGTGGTGGTGATTTTTCCACTTAACAGGTATCCCCAGTGAGGGCACTGACATAAATCACCTTCAAGTCCCATAAAAAGTGGAGTAGTATCCACACCAGCTGAGAGACTAAAATACTCACCACTAATTTTACCAAATCCAGTTGCATCACCAAAATCAGTTTTTTGACGGATAATAGCACCAGGAATCTCCATTTTGACTTCAATGTCGTCTTTTAAAATTTTCATAGTTGTTGCTCCTTTTTTAGTTTGGATGAAATTATATATACCGGAAAGATATTGCTGCATCCATTTCAGACAATACTGGATTAATCACAATAAATAGGAAACATTAGACTATGAGGAATGTTCAATCCTGTTGATAGAAAAATATAAAAATCCCAAGCCCTTGGGATGCAAGCTTTAAACAATACTACCTCAATGGTTGTTTTTAAATAAAGATGATATGAAAACTATAGAGAGATATCTTGAAAATTTTATTTTTTTTAGCCGATGGATGCAACTTCCTGTTTATTTAGGATTAATTATTGCATCAATGCTTTATTCGGCGAAATTTATGATACAATTATGGCAATTGATCACTCAATTCCCGATTATGGATGAAAATGTAATTATGTTATCTGTATTAGGATTGATTGATATTTCAATGGTAATAAACCTGTTGGTCGTTGTATTTATTGGTGGGTATATTACATTTGTAAGTAAGATTTCGTTTGATGGTCATGAGGATAGACCCGAATGGTTAAGTAAAATAAATGCGAGCTCACTAAAAATTAAGCTGATTATTTCATTAGTCAGTATCTCGGGAGTACACCTTTTAAAAACATTCATTGATGTTCATAATGTCCCCCTTCAAGATGCATTATTGCAAATAGGCATTCATGTTGTATTTATTATTTCGGCTTTACTTTTGGCATATGCGGATAAGATTATGCACTCTCATGACATTTCAGAGGATAAATGATAATTCCATTAATAACTGGAGAACAGAGAGTTTGCAAAAATATTTGAAGCTTCATCGCCCATTTCGGCTTGTCGGGATTGATTGATATCTATAGCCTCACATTCTGATACCTTGGAATAGAATTAACCGTTAGGGGGTACATCGGATGAGACTGTAAAATTACAAATCTTGAAATATCATAACTTCTGAATTTCTCCAATCGCCGGAGGCCAAATCGCAAAAAATTAATCTGTCACCGTTATACTACTGATAATTGCACAGATTTTTAAACGTGGAATTGAAATTCAGGAAGAAAACGAATTAACGATATAAGCTATGCCGATTATTGTAAATCTTGATGTAATGATGGCTAAACGGAAAATGTCGCTAAACGAACTTTCCGAAAAAGTCGAACTAACATTATCCAATCTTTCTATACTAAAGACCGGAAAGGCAAAAGCAATCCGTTATAGCACACTTGAAGCAATTTGTAAAGTCTTGGTCTGCCAACCTGGTGATATTTTGGAATACGTTAATAATGTAGAAGAAATTGTATAAAATTATATGGCGAAAATAATGGATTAGCAAGTGCAGAAAAAACAGTTTATAATACAACGGTTATAACAAATTGTCACAAAGAGGATATACTGTTACAGGGATTGATTTATCAGAAACACAGCTTCAAAGAGCAAGGGAAAAGGCAGAAAGGAATAATCTCAAAACTAATTTTCACAACACTAAACGGATTATTCCCGCTATATCACTCTGTTGAAGAATTTTGTGCTTCAACATCAGAAAAAGGCAATGCGACATATCGAAGTAACACTTTTGATTTAATGACATTTCGCGACCATAATATCACTGAATTTGAGGACGATTCAGGAAATAAAAAGACGCTCGAATGCAACGAAAGGTATTACATGCCCAGTGAAATAACCTGGTTACTAAAATCACTTGGTTACAGGAAAATTGACATATCTGGAGCGAAACTCGGAGAATTTTCGAGAAATGACAAATTAACAACAGAAGATTTTGAAATGCTGGTTGTGGCTGTAAAATAAGATATAAGTTTATGCAGCCATTCTCAAATCAGGATATTGCCAAATTACAAAATTTCACACTAACTAATTGAACCCCAGTTTAAATGATTTTTTCGCAAAGCAATTAACTGTTTTTTCAGGATGTCATTTTGTGGTTTCTCAAGCATCGGATCTTCTACAATAATAGTTTCCGCAATATCCCGGGCGTATTGAAGTATTTGTCCGTCTTTTGCCAAATTGCTTATTTTTAAATCGAAAGCAATACCACTCTGCTGTGTTCCTTCAATATCACCCGGACCTCTGAGTCTCATATCGGCTTCGGCAATTTCGAAGCCATCGTTTGTTGCAACCATCGTTTCGATTCGCTTGCGGCTGTCAGCACCCAGTTTAAAACTGCTGAGCAGAATACAGTAAGATTGTTCAGCTCCCCGTCCAACCCGCCCGCGCAATTGGTGAAGCTGTGACAGTCCAAATCTCTCGGAGCTTTCGATGATCATAACAGAAGCATTAGGCACATCAACACCAACCTCAATAACTGTTGTTGCTACAAGAATCTGTGTTTCGCCACGCTTAAACCGGAGCATTTCCTGATCTTTGACTGCAGGTTTCATTCGGCCATGAACCATCCCGATTTCATATTCGGGCGAAGGGAACCGTTTCTTGATATGCTCATAACCTTCTTCCAGATTTTTGAAATCAAGTTTTTCCGATTCAGATATTAACGGATAAACAATATAAATTTGTCGCCCCTTTGCAATCTCATCACTCATAAAATCATAGAGCTGAGCCCGCTTGTTTTCAAAATAGTGTACTGTTTTTATTGGTTTTCTTCCGGGAGGCAGTTCATCAATTACCGAAACATCCAGATCGCCATAAACGGTCATTGCTAATGTTCGGGGGATTGGCGTGGCTGTCATTACCAATATATGCGGAGGGATAAAATTTTTCCGCCATAATTTAGCGCGCTGTGTCACTCCAAAACGATGCTGTTCGTCGATGACCACTAGTCCCAGCGATTCGAACTGAACAATATCTTCCAGCAAAGCATGCGTTCCAATGAGGAGATGAAGTTTGCCCGTAAGCAGATCATCGTGAATTACAGCTCTGTCCGATTTCTTAGTTGATCCGGTCAACAACCTGACAGACAATGGCATATCACCCAGAAATTTCTGTATTGAAACAAAATGCTGATTAGCAAGGATTTCTGTCGGAGCCATAATACAACATTGAAACCCATTGTCGATCGCTATAAGCATTGACATAAGGGCGACCATAGTTTTGCCGCTGCCTACATCTCCCTGAAGCAGCCTGTTCATCTGCCTGCCGGTACACATGTCTTTGCGGATCTCCTTTACAACCCGCTTTTGCGCGCCTGTCAGCTCAAAAGGAAGGTGATTAAAAAAAAAATCATTGAAGGAATTGCCGACTTTCGCAAAAATATGTCCTTTGAATTTTTTATGACGATCTTCTTTAAGGTGAAGCAATTTGAGCTGGATATAGAATAATTCCTCAAACTTTAGCCTATATTCTGCCTTTTGCAAAAGTTGGGGGCTCTCAGGAAAATGGATATTGATCAATGCAGATTCAAGACCGGTCATTCCAAGTTTTTGGACGAGCCATGCTGGCATCGATTCAAAAATATGCCCCTTGGCAAGCTGAAGAGCAGCATATTGGAGCTTTAGGATCGCTTTCGAATGCAGAAAATTGGTTTTTAACTTCTCCGAAGTATTGTAAAATGCCTGGATAAAACCTTCCTGTTTGGTTGACTCAGGAGTTTTTTCATCTAATTCAGGATGAATAATACTGAACTGACCATTAAATTCGGCAGGTTTACCGAAAACAATGTATTCAACACCGGTTTTAACAGTTTGCTTTGCAAATTTTATACCCTGAAACCAGATCAGTTCAAGAATACCTGTTCCATCAGTCAGATATGCGACAAGCCGTTGATGATGGCCGATACCCACGAGTTCCATCCCGGTTATTCGCCCAATTACCTGAATATTAGCTAGACTGCTGTTAATCTCACGGATGGCATAGAATTTAGTCCTGTCGACATATTTAAAAGGAAAATAATAAATCAAATCGCCAATCGTAAAAACTTTCAGCTCTTGATTTAGTACAATGGACTTGCGTGGCCCGACACCCGTAAGAAATTTTATATCCTGTGATAGTATTCCCGACATAAAGCAAACTTACATGAAAAAAACAGTTTTGCAAACTACTCTCCTACCTTTCGTGATTCTTTATTAGTTTTGGCGAATCAAATGTTAAGGAATGAATTTTCGTACTCAAAGCAGATTAAATTATTTAGTGAAAGCACGTCATCGCGGAGGACATGGTATTCACTCTCCTTTTTTATTTCATCTCATCACTACTGTTATTGAGGATCAGAAAAAAATTCCTGCTTACAAAAACTACAAAGATTTAAAAAATAGGGCACAAAGCTTACTGTCCAATCTTTCGGATGAATCACTGAATAAAATATGTAAAGAATTCAATCTGCGCAGATTAAGCCTGCAAAACCTATATAAAAAAGCTGAATTATCCTTCAGATACGGGAAACTTGTGTGTCGGCTGATCAACTATTTTAAACCTTCATCAATCAGTAATTATGGCCCGTCATTAGGAGTCAATCTTGCTGTAATAGCCTCTTTAGACGATCGGATACCAGTGTATCAGCATACTAAAAATCATGAATATCATTCACTTTATGATGAACTGCTAAAAGATTCTGCATTAACAAATATTTATTACGAAAAAGAATTTTCAGGACCTTTAGCCGATTCAGAATTTATAATAATTAACTATCGTTATCATCCTCTCCGATGCCAGGAAGTTGTATATCAGATACTGAGTACAAATGAAAAAAATTGCACTTTGATTATCATTGGAATACATGAATCAAAAGAAATAGAACTGATCTGGCAAGAGCTGATTGAGAGCAGGAAGATAAGCGTGTCGCTCGATCTTTTCGAAATTGGGATCGGAATCATCAATAAACGCTTGCAAAAAGAAGATTTTGTTCTTCGCTTTTAATACAATATTTTTCTTCCGTTAACGTACAAGAATGAGTTTTTACTCATTTCTATTCTGTATCTTTACCAGCCTAAATTAAAAGCGCATACCAATTTTAATTATTAACATATTGCACTGTTTATCAGCTATGTGAAAGCATTTAGCGGTTACAATCAATAATCTGATGTTTTATGAATAAAAAAAGATTAACCATCATTTTGTCCGTTTCAATCGGATTGTTCCTCATTATTTTCTTCAGCAGAAGCAAAAAAACTGACGAACAAGAGATTACATGTAAAGTGTTAAAAGGAGCTGTCGAAGTTAAAGTTCACACTTCAGGTCAGTTAGAATCCGAAAATTCCGAAAATATTGACTTGCCTGCAGTTTTGTCGGGGCAGAATGTACGTGTTTATGAGATAAAAATAACCGATCTTGTAGAAGAAGGAACGGTTGTTGATTCGGGTCAGTATATTGCCACTCTCGATCATAAAGTAATTGAAGAGGTTCTGACTGCTGCCCGGCTTGAGTTAGAAACAGCCGCAGCGGTAATTGAAGATGCAAAGCTGGATTCAAATCTTAGTCTGAGCAATTACCGCGACTTGATTGTGAACTCGAAATCAGATGTTGAGGAACGAAAAATTGTGTTGGCAGAATCGGTTTATGAATCTCCATCGGTAATTAAGAAAGCTGAAATGGATGTTGGCAAGGCAAATCGGAAACTGGAACAAGATATCAAGGGTCTTGATATGCGGCAACGGCAATTGCTTTCCCAAATGGAGAGAAGAAATATCGATTTTAGGTTAAAACAACACCGGGTTGACGATCTGCTTAAACTTTATGACGCCCTGATCATTAAAGCGCCAAAGCCAGGAATGGTGATCTATGCAAGGGATAGATATGGGATTAAAATTCAGATAGGATCGATGTTAACTCCGTGGAATCCGGTTATTGCCAAGTTGCCTGATATGACAAAGATGATATCCGAAACCTACATTAATGAGATCGATATTTCAAAGATCAAAATAGGCCAGAAGGTCACTTTAAGTATTGACGCATTTCCTGCAAAAGAACTAAAAGGAGAAGTTATTTCAGTTGCCAATATTGGACAGCCGATGCCCAAAAGTGATTCTAAGGTTTTTGAAGTTAATATCCGCATTCATGGAAGTGATTCTGATTTGAAACCGGCAATGACAACCGGCAATGTAATTCAAACCGGCCTTTACTCCGATAAACTATATGTTCCTTGCGAAGCTGTTTTCGAAACTGATTCCACAAAATTTGTGTACGTGAAAAAAGAGAAAATCATCAGGCAATTGGTAGATGTAGGTGATGAGAATGAAGACTATATCATTATCAATAAAGGGATTACCGAAGGCGAGATATTACTCTTGAACGAACCAGAGAAACTGGAAGGTATAGAGACAACAGGTTGGCCTATTTACGAGGAGCAAATTCGCAAACAAAAGGAAAAAAAAGAAAATGAAAATAAAAGCCTACTATAACCGTTACTCTTATAATGTAGTAATTGCAATTGAAGCGATTATTGCAAATAAGGTTAAGTCCTTGCTGACCGCGCTGGGTATCATTTTTGGCGTAGCTGCCGTGATTAGCATGTTAGCGATCGGAAACGGCGCGGAGCAGGAGATTCTTGAGCAGATCAAGATGGTTGGGGTGAATAACATTATTGTAACTCCAATTTTACAGGTTGACCAGGCAAGTTCAAATGATCCCAAAAGTAGTAGTACATCGGAGGGGAATCAACTTGCCGGAAGTAAAAAGAAATTTTCAAAGGGACTCACACTATTGGATGCCGAATCCATCAAATTAATTATCCCAACGGTGCAGGATGTCTGCCCAATCATAACTTTTAATTATACTGCTATCCTGAACGATATCAGCAGCCCAGTGAAACTCGACGGGACTGACAACACCTATTTCAAACTGTTTGATATCAAATTGGAAAGCGGAACGTTCTTTCATGAACAACACATCAATGATGGATATCCCGTCTGCATTATCGGATACAATGTTAAAAACGTTTTTTTTAATCAGGAAGCTCCGGTGGGAAAGTATATCAAATGTGGTCAAAACTGGCTTCAGGTAATTGGAGTGATTGAAAAACGAAGTTTTGTAGGTTCGGGAGCAGGAACGATGGCTATCAGCAGCACCGACAACAGTATTATTATTCCGGTTAAAACAATGTTACTTCGGTTTCGAAACAGGTCGCTCATCCGCGGCGATCAGGTTAAGCAAGCCGCCTTAACAGCAACCACTACGGCTGGAAAGATCGAAGATATTAACCAGTTGGATAAGATTATCATTCGCGTAAAGGAAACGTTACAACTTACATCCACCGCCAAGGTTGCAGGCAATATGCTGATGCGCAAACACAATGATATCCGCGATTTTGAAGTTAGTATTCCGGAGCTTTTACTTAAGCAACAGCAAAAGACCAAAAATATCTTCAACATCGTACTAGGAGCAATAGCCGGAATCTCGCTGATTGTCGGCGGAATCGGAATCATGAATATCATGCTTGCCTCGGTAATGGAACGAATACGCGAAATCGGAACCCGTCAGGCAATCGGGGCATCAAGAAAAGACATTGTGTTTCAATTTTTATCAGAGTCAACGCTGATTAGTGTTGCCGGTGGCCTGATTGGGATAATCCTGGGGGTGATTCTGTCGAAAATTATTCAAACCATGTTTGATATAAAAACAATTATCTCGGTGTTCTCCATCTTCGTCTCTTTTGGCGTCTCAGTGTTTATAGGAATAACATTTGGTTATCTACCTGCTAAAAAAGCTGCAGAAAAAGATCCTGTTGAATCATTAAGGCAATAAATTTCAATTATGACCCGTATATTTATTATCATCATCTTTCTATTCTTTTGTAAAGCAGCCGCAGCCCAGGAAAATAAAACGAGACTGACGCTTCCTGAGGTGATTGATCTCGCCTCCCGACAATCTATTGATGCTTTCAAACAGCAGAACATGTACCTTTCAAGTTATTGGGAATATAAGTATTACAGGGCAGATAAACTCCCTTTGTTATCTATGGGAGCATCTCCGTTTTCGTATAATAATTCGATCAGGCAGGATTACATACCTCAGGATCAAACCTGGCAGTATGGAGAACAAAAAAACCTCACTTCGAGCGCTTCATTGAAACTGAACCAAAACGTGGGGTTAACCGGAGGTACCGTATCTGTAAGTTCTGATCTGGGAATGTCAAAAAACTTCTTAGGTGATAAACAAACTCTATATTCCGCAAATCAGATCAGCATTGGCTACCGTCAAAAATTGAATGGCTACAACTCCATGCGATGGAAGTCGAAGATTGAACCTCTAAAATTTGAAACAGCCAAGAAGAATTTTATTCAATCGAAAGAAGATATTGCAGTGAAGGCAGCCACCAAATTTTTTCAACTGGTAGATGCTCAAATCGAAATAAATATTACGAGAACCAATCTTGCCAATGCCGATACTTTATATCAGATCGGAAAGGGGCGGTACCAGGTCGGAACTGTCACACAAGATGAACTATTGAATTTCGAACTGAACCTGATGAATGCCCGTCTTGCCTTAACACGTGCAAATCAAGGACTTGTTCGATCCCGTTCAGATCTTATTTCATTCCTTGGCCTGGATAAAAAAACTGCAATTGAATGCATTATACCGACTACGAACTCCTCAACGCTCCAAATAAATGTTGACAAGGCAATTCAGAAATCGATGAACAATAACCCTAGTATTTTACTTCAAAATCAACGGTTGCTGGAACAAGACAATATTGTTAAATTAACGAAGGCTCAAAACGGATTAAGTGCCGATATAAGTGCGTCAGCCGGTTTGAATCAAAAAGCGATTTTAATCCCTGATGCTTATAAGAATCCCAATCAATTTCAAAATATAGCCCTTATCGGATTATCAGTGCCAATTGTGGACTGGGGGAAAAGAAAAGGTCAGCTGCTGATGGCCAAATCCAACAGAGAAGTTGTAGTAAACAGTGTTAAACAGGAAAGGATTGATTTCGAACAATCCGTACTGATGAATGTCATGGAATTTAATCTTCAGTCAGACCAGGTCCTAAACTCTGCCAGAGCAGATACCATTGCACAGATGGGATTTGATGTTACGATGCGCCGTTTTAAAATAGGGAAACTAGATGTTACCAAACTCAATCTAGCCCGGAATGATCTCGAAAATGCCAGAAGGGCTTTTATCTATTCGCTGCGCAAATACTGGGTTTCTTATTATCTGATCAGACAACTGACCTTATATGATTTTGAAAAAGAGACTGATTTAACCGCAGATTTTGATAAAATATTAAACCAATGAAACGCATTTTCATAAAGCATAAAAAGTTAGTGACAATCGGTTCCGGAGCTGTGGTTCTTCTTCTTGCCGGCATCTATTTTTTAGGCATCAAGCCTCCTTCGAATATTTACAAGGTTAAGAGAGAAAATTTTGAGGCTTTGATCAGCTGCAAGGGGGAGATACAAAGTGAAAAAGCTGTACTGATCACTGTTCCTGATATTTTTGGAGACAGAACTTTAGAGCTTTACGATAGTCAGGTCAAAGATCTTATTCCCGAGGGGTCGATAGTAAAAAAGGGAGACTTTGTTGGACTTCTTGATCAGGGTAAAATAAAACAAATCAAAGAAGCCAATGTAGTATTACTTAAAAAGGGGCTGTTTGAACTCAATGATTCGAAAATTGACAGTGCCGTTGATCTGGTAGCGCTTCGGTCAGCCATCGAGTCATTCAATTT
The DNA here is from genome assembly GCA_037133495.1 of Mariniphaga sp. Taxonomy (GTDB): domain Bacteria; phylum Bacteroidota; class Bacteroidia; order Bacteroidales; family Prolixibacteraceae; genus JAAFHB01. The sequence goes on along the minus strand of JBAXOA010000011.1, from coordinate 8,014 downwards.
CGATGTTGAATATGTTAAATTAGAGCTTGAACAGTCTGTTTATGAGTCACCTGCCTATCAGCGTAAAGCTCAGATGGCATACGACAGGGCAGAAAGACAACTGAGAGAGAAAAAGCGTGCCTACCTTCTTACGCAAAAAGCATTAAGAATCCATGTTTCAAGAGACGAGGATTATGTGAATAAACTGACTGAAAAAGACCGCAAATACGAGATCGCTTTGGAGGCTGCAAGAATTACAGCGCCTCAGAATGGAATGTTGATCTACGGTCGCACATTTGGCAGAGGAGGAAGCCGAAAACTCACCATTGGCTCGTATGTGAGCATGCAAAGCCCCACAATCGCAACTTTACCGGATTTGTCTGCTCTAGTCTCAGAGACTTATGTTGAGGAGATCTATATCTCTAAAATAAAGGTAGGAGACAGTGCCAGAATCTACATCGACGCGCTGAAAAATCAGGAAAAAATTGGTGCAATTTCCAATATATCAAATGTAGGGCAAGAGATGACAGGTTTTGATTCAAAGGTGTTTAAAGTAAATATCCGGATTAAAGCCGACAATAACAAGATTAAGCCGGCAATGACTACTAACAACGACATTATCATTTCCAGAGAGAAAAATGTCCTTGTAATTCCACGTTCGGCACTTTTTTCTGAAAGCGGAAAACAGTACGTTTATGTCAGGGATTCCGGCAAAAACCTCGTCCGCAATGTTGAATGCGGAGGCCAAAGTGACAAATTTGTTGTGATTAAGAGCGGACTTAAAGAAGGTGATAAAATTTTATTGACGAAACCCTTAAATATTGACAGTTAAACTTACTCTTCTGTCTTGATTTACTGTAATTTTCAGAATCATTTTATGTAAGTTTGTAATTGAAAAATCAAAGAATGGAAAAATTAATCATACTGAAGGACATTGTCAAAAACTATCTGGTTGGAACACAGGCTGTTTTGGCATTGCGTTCGGTGTCGCTTGATATTTACAAGGGAGAATATGTGGCAATTATGGGGGCTTCCGGTTCTGGAAAGTCAACACTGATGAATATTATCGGTTGTCTTGATACGCCAACCTCAGGAAATTACAGACTTAATGATAAAGATGTAAGTATGCTGGATGACGACCGGCTGGCCGAAATTAGAAATACTGAGATCGGTTTTGTATTTCAGACATTTAACCTCCTACCCCGCTATTCAGCTCTTGAAAATGTAATGCTTCCTTTGATTTATGCAGGAATCGGCAAATTAAAAAGATTAGAGCTCGCTACTGATAAATTAACCAGCGTTGGGTTAAGCGACAGAATGGAGCATAAGCCAAATGAACTGTCCGGTGGTCAGCGTCAGCGTGTTGCAGTAGCCCGCGCTTTGGTCAATACCCCTTCAATTCTTTTAGCCGATGAGCCGACGGGTAATCTGGATTCAAAAACATCAGAAGAGATTATGAAACTTTTTGCGGCAATCCATGCTCAGGGAAACACTATTATTCTGGTTACTCACGAAGAGGAAATTGCAATGCATGCGCACCGGATTATTAAATTGAAAGATGGACAAGTTGAAACAGATCATAAAAACGAAAACCCGATATATTAACCAGTAAATTCGAAAATAATGCGCGTTTATACCCGAACTGGCGATGATGGCACTACCGGATTGATTGGAGGCACACGCGTTAAAAAATACGATTTAAGGCTCGAAGCTTATGGAACTATTGATGAACTGAATTCCTGGATCGGGTTAATTCGTTCGCAACAGATTAAGGCTGAAGATATTGATGACTTAATCGAAATCCAAAATAAATTGTTCGTGATCGGCGCCCGTCTTGCGACTGAAACAGTAAATGGAGACCAATCTTTCAAATTTAATTGTTGCGACAGCGATATCTTGTATTTGGAAAAAAGGATGGATCAGATATTGGATACGCTGCCTCAGCTGAATAACTTTCTGCTTCCTGGCGGGAGTAATGCAGTTTCGTATTGTCATATTGCCCGAACAGTTTGCAGGCGGGCAGAACGGAGAGTATATCAGCTCTCTTCTGAATTTCCTATGCCGGCTGAATTACTTAAATATCTTAACAGGTTGTCGGATTACCTTTATGTACTGTCACGAAAAGTGGCTTCAGATAACGGTATTGAAGAAATTCCATGGAAATCATAAAAAAAGTCAGTTTGGACTTTTTTTTATTAAAAATAAGTGTTAAAATCGCACCCTAAGAAAAAAATAAACATTCTTAAAAAAATAATATGTATTGGACATTAGAATTGGCTTCAAAACTGGAGGATGCGCCATGGCCTGCAACGAAAGATGAGTTAATTGATTTTGCTATTCGATCAGGTGCGCCGCTTGAAGTAATCGAGAATTTACAGGAAATGGAAGATGAAGGCGAAATCTACGAATCCATTGAGGATATCTGGCCTGATTATCCAAGCAAGGATGATTTCTTTTTTAACGAAGATGAATATTAAATCAGGCAGAAGAAATTAATAATTACAGATAAACCTTATCTGCTCCTGACCACCTATTTCCTCCTTTTCAGCATGCTGTGACTACTTTATAGATGCAGATTTCTTTACGGAGTCTGCATTTTTTTTGCGCTTATCTTCGATTGGATAAAGATCTTGCGGACTGACTGGTCTTTCGTCCGACCTCCATCGAAATCCTGTCAACCGGGTATCTTCCGGTTTAAGCTCTTTAATGGGGATGGTCTTCCCTTCCGGCTTGGGGTAAAACCGTATGCTGTCAATATGATTGTCGGTAAGATGAAGCTTGATTTTACTGCTCAGTAAGCGATTCATTCCCGAATATCTGTCTTTGTCCTTTAAATAATACAGCGTTTGCGCATTCCCGTTAACATCAGCCACCCGAAGTTTATTGTCAAATATCTGTCCAACAATACTCTTTCCTGAAATCTGATTAAATTTCACTGAATCTTCTGACAGCACCATAAAAGCATTATCATCCAAATGTGCAATATCCGGATCCGGATTTTTTGAAACAAACTGAATCTTATCAGCAGTCATCTGGTTTTTTTCAGACCAAAGAACAGGATCATAAAACATCAGCAGTGTTGAATCTTTCATTTGATATCCGAGGGAATCACATTGACCCTGCAAATCAGGCTTATGGAATCTGACTTTTCTGAAAGCATAAAAATATTTGTCATCTTTTCGCCTAAGATCTGAAGTATCTGGCCTTGTTAAAAGTGTATCGGCATGCATGTACATGGTATCTTTCTTTCCATATTGAATAAACATGGCTGAATCGGTAACGAAAGCTATTTTTGTATTCTCATTGTAAACTCCATTTTTTCCTTTGATAATAACTTTGTTTGTGGTATCTGAAAGGGTCACACGATGTTTTCCTCTGCCATTGCCGGTGGCCCGGTCGTAAAATAAAGTATCTGCCTCGAGCACCTGAGATTTGTTGGTGATCTTTGATGCCTTATAAAGTTCAGCGAGATTTTTTTTTGTATCATACCATCCCCTTTCGGAGTAAAGCACACCATCTTTTTTGGTGCCGGTAATCGTAGTAGGTCCTACAATAAAAGCACGCTCAGTCTGACTGTTGTATTTAAGTGTATCAGCTTTCAGCACAAAGTCCTTATTTGTTAAAACAACAGAGTCTTTGAATAAAAACAAGTTATCCCGCGAATAATATCTGCCGATAACACTCGTTAATACATTGGTTGTATCAACAATTTTTCCGCCTGAATTATAATAACCAATATTTGAGTTTAGATCAAAATCTAAAGCCTGGGTTGTAAGTGTAATGGATTTATCGATGAGTTTCACATTTCTGGCGAATCGGGCCAACCTTGAATCACCATTATAAAACATTTTGTCCCCATAAAGGTGTAATGTATCTCCTTGTATGATATGGACATGTCCAAAGGCATCAAACCGATTGCTATCGTTGTATGAATAGGCGCTGTCGCAAAACATAAGCGCTTCGTTGTGCCTGAAACGCACATTCCCGATCAAACGCTGGGCATTTTTGACTATGGAGGCGTCATAGGTATATAAATCAGCATTTTCAATATCAACGCGTTTCTTCTTTTTAATTTCCTGAGGTTGAATCGCCTGAATAAAAAGCGATACAACCGCCAAAAGAAGGAACAATGGGAAAATAGCAGTTTTATGTCGGTTGATCATACGAACTTAATAAATATTCAAGCGAACTCAAAAATTTACTTTTTCCAGGATTTCAATTTAAAATTGCAGTTTGCGTAAGAATCATCAACGTGAATATATGTTTTTGACTGCTGTTTGGCGATCCATTTTCTGTAATTTTCATCTTTTTTCTTTGCCATAAACATTTCACTGAGTTTCTGATAGTCTTCCTGTAGATTGGCTTTATGAGTTTTGGTTTTATTATTCAACTTTACAATCTTGTAAACTTGTCTTTGCTTGTCATCAACAGTCAAAAATGGTCGTGATGTTTCGCCGATGTTCATTATTGTAATCACCTTACTCACATCAGGATCCAGCTCCGCAACTTCAAATTTTGAAGAACCATTGTGCTGTGATGTTACTAATCCTCCATTATTTCTTGTATTTTTATCTGATGAATAAAGATAAGAGGCTTGCTCCCAGGTCACTTTACCTGTACGAACAAAATCAGCGATGCTATCGATTCTGTTTTTCGCATTTGTAAGCTCTTTAGGATCAATCTTTGCGCGAATAAGAATGTGGCGACATTTTATTTTCTCCCCTTTACGATCAATTAATTGGATAATATGATAACCAAATTCACTCCTTACCACTTTCGAAACCTGGTTGGGTTTAAGATTAAAAGCTTCTGTTGCGAAAGCCTGATCGAGCATTGCTCTTCCAACGTAATCCATTTCTCCGCCGTTTCTGGCTGACCCGGGATCCTCGGAATACATGATTGCAAGCGTAGCAAAATTATCTCCGTTTTCAACTCGTTTTTTAAAGTCGCGCAACTTGGCTTTCACCTCCAGATCTTCCTTTTCTGTAATGACAGGAAGCATTGTTATTTGGGCATATTCGAGCTGCGAACCTATTTCAGGAACATCCTTAGCAGATAACTGCCTGAAATATTGTCTTACTTCGGAAGGTGTTACTGTTACTTTCTGCATGATTTTAGTCTGCATCTGTTCAGTTTTAAGCTGTTCTTTGATGCTTTCGCTCATTTCTGCTTTAAGCTGAACGATCGACTTACTGAAGTATTTCTCAACCTCTTTTTCAGAACCAATATTTTCAATGAAATAATTCATCCGTCGGTCCATCTGCTGATTGATCTGATTATCGCTAACGACAATCATCGTGTCGAGATCTGCTTCGGCAAGCAACAATTTCTGTTCAAGCAATTGCTCAAGTATTTCGCATTTCGCATCACCTTGAGAATTTACTCCCTGAGCTTGCTGTTGAATCGCCTGTTGTTCGATGTCCGATTTGAGAATCGGATTGCTTCCGACAACAGCAACAATTTGATCAATAACTTTATCCTGAGCATTTAAGGTCGTTTGTCCCAAAATGATAGTCCCAAATATGAGGACACTTTTAATTCCGTTTTTAAGCATTTTTTATATCTTAATATCAGTCTGTAATTTTAAATTGATTGGCACTTTTTCCTTTTTGATATACATTTTTTTGAAGTTCCTCAATGAACTCCAACTTTCTGTTGTTAAGGATTAAATTCGTGATCCGGTCTTTAACAAATTCAAAAGGAGCTTTATCGCCGGCAAGCAGGTAATCTTTAATTACTGCAAGATAGTATTTGTTGTCATCCGAAGCTTCAATTAAACTATTCTTCCTCAAAGTTGATTCCGGACTTGCAAAGCTAACCGGCATTCGGGATCTAATCTGGGTAAAATCGATCCACTGCTCATTGAAATAGTCAAACTTTGTGGCATACTGGAAACCAAATTTTTCAAGTTCTGTTCGCGATCTGTCGTCTGAAGCATTCATCCACTTCTTGAGCTGATCAGGTTTGGCTAAATTTTTAGGCACTTCTATATAAATAGCTTTTACAATATTCTGATCAAGTATGAACTTTTCAGGATGCAAGTTATAAAACTGACGAATCCCATCCTCGGTAATTACAGTATCAAGCTTTTGACTAACCAATTGTTGCTGATATCGGTGTATGATAAGTGAAGTTCGGTATTCGTCTAATTCACGTTGCACATCTTTCTGATCATCGGCCAGATTTTCCTCAGCAGTTTTCAGCATCAATTCTTGTTTAACCCAACGCTGAATGTAATCTTTAGCCTGGTTTACACTGTCGGACTTGGTAATTCCCCGAGGAAATGCTGATGCAAGTTCCTTTCGGTATAGCGTTTTATTTCCAACCCTGGCAATAACAACATCAGCAGAAGATGACTTAGAGAAATAGGAGCATCCTGATAACACACTCAACATAAACACAATAAAATAAAAATCTCTTCTCATTTAAAGTTAAATCGTTTTCACCGCCAATATTTAATCCTCAAACCATCCATTTTCAAGACGCGATTTGATGGCATATGGTTGTAACAGGAGGCAAATTTACCTTAAATTCCTGAGAAAAAGATAATCCTTTTATTAAATCAGAATTATCAACGGCTCTTGTTTATTCATTCACGCGAATAATTAGGTGATTCGCTCGTAATTGTGACATCGTGCGGATGTCCCTCTGCGATACCTGCATTGGTAATCCGGACGAATTTCGCTTCATGTAATTTTTCTATGCTATGTGCGCCACAATAACCCATACCTGCCCTTAGTCCTCCAACTAATTGATATACAACCTCATAAAGCGTTCCTTTATATGGAACACGTCCTGTAATTCCCTCTGGAACAAATTTTCTGATGTCATCTTCAATATCCTGAAAATATCGGTCGCCCGAACCCTGATGCATTGCTTCAGTGGATCCCATTCCCCGGTAGGATTTAAATTTACGCCCCTGAAAAATAATCGTTTCACCAGGAGACTCTTCAACGCCGGCAAAAAGAGAACCAGCCATTACGCTTTGGGCGCCTGCAGCCAAAGCTTTGACAATATCGCCGGAATAACGTAGCCCTCCGTCTGCAATGACCGGCACACCGCTATTTCTAAGCGCTTTAGCAACATTATAAATAGCGGATAATTGAGGTATTCCTACTCCTGCAATAATCCGTGTAGTACAAATTGAACCCGGACCTATTCCAACTTTTACAGCATCGGCACCTGCAAATACAAGTTCGGATGCTGCTTCAGCAGTTGCAATATTTCCAACAATAATATCTTTCTCCGGATATTTATTTTTAACCATTTTAACCATTTCAAGAACCCCTTTTGTATGGCCGTGAGCAGTGTCAATAACAATTGCATCTACCTGAGCCAGAACTAAAGCATCAATCCGTTCAAATGCATCCTTTGTAATTCCGACTGCTGCAGCCACTCTTAAACGACCTTTTTCATCTTTACAGGCAAGAGGTTTATCTTTAGCTTTGGTGATATCTTTATAGGTGACCAATCCTACCAGTTTATTGTTTTTATCCACAACCGGCAATTTTTCAATTTTATAATTCTTGAAAATCTCTGTTGCTTTTTCCAGATTAGTACTTATGTCTGTTGTGATCAAATTTTTTGAAGTCATCACTTCAGAAATTGGCCTGGCGAGATTTCTTTCAAAACGAAGATCACGGTTAGTGACAATTCCAACAAGATGACGCTCCCCGTCAATTACAGGTATTCCTCCAATTTTGTAAATCTCCATCAGTTTTAAAGCATCGGCAACAACTTTCTCTTTCGAAATAGTAATAGGATCGATAATCATGCCGGTTTCGGCCCTTTTTACAATTGTAACCTGCTTTGCCTGCTCTTCAATCGACATATTCTTATGAATGACGCCTATGCCACCTTCACGGGCCATGGCAATCGCCATTTTCGATTCAGTTACAGTATCCATTGCGGCTGAAACGACCGGTGTGTTTAGCCGTATATTCCGTGAAAACATCGATGAAAGGTTTACATCTCTGGGAAGCACGTCCGAATAGGCCGGTATCAGCAACACATCATCAAAAGTAAGCCCTTCGAT
>JBAXOA010000010.1:0-67373 GCA_037133495.1 Mariniphaga sp. | reverse complement strand
GCTGCCAGTCATCAGGTAGTCTGCACAACCCAGACACTGATTTACGGCTACTTGGTAGTTGCTTTTGGCGCCGACAAAATGAAACACAAAGGGATTGAAAACACCTTGTCTATTTGCGGAAAGCCTGAAGTTTCACTGGTAATCCGCGATAGAATAGATGCGTTAATTCAGAAAGGCAGTGGCCAGATCGCAGTTGGTTTTGGAGGAAATCCCAAAGATAAATCGGCAGTTCGTGGCGGGCCGGGATTCGAATTGATATTTAATATCCATAACCTCCTTAGAAAGAAAAAAATCAGGCAAAATTTTGAGCTGACATTCTTTGCACCTATGGAAGAGCCGGGCGCAAGGATGGGCAAAGGTGCATTACCGATGATCAATAAACTGTTTGACCGATACAAAATTGAAAAACGGTTTGGTAAAAAAATTACCGGATTTGAACCCCGATCGGTGGTTTTTGAAGACGAATCGAAATTGGATGCCGATCTGATTCTGTTTATTCCGGCATCAGCAGGTCACAGCGTGCTGCAATCAAGCGATCTGCCCTTAACAGAAGCGGGATTTATCCAAATTGATAATTTCTGTCAGGTTCGAGGATTGTCTGACGTGTATGCAATTGGAGATATTGCAGGCATCGAAGGCCCTGAATGGATCGCCAAACAAGGACACATAGCCGAACTAATGGGACAAAATGCAGCTCACAACATCATCGAATCAGAAAATGGAACGACCAACAAAAAAGGTTACCAGGAACATCTGAATATTTTGTGTGTGATGGATACCGGCGATGGGGCTGCCTTTGTTTTCAGAAACAATCAGAAATCATTTTTAATTCCGTTACCCATTGTTGGTCACTGGATGAAAAAAGGGTGGGGAGTTTATTCAAAGCTGACTAAAGTAGGAAAATTTCCAAGGTTGCCAGGGTTATAAAAATCACTAAATGAAACACCCATGAATCTGCGCTTCGCAAACACGACTGAAGATAACACAGGTGTTCCATCAGGCAATTAAAAAATAAATTATCTTCTGATGAAAAAATTACTTAAGCTCCTGGTAAACAGCCGGATGATTATCCTAGCCGTTTTAGGAATTTCCCTTTATCTGGCAATATCAGAATATCATATTTCACTTTGGTATATTTTGCTGGCAGGGGCCCTGACAGGTGTTGTATTTGGAAAAGTATTTTGCCGGTGGGTCTGCCCGATGGGCTTGATCATGGAAATTATGATGAGTCTAAGTCCTGAAGGAAAGATCAGACAGATGTACCAGTACCATAAAGTGGGCTGTCCTATTGCATGGATCTCCGGATTTCTGAATAAATATTCTATTTTCAGGATCAAGCTAAATGAAGATACCTGTAAGAATTGTGGTATCTGCGATAAAAAGTGCTATATTGTTGCGATGGAACCGCAGAAATATAGCCTCTATAAACCGGTACTTGAAAAACCCGGAAGCAGTTATACCTGCTCGAAATGTCTTGAGTGTGTCGTCTCATGCCCGAATGGCAGTTTAACTTACAAAGTATAATAACACAATCAATTATTTAACTATCAATCATTTTAAAAGTATGAAAACAAAAATTTTGACTTTTTTACTCTTTGCGTTTACAACTTCTATGCTTGTATCAAATCCGTTTTCTTCTCAGGGACAGAACGACCCCTGGACACCTCAGCAATTATTGGCACCGGCTGATCTTGCCAAAGTTCTGAATAATCCTAAATCACCACAACCAATTATTTACAGTATTGGTATGCAGGCAATAATCAAAAATTCGATTGATATTGGTCCAACCATGAGGACTGAAAACCTGAATGTTCTGAAACAAAAATTAAGCAAATTATCCAAAAATTCGCAGATTGTGATTTACTGCGGATGTTGCCCATTTTCGAGATGTCCCAATATCAGGCCTGCGATGGAGCTTTTAAAAAGCATGCAGTTCACCAATTATAAACTGTTAAACCTGCCGCAAAACGTCAAAGTTGATTGGATTGACTTAGGTTATCCAATGTCCGAATAACCATTCAAAATTTACTTAATGAGAATCCTGATTTTGTCTGTCGCTCTGTTAGTCCTGGGCACTTTTAATTCAACCTTACTTGCCCAGTCAACCGGGCTTGAACCGGGGAATATGACTCCGGAGATTAAGCTTCCAACTACCAAAGGGGATACCGTGGCATTATCTTCTCTGAAAGGCAAATTAGTGCTGATTGACTTTTGGGGTACCTGGTGTGCTCCCTGCGTAGAAGAACAAACTGAATTAGCCCGATTGTATAAAAAATACAAACAGGCATCTTTTACCAATGGAAAGGGTTTTGAAATCTTTGGAGTTGCATTGGATGCGAAAAAATCCAACTGGGAAAATTTCATCGCTAAAAATAAGATAAACTGGATCCAGGTTAGTGATTTGAAATTCTGGAGATCACCGGTTGCCAAGACCTATAACATTCAGGGATTACCATTTAATGTTTTGATTGATGGCAAAGGGGTCATTCTGGCCAAAAATCTGCATGGGCAGAAACTGGAAAAGGAGATCCTCAAGTACTTGCAAAAATAGAAAGGGCTTTATTGGGGTAGAAACAAAATAAATATTAACGGTTTAGAGGCTATATCAAAAGTCAAAAATTTAACCGCCGAGAGTCGCAAAGGAAAACCGCAGAGTGCCACAAAGTGTAAAATTCAATATAATATCTCTGCATAACTTTGCGCCTTCTCTGCCTTACTCTGCGGTAATAAGACTTTTAATACAACCTCTAGATATTTTGAAACAAATTATATTCAATCACTAAATAAAAGAAAATGAAAAAGAACGTGGGTAGTATTGACAAGGCAATTAGGATATTGGTTGCAGTCGTAATTGCAGTTTTATTTTTTACAAATGTTATCTCAGGCACATTAGGAATTGTACTTTTGCTGCTCGCTGTTGTATTTGTAATAGTAAGCTTAATCAGCTATTGTCCGTTATATTTGCCTTTCGGAATTAATACGGGCAAGAAAAAATAATAAATCGGGAAGTAGCGATGAAGGCGACACGACTTATTCTGATTGGAGGATTTCTGGGTGCAGGAAAAACCACCTAACTTTGGGAGGGGGCCAAAAGGATAATGAATACAAGTCAGCGAATTGGTCTGATCACCAACTATGAGGCTCCTGAACTTGTGGACACAGCACTCCTTTCACGCAATGATGTAAGACATAAAAGTAAGTATAGCCCTGAAAATTGTTGCTCTGCGTTGTCTCAGTCCGGGACGGCAGATCCAACTTTTCGCTTCGACTGTATTGTATAAATGATTCAACTTATAGCAAAATAAACTCAAGATGGAAAGTAATCAATTAATTATCGAAAAGGTAAGTCCCTGGGATTTTGAAAAAACCGTTGAAGTATTAACCATCGCTGCCGGGAAGAGAAATTGGATGATCCCTGCCATCCATGACCTTCAGCAATCGCTTGCAAAAGCCGGCAAAGACGTGAGGCCGGTGAAAGTTCTCGAGTTTTGCAAACCTGAGTATTCGGGTAAGATGCTTGAGAAAAATGATGAACGGATCGTTTCAGTGATGATGCCCTGCCGGATTTCAATTTATCTCAAAGAGGATGACAAGACTTATATTGCCTTGCTGAACGGAGCCAATCTGGCAGCAGGTTTACCTGAAATTGTCCGAGAAGTAATGGTTGCCGCTTCTGATGAGATTAACGAAATTGTTGATTCGGTTTGTTAGATCCACAAACCAAACATTCATTTTCTTTCAAGAATTCCCTCCATTTAAAAATTTAGTTTGGAAACAGAAAAACCCGGTCCAGGCCGGGTTTTTGCTGGCAATTAAATTCTTGCCGTTATCTTATCGTCGCTAAAAATTACATTTTCAGCAATTTTTTTAACATTTCCGGAATTTCCGATGGTTGTTTTGCTACTTGAACACCGGCATTTTCGAAGGCGATAATCTTTTCAGCAGCAGTGCCAGTTCCGCTTGAGATAATTGCGCCGGCATGTCCCATTCTTTTCCCCGGAGGAGCAGTTTGACCTGCAATAAAACTAACAACGGGTTTGGTGATGTGTTTACGAATATAGTCAGCTGCACGTTCTTCGGCATCGCCGCCAATTTCACCTAACAACACAATCGCATCAGTTTCAGGATCTTCTTCAAACATTTGCAATAATTCTTCATAATAGAGTCCGGCAACGGGATCTCCCCCGATTCCAATGCAGGTACTTTGTCCTAATCCGCTGTGGGTAAGCTGATAAACCATTTCATAAGTTAAAGTTCCGCTTCGGCTCATCAACCCAATATTCCCCTTTTTGAATATACTAACAGGAAGAATTCCTACCATTGCTTCGCCTGGAGAAATAAGTCCAGGGCAATTGGCTCCGATCAGTTTGGTTCCTTTTTTCTTAAGATAAGGTGTAATTCTGACCATATCCAATGTTGGGACTCCTTCGGAGATGGCAACTACAAGTTCAATACCGGCTTCGGATGCTTCGAGTACAGCATCAGCCGCATAAGCCGCCGGCACGAAAATTATTGAAGTATTTGCACCGGTCTCCTTTACTGCATCTGCAACAGTGTTGAAGACTGGAACGCCATGAACAAACTGTCCCTTTTTGCCCGGAGACACACCGCCCACTACGTTAGTCCCATATTCAATCATTTTTTGGGTATGAAAACCACCATCACGGCCAGTAATTCCCTGAACAAGCAATCTTGTATTCTTATTGACTAAAATACTCATATTCTTTACTTTAATTAAGTTATCTTAAAAAATCCAAACTGAGACTGATCGCTTTCTGTGCTGCTTCACTCATTGTTTCAACAGTGGGAAGATTGGCATTTTTCAGAATTTCGAGACCTTCTTTTGAGTTTGTACCGGAGAGTCTTATAACAATTGGGATTTGAATTTTTATCTGCTCAAGTGCGGCAATCAATCCTTTAGCAACATCGTCGCACCGGGTTATCCCTCCAAAAATATTAATCATTACCACTTTCACATTCTTGTCAGAAAGAATCAGATTCATGGCATCAATTACTTTTTGTGGATTTGAACTTCCGCCAATGTCAAGAAAATTTGCCGGCTCACCGCCATACAATTTAATCATGTCCATAGTTGCCATAGCCAGACCGGCGCCATTTACCATGCAACCGATTGAACCGTCGAGGCGAATATATGAAAGCCCTTTGTCTTTTGCATCGATCTCCTTTATTTCATCTTCGGATGGCTCATTGAGTGCGAGAATTTCCGCTTGACGGAAAAGCGCATTGTCATCAAAAGTCATTTTCCCGTCAAGTGCAAGCAGCAGGTTATCCGAAGTGATGACCAATGGATTAATTTCTACCAGAGAAGCATCCGTTTCAACAAAAACTTTATACAACTTTTGAAAAAGATCTGTTGCCTGATGGACTAGTTTTAGATCATCGAATAGAGCAAACGCGATTTTACGTGCAAAAAAGGGAGCCATTCCTAAATCAGGATCTACAGCAAATTTAAGAATTGCTTCCGGATTGTCTTTCGCCACCTCTTCAATTTCAACTCCACCCTCTTTGCTGACCATAAATACAGCGGACTTTGTATTTCTGTCGATCGTAATTCCCGCATAAATTTCGCTGATAAACGAAACACCTTGTGCAACAAGTACCTTTTCTACTGTAAAACCTTTAATGTCCATACCCAAAATCTTCTCAGCTGCGGATGTGGCCTCTTCCCCATTGCGAACCAGTTTAACACCGCCGGCTTTACCTCTTCCGCCGGTAAGTACCTGCGCCTTTACAACTGCAGGATATCCTAGTTGCTCTGCAGCAGCCTGAACTTCTTGGACCGTATAACATAGCATTTCATTGGTAACCGGAATCTCATAGCGCGCTAAAATCTCTTTAGCCTGATACTCATGAATTTTCATTTCAAAATTAATTTGTGGTGTAGAACTCCTCCTGATTTCTCTTTTCTGGCTTCATATTCTATAATACATCAATATAGAAATTTGAAATTCAAAAATAGTCTTAAATTAGATACCTGAATTAAAATAATGGAACAAAAAGATAAAATTTACAAAAAGGAGTAAAAATCTGTCAATGATCAGCTTTTATACCCTAAATATTTATTCTTTTGCACAAATAAACGAAAATATGTCCTCTAAATTATTTAAGTATATCCGCTCCTATACTGTCATGGCTTTTGGCCTGGCACTTTATGCGTTTGGAATTACCGCATTTCTGATTCCGTTAAAGATTGCCGGCGGAGGTGTAACCGGTCTTTCCATGCTTGTTTTTTATGCGACCGGATTTGGAACCGGGTATACATTTTTCATCATTAATATTTTCTTAGTAATCATCGCTATCAAAGTTCTGGGTGTCAATTTTGGCATTAAAACGATTTTTAGCATGTCGATTATAGCGATCATGTTAAATGTTATGCAGAATTTTGTTACTGAACCTATTCTGAATGATCCGTTCTTAGCGGCTGTGCTCAGCGGAATACTCGGTGGAGTTGGGATTGGCCTTATCTTTAACGAAGGAGGAAGTACCGGAGGAACAGATATAATCGCGATGATTATCAACAAATACCGGAATGTCAGTCCGGGTCGAATCATCATGTATTGCGATGTGCTCATCATCGCCTCATCATTTTTTGTATTGCATTCAGTCGAAAAATTAGTCTATGGATACGTTTCAATGTGGGTTGTGTCTTATTCTATCGATGCTTTTCTAACGGGGGCACAACAATCGGTGCAATTATTTATTGTCTCCGAAAAATATGAAACGATTGCTAATTTCATTAACAATGAATCGAGGCGCGGATTAACAATATTTGATGGCACCGGCTGGTATACAAGACAAAATGTCAAAGTCATTATGACGGTCGTACGAAAACGGGAATCTCCTGAAATATTTCGCAAAATAAAAGAACTCGATCCTGATGCATTTATTTCTCTTAATTCGGTGATGGGTGTTTATGGAAAAGGGTTTGATAAACTAAAGTACTGAAAATTGTCTCAAATCATTAATTTTGCCCCGAATTAATCATAATGGAAAATCAATGAAAAATCGGAGAATTTATTGGATATCAGGACTGATCATTGTGGCTATAGCTGTTTTTTTCACACTCAGATTTATCCGTTATTATCAGAAATTACCTGTTCTTGGAGAGGATCTTGTCGTCACTATACCTGAACCAAAGCTACTGTATGGTTTGCCGGCAGATTCATTTCACATCGAGGAAAGCACTGTTGCATCAAATCAAAATCTCTCCGATATCCTGATTGACCGTGGTGTTTCAGCGCAGACAGTTGATCAGATAGCTAAAAATTCAGTGTCTGTATTTGATGTCAGAAAGATGAAAGCCGGAAACCGGTTTACAATGTTTTATTCCAAAGATGCCAACCGTTCGCCCCAATACTTTGCTTATGCCATTAATGGAATTGACTATTCCCTTTATGAACTTGCCGGCTCGTTGAGGGTAAAAGCAGGAAAACATGAGGTGATCTCAATAAGAAAAACAGCTACCGGAGTTATTCGCTCGTCACTTTGGAATGCAATGAAAGAGAGCAATATAAGTCCGCTGCTGGCAGTTCAGTTATCAGATATTTATGCCTGGACAATTGATTTCTTCGCTATTCAGAAAGGAGATCAGTTCACTGTCATTTTTGATGAAGATTTTGTAGGGGGCGAGTCAATCGGTTTAGGAAAAATCTATTCAGCATCCTTTATCCAAGGTGGGACAACTTTCTATGCTTTCCGGTTTAGTCAGGCGGATGGAGAGAATTTCTTCGATGAAAAAGGGAATAGTCTGAGAAAAGCATTTCTGAAAGCTCCGTTGAAATTTTCGCGCATCAGTTCCCGCTTCTCTGACAGCAGAATGCATCCCGTTCTGCGTATTGTAAGACCGCATCATGGTGTAGACTATGCAGCAGCTACAGGCACTCCGGTTTACTCAATTGGCGAGGGAGTTGTTCTGCAAAAAAGCTATCAGCCGGCAGGTGGAGGGAATTTTGTAAAAATCAAACACAATTCAGTTTACTCTACCACTTATATGCATCTCTCTAAGTTTGCTAACGGATTAAAAACCGGACAAAGAGTTAAGCAGGGAGAAGTTATTGGCTTTGTCGGAGCAACGGGTCTGGCATCAGGACCTCACCTGGATTTCAGGGTTTATATGGGCGGAACTGCGGTTAATCCTTTAACGATCAAATCAGAACCTGCAGAACCTGTTAACCCGGCCAATCTTTTGAAATTCAATGCACTGCGCGATTCAGTGATGCAGCTGTTGAATGTCCGGCTTTTATGAATGGTTATGGTTTAGTTGTTAATATGATATTTTGAAAATAACCCAGAAAGCTAATTGAAATTCGTTCCGCCAGCTGGCGGACCTAATTCTAACCTTTACTTGGTCTTCCCGTTAGCTAGTGCTACATCAGCTACAAACTGGCGGATTTGTTGTTCATCATCTTTTCTGCAAATCAATAATGTTTTGTCTGATTCAACAACAATATAATCACGAAGACCCTGAATAACAGCTATTTTATCACCTGGCATACTAATAATGCAATTCTGGGTATCGTACAGAAAAATCTTGTTCCCGCTTATTGCATTTGCAGATTCATCCTTTTTATGATTTTCATACAATGATCCCCAGGTTCCCAGATCAGACCACCCAAAATCGGCACACAAAACATATACATTGTCCGCCTTTTCCATTATTCCATAGTCGATCGAGATATTAGGACATTCCGAATAGACTTTATTGATATACTGAATCTCATTCGGAGTGTTAATATGTTTCTTTCCATAGTCAAACAAGTCATACACCTCAGCGAGATGATTGATAAAAGCATTCAATATTGCTTTGGCCGACCAGATAAAAATTCCGGAATTCCAATAAAACTCACCTGTTTCAAGGAATAATTCCGCCATTTTACGGTTAGGCTTCTCAGTAAATGTTTTTACTCTGAAAAGATTATCCGTTTGTTCGAATTCCATTTTTTCGGCAACCTGAATATAGCCATATCCGGTTTCGGGTCTGCTGGGTTGTAATCCCATTGTGAGCAGCACATCTTTTCCGGAAACATACCTCAGACCTCTGTTTATCTCCTCCAGAAAGTAATCTTCTTTCATGATCAAATGATCGGATGGCGCAACAATTACATTGGCTTCAGGACAAATGCTCAGAATCTTATAGGTTGCATAGGCAATGCAAGGCGCTGTATTTCTTCGCAAAGGCTCCAGTAATATCTGTGATTCTTTTAACCCAGGCAACTGACTAAGTACAATTTCTTTATAAATCTCGCTGGTTACTACTAAAAAATTTTGGGGAGGGATAATTCTAGAAAAACGGTCATAGGTGAGTTGAAGAAGGGTACGTCCAATTCCAAGAATATCTAAAAACTGTTTTGGCTTTTCGGCTGTACTCAAAGGCCAGAAACGACTTCCAATACCGCCAGCCATAATCACACAAAAATTATTGCAATTTTCCATCCACTTATTTTTACTCAAAAATATTCATTTTTTTCGAAATAAAACAGACTTATTTTTACATACGTGTCAACAGCCATTACAAAGCGCTCCAATTCATTGTTTAAATTATTTGTACTTTTATCGGATAATTTAATATCATTAACGTGGATGTATTTTATCATATCGGACAATATTTTTTATTGCTTGTGAGGGTATTTAAAAAACCTGAGAAAAATTCGATCTACAGGCGGCAATTAGTCCTTGAAATTGAAAAATTAGGATTACATTCAATCGGTATTGTTGCAATTATCTCCGTTTTTATGGGAGGAATTATTACGCTGCAATTAACCTATAATATGGTCAGCCCTCTGATGCCCAACTATATTATCGGACTTGGAAACCGGGATACCCTGATCCTTGAATTCTCATCAACAGTGCTTAGCCTGATGCTTGCAGGGAAAGTGGGTTCTAACATCGCCTCTGAAATTGGGAGTATGAGAATAACAGAACAAATCGATTCTATGGAAATTATGGGTGTCAATTCGGCTTCTTACCTGATTCTTCCGAAGATAATAGCTGTTGTTTTGATGAGTCCGCTTTTATTTATAGTCAGCGTGGGATGTGGTTTAATTGGCGGTTTAATCACCGGACCTCTCTCTGGTGTAGTCACAGTTGCAACCTACGTTACCGGTATTACAACCCTGTTCGTTCCGTTTTATGTTTATTTTTCCATTATTAAGACTTTTGTTTTCGGGTTTTTGATTGCAACAGTGCCAGCTTACCTGGGTTATTATGTTCAGGGAGGCGCCCTTGAAGTGGGCAAGGCAAGCACAAAAGCTGTTGTGAATACGAGCATTCTTATTCTGTTTTTCGATCTTGTTCTTACTCAACTTCTTTTTAAATGATTGAAATTAAAAATATTTACAAGTCATTCGAAGGTCGTGACGTACTCAAAGATATATCCTGCATCTTCGAAAAAGGGAAAACCAACCTCATCATCGGACAGAGCGGTTCGGGTAAAACTGTCCTGCTGAAGTCTATCGTTGGCCTTTTTGAAATCGAAGGTGGCGAAGTTTTGTTTGATGGACGGGATACACTCCGGATGAACTTTAATGAACAAAAATCACTTCGTCAGGAGATCGGAATGGTATTTCAGAATGGAGCGCTCTTCGATTCACTTACAGTTGAAGAGAATGTCCGCTTCCCAATGGATATGTTTACCAATATGAGTATGAAGGAGAAGGTGTCACGACTTAATTTTTGCCTGGAAAGGGTAAATATTAAAGAATCCAATCACCTTTACCCGTCTGAGATATCTGGCGGTATGCGGAAGCGCGTTGCAATAGCCCGGGCAATCGCACTTAATCCAAAGTATCTGTTCTGCGATGAGCCTAACTCCGGGCTCGATCCGGTAACTTCCATCCTTATAGACTCTTTAATTAAGGATATTACTGCGGAGTTCGATATCACAACGATCATTAATACTCACGACATGAATTCGGTGATGGAGATTGGCGATAAAATCCTTTTCATCTCGGAAGGTCAGAAATGCTGGGAAGGAAATAACACCCAGATTTTTAATACCAGGAACAAAAAGCTTAATGCTTTTGTGTTTGCATCCCCTTTTTCAAAAAAATTCAGAGAATTAAAACAAATGGAGGACGACGAATGAGAAGCTTTCTAATCGTTGTAACTGTTTTTCTGGCTTTAGCGTGCTCAAGAAATAAAGTTCCAAAAGGGATACTCACTCAAAAAGAGATTACCCCTGTACTTGTTGACCTTCATCTGGCAGAATCGGTATATGCTCAAAGATTTTCCATGAAAACCGACTACCAAAACTATCAGGACGATCTTTACCTCTCGGTTCTTAAAAAATATAAACTTAATCAGAAGGTTTTTGAAGAATCGGTGTTTTATTACGGCAAACACCCCGATCAATTTAAGCCGGTATATGATGAATTATTGAATCGACTGAACGAAATGCTGGCTAAATCAAGGGCTAAAGACTCTATTCAGAATAAAAAATAGCCGTTTATGCGCAAATTATCTGCCCATTACATCTTTACCGGAACGGGAGCTGTTCTAAACAAAGGAATTATCACCCTTTCGGATAATGGAATTATTACCGATATCACCGATACAAACGGAGATCTTGATGAAAAAGCAGGTGTTGAATTTTACAGCGGCGTTTTAATTCCGGGATTTGTAAATGCACATTGCCACCTCGAGCTGTCGCATTTGCGCGGACTATTCCCAGAAAAGACCGGGTTGCCTGATTTTTTAAAAAATGTAATTACCCGGCGCAATACTGAAACCGACAAGGTTCTTACGGAAGCAGAAAGAGCAGATTTCGAACTTTGGAAAAATGGCGTAGTCGCAGCAGGCGATATTTCGAATACGAATACCACCTTTCAGTTAAAATCAAATTCAAAAATAAAGTATCACACATTTATAGAAGCACTTGGATTCTCTCCTCAACGTGCTGAAAAAGCTTTTGAATGGGTTCAATATTGCTTCAATGAGGCGCAGAAACTTGGATTATCAGCTTCCATTGTTCCTCACGCCCCCTACTCCGTTTCCAAAGATCTATTTTCAAAAATATCGCAATTTGCTGAAAAGCATAATTCAATTCTGTCGATGCACAGTCAGGAATGCTCCGATGAAGATGATTTGTACCGATCAGGGGAGGGCGGCCTCTTCAGTCATCTGAGCGGAAATCTTGGCATCGATCTATCTACGTTTACACCAACAGAAAAATCAGCCCTCGAAAGTGTAATAAGCTGGCTTCCCGAAAAAAATAAACTCCTGCTGGTTCACAATATCCGCACATCACAAAGCGATATCGACCTGATAGAAAATACCAGACTGCTCAGTCGGACCTGGTTTGTTCTGTGTCCCAATTCGAACCGCTATATTGAAGACCGTCTTCCGGATATTGAACTCTTCAGAAAAAACAAATTGCAAATTTGTTTAGGAACCGATAGTCTTTCGTCTAACCACAAACTTTCGATGCTCGATGAGATGAAAACCATACAAAGTGAATTTCCTTCTGTCCCATTCGGTGAAATCGTCATCTGGGCAACACGAAACGGAGCTGAAGCATTGGAAATGAATGGATGGGCAGGAACAATTAAAAAAGGAAAGAGCCCGGGAATCAATCTGATTACCGGAATGGATTTGCACCGGTTAATTTTGAAACCTCAGTCAAGTCTGAAAAAGTTGATTTAGAACAATTTTAATTGATATTTTAATATTTATGCCGACTTTTCTTTTTGATGAAACAATATTCGGGCCGGTCGTCAGCCGAAGGTTAGGTATCTCGCTGGGAATAAATTTATTACCCAACGATTCAAAATTATGCTCTTTTGACTGCATCTATTGCGAATGTGGATGGAACCCCGAAAAAGGAACTGTTAAAGCTATCTTACCCAAACAAACTGAAGTAAAGCAACTGCTCAGTGAGAAACTACAAACAATGAAAAGCGATGGTACATTACCTGACGTAATTACTTTCGCAGGCAATGGAGAACCAACAATGCACCCGGAATTTGCTGCTATTATTGACGATACCGTGCTGATTAGAAATGAATTATGCCCTGCCGCGAGAATTGCAGTCCTTTCAAATTCAACCATGCTGCACAAACCAGCCGTAGTGGAGGCGCTTAAAAAAGTGGATGATAATATTCTCAAACTTGACTCAGGGATTTATGCAACGATCAAAGTGCTCGACCAACCTGTTGGAAGATTTGATCTTGCACGGGTTGTCGAAAACCTTAAGAATTTTAGTGGCCGGTTAATTATCCAGACCATGTTTATCAAGGGTGACTTTAACGGGATATCGATTGACAATACAACAGAAGCTGAGCTCTCTGCATGGATTGCTCTTCTTCAGCAAATCCGGCCTCAAATGGTGATGATTTATACCATTGCTCGCGATACACCTGCTAAAGATCTGCGAAAAATAACCACCAACGATCTGAATAAAATCGCTGTGCGGGTTAAACAAGAAACAGGTCTGGAAGTACAGGTAAGCGGATAGCGGAACAAGGGTCCGCAAATGATAAGTAATTGTCAATTAATAATTTTCAATGATATTTATTATTAATATTCAGCATCTTAGTAAAATCGTATTGCAATAATATATCTTTCCTAATACATAATTTGAAAATTTCAGGATGAATGACTTAGAAAACTATTTTAGACACAACGAAGGAAGGCTTATTCACAAATGGGCGCACTACTTTGATGTTTATGACCGGCATTTTTCCAGGTTCAGGGGCCAGGAAATCACAATACTTGAGATTGGCGTATCACACGGAGGAAGTTTGCAAATGTGGAAAAATTATTTCGGCGATAAGGCCAGAATATATGGAATAGATATTAATCCTCAATGCAAAGATCTGGAAGAAGATAACATTAAGATATTTATCGGATCGCAGTCTGACCGAAAATTTCTGAAAGAGGTAAAAAAGGCCATACCACCCATAGATATCTTAATTGACGATGGTGGTCATACTATGATTCAGCAAATTATCAGTTTTGAAGAATTATTTGATCATGTAAAAGAGAACGGGGTTTATCTGTGCGAAGACATCCATACCTCCTATTGGCTAAAATTCGGCGGTGGCTTTCGGAGAAAAGGGACTTTTATCGAGTACAGCAAGAAATTTATCGACTTGCTGAATGCGCATCATTCTGAACAAAAAGCATTAAAGGCAAACACCTTCACCGCAAGTGTTGATTCACTGCATTTCTATGACAGCATTCTTGTGATCGAAAAAAAGAAAAGAGACAAGCCGGTACACGAAAGAACAGGAAATATTAGTTTTCAAATACCAAAACAAAATCTTAGTTTTGTCGCTAAGGCAAAAGCAAAAACTACCCGGATCTTAATTGCCAAAATCAATAAAATGCTTAGGTTTTTTAACTTACCCGGATTTATCTGGAAATAAAAACTCACTAAATAATAATGAAAATGAAATATCCATTTTTGATTTTAACATTTGTGCTGTTTTCTTTACTCACTCACGCACAGCAAATTGACAATAATCAGGGTTCTTTAGTGGAATATGCGAATCCGCTTGTAGGTACTGATTCCGATTTCGCCTTATCCAACGGGAACACCTATCCGGCTATTGCATTGCCTTGGGGAATGAATTTCTGGACTCCCCAGACCAATAAAAACGGCAATGGCTGGGGATATATGTATGACGATGTGAAAATCAGGGGATTTAAGCAAACCCATCAGCCAAGTCCGTGGATCAACGATTATGCAGCATTTTCTTTATTCCCGGAGACTGGCAAACTAATCGTTGATGAAAATAAACGAGCTTCGTGGTATTCACATAAGGTTGAAATTGCCAAACCGCATTACTATAGAGCATACCTCTCTAATTATGACGTCATTACAGAAATAACACCTACCGAACGTGCAGCTCAGTTCCGGTTTACTTTCCCTGAATCCGATGCTTCTCATATTGTAATAGATGCTTTTAATAAAGGTTCAATGGTGAAAATTTCACCTCAGGAGCGAAAAGTAACAGGCTATTGCAGAAACAATAGTGGTGGCGTACCTGAAAATTTTCACAACTATTTTGTAATCATCTTTGACAAAGAATTTGGCGAAGTTTCAACCTGGCAAGACAGTGTTTTATCGAAAGGAAGCGCTGCAGCTGAAGGAAAACATGTGATGGCTGTTGTGACTTTTAAAACCAAAAAAGGAGAACTTGTTCATGCACGCGTGGCCTCTTCGTTTATCAGCCTCGAACAGGCGGAGCTTAGCCTAAAAAGAGAGATCGGCCAAAATAGCTTTGATCAAATTAAAAACAATGCGGAAGCAGCGTGGAATAAAGAATTTGCACGCGTAAAAGTTGAAGGCGGTACGGTTGACCAGTTGCGGACTTTCTATACCGCACTTTATCGCACTATGCTTTTCCCACGAAAATTTTATGAGATAGACGCCAATAATAAAATCGTTCATTACAGTCCATATAACGGAAAGGTTCTTCCGGGTTATATGTTTACCGACAATGGGTTTTGGGATACTTTCCGTGCCGTTTTCCCTTATTTCACATTAATGCACCCTTCACTTAGTTCCCAGATTATGGAAGGATTGGCGAACACTTATAATGAAAGTGGCTGGCTTCCCGAATGGGCCAGTCCGGGGCACCGTGATTGTATGATCGGTTCAAACTCAGCAGTTAATATTGCAGACGCCTACCTCAAAGGAATCCGCGGATTCGATATCGCAAAATTGTACGAAGCAATTCAAAAAAACGCAGAGAATGCAGGACCACTGCATTCTGTAGGCCGATATGGCGTAAAATACTACAACAAATTAGGCTATATTCCTTATAATGTTGGCATTAACGAAAATGCTGCCCGAACACTTGAATATTCATTCGCCGACTGGTGTATCTGGAAATTGGCTAAAGATTTAGGTCGTCCCCAGCCGGAGATCGATCTCTTTGCCAAAAGGGCAATGAATTATGCCAATGTTTTCGACAAATCGGTTAATTTCATGCGTGGCAGAAATGAAGATGGCACTTTTCAAACGCCATTCCGTCCCGATAAATGGGGCGATGCCTTTACTGAAGGATCGAGCTGGCACTATACCTGGTGTGTATTTCATGATCCACAGGGTCTGGCTAATTTAATGGGCGGACGCGAAAAAATGGCCCAGCGCCTTGATGAAGTGTTCAGCTCTGCTCCCACTTTCGATTATTCCTATTATGGCATACAGATTCATGAGATTACAGAAATGCTGATCGCGAATATGGGACAATATGCTCATGGAAATCAACCGATTCAACATGCCATCTACCTGTACAATTACCTGGGACAACCCTGGAAAGGTCAGTATTTAGTGCGGCAAGTGATGGATAAACTCTATACACCCCGACCCGACGGACTTTGTGGCGATGAAGATAACGGACAAACATCAGCATGGTATGTCTTCTCGGCGATGGGCTTCTATCCTGTCGCTCCAGGAACTGGTGAATATGCTTTTGGAGCTCCGCTGTTTAAAAAAATTACGTTATCACTAGAAAACGGCAAGAAATTTGAGATCAATGCCCCTAAAAACAGTGAAACAAATCTTTATATCAATAAAATCAACCTTAACGGTGTAGTTTACGATAAAAATTATGTCACGCACAGCGATTTATTAAAAGGTGGGAAGCTCGAATTTGACATGACCAAAGCGCCAAATAAAGTTCGGGGCACTTTACCGGAAAGCTTCCCTTATTCGTTTTCGAATAAAAAGAAATAAATCATAATCTTTGCTTTCAACGGCTGGGATTAATTTCACCACAGATTACACCGACTAACACAGAACAATCTGTGAGCATCTTTGTAATCTGTGGTGTTTTTTTATCGGATCATTATTCCTGTTGCCATTCTGCCGGTTTTAATCCCGTCTCGACGGGCTGAAAAGAACCGATCAGGATCAGATAATGTGCAGATGCATGCGACTTCAATCTGATTTTCAGGAATTCCTGCAGCCTGCAGCTGATGATGATTGGCGCTCCACAGATCAAGCAGCCTTTTATCCGGTCTTTCCGGATGAATCTGCCGATAAAATTCAGGGTCAAATTGCTTCCATACTTCCTCTCCGACTTCGTAAACATCGGGGCTGATTGAAGGCCCTATACCCGCCCAAAGATCAGAAGGCTCAGACCCAAAACTCTCCGTTATTATATTAATCGTTTTTGCTGCAATACCTTGCACTGTTCCACGCCATCCGGCATGAACGGCCGCAACCACGTTGCGTTTGGGATCAAAAAGGAGAACCGGCACACAATCGGCAGTTTTTACAGCAACACAAACACCTGTCAATGCAGTAATGACGGCATCTGTTTCACTGAGAAAATGTTTTTGTACTTCCTCCTCGGAGTTAAAATAATCAGCAGTAATTACTTTAACAGTAGCTGTATGAGTCTGGTTCGGAAATACCAACAGTTCAGGGTTTAAATCAAGTTTATTGCAAAGCAGATTCCGATTCTCTCTCACATTCACGGGAAGATCGCCCGAATTAAAACCCAAATTCAAAGAGCTGTATTTATCAATGCTACAACCATTTGCCCGTACTGTTGAGAAGTGGAGCAACTCCGGAAATCTGTTCAGATTTGTAAATTGTAAAATGGTCAAACCTTTTAAAGTGACAGAGATCATCGTTCTTTTCTACTTTTACGTTAAATTCGCAGCCAAATTACAAAAGTTTCGGATGGAACGAGTCAAAGCCCATTTATGAAACACCATGTATCTGCGCTTCGCAAACACGAATGAAGAGTGCACACAGGCTATCAGGCAATTTTAAAAAAACAAATTATCTTCTGATGAAAATAGAAATTCTTCAGCTCGTCGAAGGAGCGCAAAAAGCCAAAGGACTTACTGTGGTTATAGATGTTTTCAGGGCATTTTCCACCGCCTGTTATGTTTACGCGGCCGGAGCAGAAAAAATTATTCCCGTTGAACATGTGGATGAGGCCTTCGCCTTGAAAAATTCGATCAATGATGTAATAATGCTTGGCGAACGACATGAACGGAAAGTGCCTGGTTTTGATTTTGGAAATTCCCCTACTCATATTATGAATCAGGATCTTACCGGAAAAACCATCATATTGACAACCAGCTCGGGAACACGCGGAATTGCCAACGCCGTCAATGCTGACGAAATTATCACCGGAAGTTTTGTAAACGCGGAAGCAATTATTACTTATATCCGCGAAAAAAATCCAGCTGAAGTGAGCCTGGTTTGCATGGGTTACGAATGTCGATATCCAACACAGGAAGATACCTTTTTAGCCGAATATTTACGAGATAAATTGCAGAACCAAGCCACTGACTTTGATAGGATAAAGGAAATCCTTCGTACAGGCGATGGCGCCCGGCTGCTTGATCCGGCTAATCATGAATGGTCGCCGGCATCCGATTTTGAACTTTGTCTGAGTCTGAATCGTTTTAATTTTGTCCTTAAAATTGAAAAGGGTGATGATTACAATTGGTTGAAAAAAATTGAAATGGTTTAATCCGGTATAAACAGAAATAAATTAATCGTACAATAAATGATACAGTACAATTTTGATGAAATAATTGAGCGACGCGGAACCGACTGTGTCAAATATGATATGCTTGACCTCTATTTTGGAAATGGTGAAGCATTGCCGCTTTGGGTGGCAGATACTGACTTCCGCACACCAGACTTTATTATAGATGCTTTACAGAAACGGCTAAATCATGAAATACTGGCCTATTCCTACCGTCCGGAAAGTTATTCTGAAGCGATCATCGAGTGGCTGGATCGCAGGCATGGCTGGAAAATCGATAAAGAAATGATCACTACGAGTCCTGGTGTAGTTTCTGCAGTAACGATGCTGATTATGGCACTTTCAGAACCAGGCGACAAAGTGATTGTTCAGCCTCCGGTATATTTTCCCTTTTTCACCAGCATAAAAGGATCGGGAAGAAAAATGCTTGAGAATCCCTTAATGATCAGGGATGGCCGTTATACCTTTGATTTTGAAAATCTCAGGCAGATTATCGATTCAAAAACAAAATTACTGATCCTTTGCAGTCCGCACAACCCGGGCGGCATGGTTTGGAGCATGGAAGAACTCAAAGAACTGAGCCAAATCTGTAACGAGAACGGAATTGTGATTATTTCGGACGAAATTCATGCAGATCTGGTTTTTTCGGGGAACAAACACATTCCAATTCCAATGGTATCGGATAGTATTGCGATGAACAGTGCCGTTTTGATGGCTGCCAGCAAAACTTTTAATGTCGCGGGACTCTCCTCAGCGTTTGTGATCATACCCAATAGGAAAATCCGGCTTAAGTATGAGCAGGTTTTAAATACGATCCATATCCATAGCGGCAATATCTTTGGAAATATAGCCACGGAAGCTGCTTTACGTCATGGCCACGACTGGCTTGATCAGCTAATGGCGTATCTGGAAGAAAATTACAGATTTCTTGAGACATTTATTGTCGAACGGTTGCCTATGATTAAAATTATGAAACCTGAAGCTACCTTTCTGGTCTGGATGGATTTCACTGCTTATCATCTTAGCGAGAAAGAGTTAGCCAAACGATTGATCGATGGAAACGTTGCTTTAAATCATGGCAGTAAATTTGGAACAGGTGGTGAAGGTTATTTCAGACTAAATTTCGGATGCCCGAGAGCTGTGCTTAAAGAAGGATTGGAAAAAATTGAAAAGGCATTGCACCCAAACAGTTGATTTCATTCAGTTTTGATAAACAAAATCTGCAAATTTCCGTTTATAGGGAATGAAGCAATTTTTGATCATACCCCTGATTTTCACCTCTTATCTATTATTTGCTCAGCCAAAAGAGAAGACTCAAGCCACCAAACCGGATACGATAAATTCCTCAACTGAGGGATTATCCCGTGCAAATTACGATCTGTCAGAAATTCAGGTAACAGCCTATCGCACAATGGGGCTATTAAAATCTACGGCAGGATCGATATCAGTCATACCAGCTGGCCGGCTTGAAAATTCAGCTATTAATATTGCTTCATCGCTCTTGGCTGTTCCGGGGCTGGTAATGCAGGAAGGTTCACCTGGTACTATTAAGCTGACATTGAGGGGGATTGGTTCGCGCTATCCTTACGGAACAAAAAAGATTAAGCTTTTTTTTGGTGATATCCCCATGTACAGCGCCGAAGGTGAGACCACCTTCGATGATATAAATCCCGAATATATTAGTCGTATTGAGGTATTGAGAGGTCCGGCTTCCAGTATTTATGGCTCGTCATTGGGTGGGACAGTTATCCTCTATCCTCAAAGTGCAGATTTCAACCGCGAAGTGACTAAATTAAATAGTTCAGCCGGTAGTTTTGGCTATTTCAAAAACGGAGTGACCTACTCGAACGGAACGGCCAAAGATAATCTGGTATTATCTGTTTCAGGTATTGAATCTGATGGATATCGACTGAACAGCAAATATAGCCGTTATTCATTTTTCATTAATCAGCAGCAAATATTCAGCGCTAAATTGTCCGGTAACCTCATCCTTTCGGGATCAAAGATCAGAGCCCTGATTCCAAGTTCAATCGATTCAGTAACCTTAATTTCCAATCCTCAAAAGGCTGCAGCCAGTTGGCTGAAAACAAAAGGCTATGAGCATCCTGACAGGGTATTTGCCGGATATAACCTTCATTACAAGACATTAAATGACTGGGATTATTCACTCTCGACATTTTTGAATTCCAGAAAAACAGAAGAAAACCGGCCATTCAATTTTCTAAATGAATCAGGATTTTCCTACGGAGTCCGGATATTGGGTCAACACACCAAAAAAATGGGAGAGATTACCTTTCAATTTGCAGCGGGAACCAATCTTTATTTCGAAAATATCCAAAGTATGCTCACCGAAAACATCGGCGGGAAAGGCATAAAGGGGATTATGCAACAGGACGGGAAAGAATCACTTTATCAAAATGATATTTTTACTCAGCTGGAAATCCGCTACCGGAAAGTAGCTGTTATTGCCGGTCTTAATTTTAATCAGTCGGGTTTTCGTTTTACCGATCTTACGCCCGATACTTTGAACCAGTCGGGAAACTACCAATTCTCCGCCATCATTGCGCCACGACTCTCATTTACCTGGAATCCATGGAATGATCTTTATTTTTATACGTCAATAAACAAGGGATTTTCTGTACCTTCACTTTCTGAAACATTAAGTCCGCTAGGATTAATCAACAGGGAGATTAAACCGGAAAAAGCGTGGTCATTTGAAGGGGGAACACGCGTGAATTTATTCAATCACGCCACATTTATCGATCTCGCCTATTATTATATGCGGGTAACGGATCTTATTGTTCCTAAAAGAGTTGCAGAAGAAATCTATGTGGGGATGAATGCCGGATCATCAATTCACAGAGGACTGGAAATATCACTGCAGCAATGGATTATTGGACAAAAAAATAAGACTTCAGATCATCATTTTGCCTTGATTGCCAATCTGAATTACGCAAATAACAAGTTTAATTTTCAGGACTTTAAAGCCGATAATATAGATTACTCAGGCAAAAAACTTCCTGGAATGCCTGATCAGCTTTTTTCCGGAAGCCTTGATTTTAAAACGCCCTATGGTTTTTACTCCCGGGTTGAACTGGCCACTTCAGGACAGATTCCTCTAAACGACCTGAACAGCCGGTATTCAAAAGCGTGGGCTACTATTGCCCTCAAAGCAGGATTCGCATTCAAATTATTCCAAAAACTTAAAATCGATTCCGCAATAAAAATCAATAATATTACAGACCAAAAATACGCATCAATGGTCGTAGTGAATGCTCCGGGTTCCGGATCGGTGACACCCCGGTATTTTTATCCCGGTTTGCCACGCTGGATCATTTGCACACTAAACATATCTTACCAGAATATTCACAAACACCAGAAGATACTGTAACTCAAAAGAAGATATTTTTTCCTGATATTGCATGGCTGAATGATTTAGAAATGTCTTCGGATGGATATATCAATGGCTCTATAGAAACACCAGGGTTTATATTCAGGTTGGTCCCTGTGAAATAATCGTAATAGTGAAACCTTCTATTTCTTGAATTCCCACTCAAAGCCTTCCTTGGTATCTTTGATTTCGAAGCCCATTCCGGTAAGACTGATCCTGATCTTGTCTGAAGTAGCCCAATCTTTATTCATTTTAGCCTCAACCCGAAGGTTCAACAACAAATTCACTACGTTGGCCAAAACATCCTCTTTGACAGTATCTCCGGCCGAATTTTCAGCCTTGAATCCAAGGATATCGAAAACGAAAATGGTATAGAGTTCTGTTAGAATTTCAAGATCGGCAACATTGACGGAAGCTTTTCCATCATTTACGGAATTGATCATTTTTACACCGTCGAAAAGATGCGCTATCAAAACCGGAGTATTAAGATCATCATTAATTGCAGCATAACATTTCTCCTTCAGAACTGGCACATCAATAGTTGATTGTTCTGCCGGATGAAGTTCCTTCAAAACTGCAACAGCTTTGAATAAACGCTCCAGACCCTTCTCCGCTGCCTGAAGTGCCTCATTCGAAAAGTCAAGCGGACTGCGATAATGTGCCTGCAGAATGAAAAACCGAATACATACAGGCGAATATGCCTTTTCAAGAATCGGATGATTTCCGGAAAAAAGCTCATCCAGGGTGATAAAATTCCCCAGTGACTTGCCCATCTTCTGCCCATTGATCGTAATCAGATTATTGTGCATCCAATAGTTAACCGGTTGGTGACCAAAACATGCCACACCTTGGGCGATTTCGGCTTCGTGATGCGGGAAAAGTAAATCAAGTCCACCACCGTGAATATCAAACGGCTCACCCAGATATTTGGTACTCATAGCAGTACATTCAGTATGCCATCCGGGAAATCCTTCACCCCAGGGAGATGGCCATCGCATGATATGTTCAGCTGATGCATTCTTCCACACTGCAAAGTCGAGACCCGATTTTTTCTCTGTCTGAGAATCAAGATCACGCGTATTGGCATAAAGATCCTCTATCTTTCGGCCCGACAATATGCCATATGAATGAACTGACGCATATTTTTCTACATCAAAATAGACCGAGCCACCGGTTTCATAGGCAAATCCTGAATCTAACATCTTCTGAATCGTTGCAATCTGCTCAATGATGTGCCCCGACGCGGCAGGTTCAATACTTGGAGGCATTACGTTCAGCTGAGCCATATTCAACCGGTAGCTGTTGGTATAGCGCTGTACAATTTCCATCGGTTCGAGTTCTTCGACTTTCGCTTTCCGGCCAATCTTGTCCTCACCTTCATCCGCATCATTCACCAGATGACCAACATCGGTAATATTGCGGATATATCGCACCTTAAAACCCATGTGTTTCAGGTAGCGAAAAAGTACATCGAAAGTTATTGCCGGCCGCGAATGACCAAGATGAGCCTCGCCATATACCGTCGGTCCGCAAACATACATCCCAACATGTCCGGGAATTAAAGGTTTGAAAATCTCCTTCTTTCTGCTCAGTGTATTGTAAATAATAAAATCGCCCATCCCTTTTCTATTTCAAACTAAAGCACAAAAATATAAAAATATACGGCCTGTTTGTGTCTTATACCAGAATACCTGAACCTGCCTCATCAGAAATAAAAAGGCAATAATCAAATCAATTTTCATTTTTCTTATCTTTGACAGAAAAGAAATGACAGCTATGAATAATGTATTGAAAAGCACTTTTATACTGGCTACCATTCTGTGTGTCGCTTGCGGAAATGCTCAGGATAATAAAGATCACCGCCCAATTTTACTGATAAAAACAGAATTCGGCGATATGAAAGTAGCGCTCTACAATGAGACCCCTAAACACAGGGATAATTTTCTGAAATTAGCAAAAGAAGGCTTTTATGACGGACTTCTATTTCACAGAGTTATCAATGAATTTATGATCCAGGGTGGAGATCCGGACACCAGAAACGCCAAACCAGATCAGGAACTTGGCAATGGAGGACCGGGGTATGAAATTGATAATGAAATAAATACAAAGCTACTTCACAAAAAAGGAGCGCTAGCGGCTGCAAGACAGGGCGATCAGACCAATCCGGAGAAAAAATCTTCCGGTTCACAGTTCTACCTCGTTCAGGGAGTAGTATTTCCGGCAAACGATCTTCCTGCTCTTGAAGCTAAAGGAAATGAAAAGCTGGCACAAAGCTATATGCGTCAGCTTACGATGGCAAATGAGGACTCTCTGAAATTTTACCAGCAAGCAGGTAATCAGGTTGCATTCGCATTATTGATCGATCGGCTGCAGACTGAAGCGATGGCGAAGGCCAGTCAAAAACCTTTCAAGCTAACAGATGAGCAAAAACAGGTTTATACAACGGCTGGAGGAACCCCTCACCTGGATGGGAATTATACAGTTTTTGGTGAAGTGATTGAGGGATTATCGGTCATTGATTTAATCGCTGCTCAGCCAACAGGACCAAATAACCGTCCTCAAAAGGATATTAAGATGGAGATTAAGGTGCTTAAAGAGTAATTTGAAAAACTGGAAATTCAGGAAGCCCCTTAAAGTACTGGAAAATATCTGCTTTTCAGGAAGAGTTCCGCAATCAGAAGGTCTTCAGGAAAGGTGATCTTGATATTTTCGCGATTCCCCATAACCATCTGAACTGCTGTTCCTGAATGTTCTACAACAGAAGCATCATCGGTAAATTCAGAAATCCACGCCTGATGATAAGCTTCCTGAAGAATTGAAGTTTTAAAAACCTGAGGCGTTTGTACCATAAAATATTGAGACCGGTCAACCGGAACTGAATCGTCCATCTTACCCTGTCGCACGGATTCATTTGACGGTAGAACAGGAATTGAAGTACCTTGAACTAATGCTCCATCGAAACACCGTGCCAAAGTTTCATGACTAACAAACGGACGAACACCATCATGAACCGCGGTGAGTTCACTGCCGGAAGCAAGCGAGAGTCCATTCTTTACAGATTGAAAACGGGTTTCTCCTCCTGCGGTAACCTGATGAGGAATTTCAAAATTGTGTTTCCGGCATAAGTCGTTCCAGCTACTGATTTCATTAGCGGGAAGTACAAGAATAAGAAGGAGCGAAGGGTCATAATCATAAAAATTCCGGATGGTATGCATTAAAACCGGCATTCCTCCTATCAGAAGAAATTGTTTTGGAATACCGGATTCCATCCTTGATCCATTACCTCCGGCTACTATAATGCAACAATTCTTCATGAAAAATTCTTTGATTTTTTACAAAAATACAGAACGATTCGTTGGTTTGTTAATCTATTTTCAGGTAATTTTGAAATATGAAGGAGATACTCGATTTTTTAAAAGATATTGAAGCCAAAAATACGCGCGAATGGTTTGACCTTAACCGGGAGAGGTATGATCTGACGCGTAAAAAATTCCTGGCGATTACAGACCTGTTAATCCATGAAATCAGGCAGTTCGATAATGAAATACCGCTGCTAAATCCTAAGGACTGCGTATTCCGTCTATTTCGCGACGTCCGTTTCTCGAACGACAAGCGTCCATTTAAATCAAATTACGGATGCTTTATGGCTCGTGGCGGGAAAAAATCCGGCTTTTCAGGCTACTATCTTCACGTTCAACCCGGGGAATGCTTCCTGTCAGGCGGAATTTACATGCCACCCCCTGAACATCTTTATGCTATACGGCAGGAAATTTATTATCATCCGCAGGACTACCTTGAAATAATTGGTAACGAGGAATTTAAGCTGACTTTTACTCTGGATTATTCTGATAAACTGAAAACGGCTCCCAAAGGTTATCCAAAAGATTGGGAATACCTCGACCTGATAAAAAACCGCAGCTATGCCGTTGGACACAAGGTGACTGAAGAGGAGTTGCTGGCTCCTGATTTTATTGCCAAGGCTATTGCATGTTTCAAAATTCTCCATCCGCTTAACCGCTATCTCAACAAGTCTATTGATGAAAACATCAATAATTGACTTGTAACCTTTTCGACCACGTAACCTTATAATAGAGGGTAGCCGGTCAACTACATCAACCATTCCGACCTGTAGTTGGAAGGGATGCGGGAATAAAAAGCGCCAAAGCAAGGTGATATTTTGCATTCCTTTTCAAAAAAGCTACTTTTGAACGTTTAAAAATATTTTCATGTCTGAATTTACCCAAACTAAATATCACTTACAATCACTTTGCTGCGGAAAAACGTTCGAGGATAAAAACTGGGAGTTGAACTGCCCTAATAATGACGATGGGAGCCTCATCCGTTCAGTTTATGATAAAAAGCAATTAAATCCGGATAAAACTTTACCTGGTTTATATCAATTTTCCTCCTGGCTGCCTGTGAACAGGACACTCAAGGGATCGGGAGCGCCGGTGACCTATAAAAGTGTTGGATTGGCAAATGAACTTGGATTAGAAAATCTTTATATAACCTTCAATGGTTACTGGCCCGAGAAGGGTGCATTGATGGAAACCGGAACATTCAAAGAGTGTGAAGCATACTCAGTATGCGCAAGGAGAAACAGTAATACCAATGGGGTAATGGTCGTTGCATCGGCTGGAAATACTGCCCGCGCCTTTGCTAAAGTCTGCTCCGAGAATAAAATTCCAGTAGTGATATGTGTGCCGGAGGATAATCTCAACGCTTTGTGGTTCGCTCAGGAACTTGATCCATGTGTAAAATTGATCGCCACTGAATCCGGAGGCGATTATTTTGATGCCATTCATTTATCAAATCTTGTGTGCACAATCGAGGGATTTTATCCTGAAGGAGGCGCTAAAAATGTTGCCCGCCGCGATGGAATGGGAACGACTGTTTTATCGGCTGTAACAACAATAGGTCGGATACCTGATTTCTATTTTCAAGCCATTGGAAGTGGTACCGGAGCCATAGCTGCCTGGGAAGCTAACCTGAGGTTTTTGGAGGATGGCCGGTATGGCGAAAAGAAAATGAAACTGATGCTGTCGCAAAATGCTCCTTTTATTCCGATCAAGGAGGCCTGGGATGCTGATTCAAGAGAAATTCTTCCCTTCGATGACGAAGTGGCTCGAAAGCAAGTCGAAGAGATTGCAGCAAAAGTACTGTCGAACAGGAAACCACCCTATAGCATCAAAGGCGGAATATATGATGCAATGAAAGACGCCGGAGGTGAAGTATTCGCGGTTACGAATCAGGAAGCAGCAAGCGCAGCTGCCTTATTTGCCAAAACGGAAGGAAATGATCTGGAGCCTGCAGCTTCTGTAGCTGTTGCATCCTTAATACAAGCTGTACATGACGGTAAATTAGATCCTGACAAAACCGTTATGCTTAACATCACCGGAGGTGGCATTGAAAAATTTAAATGCGAACATAAAATAACCTACCTAAAACCATTGCTGGTTTTTCCCCTAAACCCCGATCCAAAGCTGGTTACTGAGAAAGTAAAAATGCTGTTCTCTTAATCTGAAAAAAATTCAAGACAACAGAAAGTACGGATAATTAATCCCGTTATATGCCAGCTACTGTCAATGAATGTGATTCAGTTTTAATGCGTTCCATCGGACGGTAAACATAAATTAATCCGTATTCTGCCGTCTTTTCGCGCTTAAGGTCATCCGGCAAACCGGAGAATTGCTCTTCGACCTCATTCCAGATATCCAGAATAATCTCATCAGCCTCTTTCCTAAGCTCAGCAACCTTGCCCGTCCACCTGGCGGAATTGTTCTGCAAAGTCTTTTGAAAATGATAGGCATCAATAAACTGGTCGAATTTTACTTTTACAACAGCAATTGAGGGATTATAAAGTGGATTTCCCCCGTGATTTATCCGTTTGTGTTCGCCTTCAATAATTTTCTTACCCCATTCCAGCACTTCTGAATCTAAAATCAAGGAGGGTGATTTTTTATCCGAAAACCCATAAAACTCCCTTACGGCAGACTTCATATCACCTCTTTGAATGGCAAAATTCAAAACCTGGATAAAATGAGAAAGGTAAAGTCTGGCTTTTTTTACTGTTTCGAGGTAAGCATTGCTGCTTTTTTCCTGCTGAGTTCGTGCTAATTTATGATGGATAATCGTAGTTTCGAAATTGGTGTAAAAAGCCCTTAACCGATTCAGTGATTTCACAGAGAAGGCAAGCTCTTCACTATCCTTTTTCTGCCCCATGATGATAGCCGTATGAAGAGCCCTTAATCTTGCCTGATCAGTATTTGGTAATCGTCTGTATGGCATTATATGTGGTTTTATATCATTAATGGTAATGTTGCGAATTTATGTATAAACTTGTTTTTATAAGTTCTTCGCAAGCATTAAATAAAACGAGTTATCAACCATCTAAGGTTGATAACAATAAACGCGGCCCAAGGACCGCGTTTATTAAGCTACAATGCTAATATTATATTAATCAGATAGTTTTGCTTTAAGGTATTCGCGATTTAGCCGTGCAATGTGAGCGATGGAAATGCTCTTCGGACAAGCAAGTTCGCAAGCCCCGGTATTGGTACAGCCTCCAAATCCAAGTTCATCCATTTTGGCATACATCGCTTTTGCACGTCGTTTTGCCTCGACCTGACCTTGCGGCAACTTTGCAAACTGCGACACTTTAGCAGCTAAAAACAACATCGCCGATGAGTTTTTACAAGTGGCGGCACAGGCTC
The DNA here is from genome assembly GCA_037133495.1 of Mariniphaga sp. Lineage (GTDB taxonomy): Bacteria > Bacteroidota > Bacteroidia > Bacteroidales > Prolixibacteraceae > JAAFHB01. Next base: position 38,790 of record JBAXOA010000010.1, on the reverse strand, counting down.
CACAGCCTATACAAGCAGCGGCATCCATTGCTTCTTCAGCATCATCCTGCGATATGGGCAGTGTATTGCCATCAGGTACACCGCCGGTATTTACAGAAACAAATCCACCGGCCTGCTGAATTTTTTCAAAAGCAGTACGATCGACCATCACATCTTTAATCACCGGGAAAGCGCCAACACGCCAGGGCTCAACCGTAATGGTTTGACCCTCATTAAACTTCCGCATATGCAACTGACACGTAGTCACCTGTGTGTCAGGGCCATGGGCATGTCCGTTGATATAAAGGGAACACATTCCGCAAATTCCTTCACGACAATCGTGATCAAATGCAATCGGATCTTTTCCTCCCAGAATCAACTCATCATTGAGGATGTCGATCATTTCGAGAAAAGAAGAACCTTGAGAAATATTATTAACGGTATAGGTTTCAAACCCACCCTTGGCCTTTGGACTGTTTTGCCTCCAGACCTTCACATATATTTTATTGAGAATTTTATCCGCCATTTTTATAAGTATTAAGATATGAGCTACTCAGCTGGAGATTTTTATTTATAACTTCTCTGGGTTAATGCAATGGTTTCGAAAACCAGGTCTTCCTTATGAAGAACAGGAACAGCATCAACACCTTTAAATTCCCACGCGGCAACGTATGCAAAGTTGGCATCATCGCGTTTGGCTTCCCCTTCTTCAGTAGAGGATTCCTCACGGAAGTGTCCGCCACATGATTCATTCCGGTTGAGTGCATCACGTGCCAATAGTTCACCAAGTTCAATGAAATCAGCTACTCTTCCCGCCTTTTCGAGTTCAGGATTCACATTTTTCATCTCTCCCGGAACAAGCAGATCTTTATAGAATTCAGTACGTAACTCCTGAATAGCTTCTATCGCTTTAGTCAATCCTTCAGCATTTCGTGCCATTCCAACATTATCCCACATGATCTGCCCCAATTTTTTGTGAAAATGATCAACGGGTGTTTTGCCTTTAATATTGAACAGATTCTCAAGCCTGGCAATTACTGATTTTTCGGCTTCAGCAAATTCCGGACGGTTGGTATCAATTTTGGGAATCATAATCTCACCGGCAAGATAATCACCGATCGTATAAGGCAATACAAAATAACCATCCGCCAATCCCTGCATGAGGGCTGAAGCACCTAAACGGTTTGCCCCATGATCGGAGAAGTTAGCCTCGCCAATAGCATAAAGACCTGGCAGAGATGTCATTAAATTATAATCTACCCAGGTTCCACCCATTGTATAATGGATTGCAGGGTAGATCTGCATCGGTTCGTTGTAGGGATCGGTATCGGTAATCTTCTCGTACATCTGGAAAAGATTGCCATATCTTTTTTCAATAGTACCGCGACCCAGCCGCTCGATGGAATATTTAAAATCAAGATAAACTGCTTTACCTTCAGAATTTACTCCGAAACCGGCATCGCAGCGCTCTTTGGCTGCCCGGGAAGCTACGTCTCTGGGAACAAGATTTCCGTATGACGGATAACGTCTTTCCAGATAAAAGTCCCGATCTTCATCGGCAATGTCGTTGGGTCCGACAATTCCTTTGCGCAATTTTTCAGCATCTTCCTTGGTTTTAGGAGTCCAGACTCTGCCATCGTTCCTCAATGACTCAGACATCAGCGTCAATTTTGATTGCTGTGAGCCATGAACCGGAATACAGGTTGGGTGAATCTGAACAAAACAAGGATTGGCAAAAAAAGCGCCTTTCTTATAACAAACCCATGAAGCAGAGCAATTGCACCCCATGGCATTGGTTGAAAGAAAGAAGACATTGCTGTATCCGCCAGAAGCAATCACTACAGCATGTGCTCCAAATCGCTTGATGTCTCCAGTAACCATATCACGGGCAATAATTCCACGTGCTTTACCATCTATTGTAACAAGGTCAACCATTTCGTGACGGGTGTACATTTTTACACCACCTTCAGCAATCTGACGATTAAGTGCAGAATAAGCTCCAAGCAAAAGCTGCTGACCGGTCTGTCCGCGTGCATAAAAAGTGCGGCTTACCAACACCCCGCCAAAAGAGCGGTTAGAAAGGAGACCTCCATATTCCCTTGCAAATGGGACACCTTGCGCGACGCACTGATCAATAATATTTGGGGAGACCTCCGCCAGGCGATGCACATTTGCCTCACGCGAGCGGTAATCACCACCTTTTATAGTATCGTAGAATAACCTGTAAACAGAATCGTTGTCATTCTGGTAGTTCTTGGCAGCATTAATACCCCCCTGGGCAGCAATTGAATGGGCGCGACGGGGACTATCCTGATAACAAAATGCTTTTACGTTATAACCTAACTCGGAAAGAGAAGCTGCTGCTGAAGCTCCGGCAAGTCCGGTACCTATCACGATAATTTCAAGTTTCCGTTTGTTGGCAGGACTGACAACTTTAATTTTCTCTTTATGGGTTGACCATTTCAGAGAGATTGGTCCTTCAGGTATCTTTGAATTTAAGATGCTCATAATATTCGATCTTTTTATTTCAATTTAGAATTTGATAAGGAAATAAATCGGTATCGATGCAAAACCGATTGCAAAAACAAATCCAATCAGATTAGCCAGACATTTCAACCTTTTCATCCACTTGATATTATTCAATCCAATCGTCTGGAAGGCACTCCAAAATCCATGCGACATGTGCAGACCAACAAAAATTCCGCTCAATACATAAATAAAATCATATAGCGGATAGTGAATAAATAAATTAGAAACCAAGGCATAAGTGTTATGCATTTCCTCACTTGTTCCCAACAGTTCATCTCCGGTAATTTTAATCTTAACCCAAAAATTAAAAAGGTGGAGAATCAGAAAAATGAAAATCATTCCCCCAATAATGAACATATTTTTAGAGGGAGCCCACCATTTAAGCAGCTGATCACCTGATTCATATTTTTGAGGACGTGCTTTCATATTGTCAAGCGTAATCCACACAGCCCAAATAATATGAATGATAAAACCCAGGGCCAGAATTGGTTCTACAATCTTTATAATTGGATTAGTAGCCATAAAATGGGCTGCCTGATTAAACAGATTGCCGGAATCGTCAAAAATAAGTAATAGATTCAGGATTAAGTGAATCGACAAAAATGAGATAAGGAAAAGTCCTGTGAGGCTCATAAATACTTTCCGGCCAAGGGTGGCGCTCAGGAAATTGCTCATAAGTACTTGATTTTAAATATTATATGAATTAAACGCGTTTTATATAAAATGTTTTGCGAAAGTAGTCCATGTCACTAAACTGTACAACATGAAGCTGGTCAAAATTTTAATTTAAAATGGTTCTATACAGCTTCACAAAAATAGTCTTTTTAACCTTTTTTTGTGAGTAAAAAAATTAAACTTAGTGTGTTTGCAGAAATTCTTTTAAGTTCGTCAACACCAAATTTTCTTCCTCCATAAATCCCATATGTCCTGAATGATCAAGAACCAATACTCTTGCATCAGGGATTTTGCTTGCATCGTCGATCTGCTCATCTGCCCGATAAACTTTGTCGTATTTGCCGATAATAATCAAAACCGGATATTGAGCACTCTGTAAAACTTCGAAATAACTGCTGCGGTGATTGAGAGCATATATCGTACTTAGCGCCCCTTCGAGGGTGACCTGATCCGCCGTTTGAAAAAGCAGTGCAATTTCTTTTCTCATTTTGGGAATATTCTCAGGGGCAAAATTGGAGGTGACTGTAAGTTGCAGCATCAATTCTATTTTCCCTCGGAGCAACAAATTCTTTTCACGGTTTCGCAGCTTAATACTATGGTCATCTGCACTTTTTAAAGGAGCATGCATCAATATTAATACTGCTGTTTTTTGTGGAAATGCGGCAGCAAATGCCATTGCAACATAACCGCCCATTGAATGTCCGATAATTGAAATTTTTTCCAACACATTTAATCGGATTAAGAGCTCGCTTAATATCAGAGCAAAATTATCAAAAGTATAATCCGGCGGTGGATTACCTGACTTGCCATGGCCCGGAAGATCGATTCTAATTACCTTATTATTCATTGAAAGCGAAGCTGCCAGCTTATCAAACAGGCATAAGTTACCCCAATAACTGTGCAGAAGCAGCAAGGCTGGTCCTTCGCCTTCAAGCTTTGTAAAAATCTTGTATTCACCTATTTCAATGATTTGCTCCATAAGATGATTCAATGTCCAATTCAACAAAAGTATTTTATTATTCTTTAAAAAACCTTTTGCCATATTTTTTGTTAATTTGGAAGTTAAAGAACATTAACCAAATACCATGAAGAATAAAATAAAATTGTCCCTGATTATCCTCTTTTGTACTTTTTTTCACTCCTGGGGAGAAGGCTCGGTTAAAGGGAGAGTATTTAACGCGAAAAACAATGAACCAATCGTTTATGCCACCATACTTGTCACCGAGACTTTAACCGGATCTGTTACGGATGATGCAGGTAATTTTGACATTAAAAATATTGAACCGGGATTTTACAAAATAAAAGTTTCTGCAATAGGGTTTAAAACCTATATTTCAGAATCATTCAGGGTTACAAAAGCTACCGGCGCGACTATCCTTGTGCCGCTGGAGGAAGATCAAATCAACTTGGATGAAGTAGTTGTCAGATCCTCCTATTTTCGAAAAAAGGAGGAAAGTCCGGTCTCTCTCCGTACCATTGGCATTGACGAAATTGAAAAAAATCCGGGGGGGAACCGCGATATTTCGAAAGTAATCCAGTCTTACCCCGGAGTGGCTTCGTCATCTGCTTTCCGAAATGATATTATCGTTCGGGGAGGAGGTCCGAGTGAGAATAAATTTTACATTGACGGGGTCGAAATTCCCAATCTTAACCATTTTGCAACTCAAGGAGCGTCGGGTGGTCCGGTTGGTATTATAAATGTAGATTTTATCCGTGAAGTAAATTTTTATTCAGGAGCTTTTCCTGCTTCCCGTGGCAATGCTATGAGTTCAGTGCTTGAGTTTAATCAGCGTGAAGCCAACGAAAAGTTAAAGTTCAGAGGAACTGTCGGAGCTTCTGATCTGGCCGCAGCCATTGAAGGTCCGTTATCCAAAAAAACCAGCTTCATGGCTTCAGTTCGCCGCTCATATCTTCAATTTTTGTTTAAAGCCATTGGATTGCCCTTCCTTCCCACCTACAACGATTTCCAGTTTAAAATTAAAACCAAAATCAATCAGAAATCGGAATTGTCATTTATCGGACTCGGAGCGATTGATCAGTCAAAGCTAAATACGAGTGCCAATAAAACGGAACAACAACGTTACATCCTCGGCTATCTGCCTGAAAACGACCAGTGGAATTACACTCTGGGTGCGGTTTACAAACATTTTAATCCCAAAGGCAACGACACTTATGTATTAAGTCAGAATAAATTAAACAATGCAGCAGTTAAATATAAGGATAATATTGTGCAACCTCAAAACCTGAATCTTGATTATAGCTCTTATGAGCTGGAAACCAAATTCAGATATGAACACAACTACCTGTCAACAACATCCTTTAAGCTAAATTATGGGATTGACCTCCAATATGCGGGCTATTTCAACCGGACCTTTCAAAAGAGCTTCATCGGAAATACCCCATTGTCTATTTCATACAGTTCTTCACTTGATTTTGCCAAATATGCCGCCTTCGGACAAGTCAGTCACAGTTTCATTAATCAGCTGCTGAATCTTTCGTTTGGTTTACGGGCTGATGGGAACACTTATTCCGGAAACATGAACAATCCTCTCAGTCAGTTATCTCCAAGATTATCTGCCAGCTATCGGTTAACTCGTGGCACTTCCCTTAATTTTAATATCGGACAGTTCGCACAACTTCCTTCATATACGACATTGGGATATCGTGATGTCAACGGTGCGCTTGTGAATAAGAATAATGGTCTGACCTATATTCATGCGAACCATTTGGTTGCCGGCGTTGAATTTCGTCCTTCTGACAATTCACAAATAACAGTGGAAGGATTTTATAAAAAATACACCAATTATCCGTTTTCAATCAAAGATTCTGTATCACTGGCAAGCAAAGGGGCCGATTATGGGGTTTATGGAGATGAAGCAGTAACACCAGTCAGCAAAGGGCATGCTTTTGGGATGGAAATTCTTGGTCGGCTGAAGAAATACAAGGGAATTAGTGCTGTATTTACTTACACCTTCGTAAGGAGTGAGTTTACCGACAATAAGGGAGAATACCTTCCTTCGTCGTGGGATAACCGTCATCTGCTGACCATTACAGCAACACGTAATTTCAAGAAAAACTGGGATTTAGGTCTTAAATGGAGGTATATTGGCGGGGCTCCTTATACCCCGTGGGACATGAACCGGTCCGCCATAAAATCAGCGTGGGATGCACAAGGGATTGCATATCTTGACTACAGCAAATTTAACAAAGAGCGATTAGGCGCCTTTCATCAGCTTGATTTACGGGTAGATAAATCATGGTATTACAATAAATGGTCTCTGATGCTTTACTTTGATGCCCAGAATGCCTATAATTTCAAAGCCGATCAGCCGGATTATGTAGTCAGGGCGGAAGATGCCAACGGGACGCCACTAACTGATCCAAACGACTACGGAAAATACCTTTTAAGAACGATAAAAAACACCGGGGGCACCGTCCTTCCAACAATCGGGATTATGATCGAGTTTTAATCAGTAATTTGTCCTGGAGTACTGGCGGAGCAGATTGGGCGAATGTGAAAACACCTGAACCCCAAAGGGCTGTTTACCTGAAAAATTCAGGAAAGCATGAGAACGGTTCTTCCTGCACTTCAAAATATGGCCAATATTCGAATTCGCCGTTTCCTTCGATCGAGAAGTGCAATGGCTTTCCCGGAACCGGCTTCAGCATTCCCTTAATACGCTCTGATGCAGCTTTCACACCGATATCAAACTTACTTCCTTTGACGCCAACCATCGCCATCAGGATGGGTCCGTATTCGATGGCAAAATGATTTTCTTCAAATCCCTTTTCCAGTCCGGCATATTTTGTCACCTTGAAATCCATTGGAAGGTTAAATGAAATGAGATCTCCGTTTTTCCATTTTCTGTCTATTTCGCAATAACTACCGGGCTTCCCACTACCGGCTGCAGTTCCATTGACCAATAGAGACATATCCCCAGAAGCCCAGGATGGAATCCGAATACGTATCTTTGTTTGGATGGGCTGGTCATTACCAACCACTATGTTCACCTTTGAATCATATGGAAACCGTGTTTCCATTCTAAGGCTTAAGGGCTGATTTTGCACCGCACATTTTATCGTGGAGGCGGCATATAAATCCACATAAACACCATCTTCTGCTATTGAATAGATGTATTCGGGCAGTGAGCCGAATACCCTGGTTCCCTGTCCTTCGCAACAGGTATTCATGCAATGGTGCGAGTTAGGAGAATGGTCGCCGTATTTCCGGTCCACCAGTTTTGCAAAATAACGGATTCCCTCAGACCCGTATTGATTCGCAATTGCTACGTTATAGATTGACTTCTCAATTTCGCTGACATATTTTTCACTTGTGGGGTAGAGCAAATGAAAACGCTGATTCAACTTTATCCAGAAGGAGTTTCCACATAGCTCACCGGTCTCATGTCTCAAATAATTTGATTTCGGCTCATAAAGAAAGGTTCCTTCGTTGATGGCAAGCGATCCTCCGATATGCTCCCAGTTATCGTGGTACAGATCCCATGCACCCAAGGCTGCATCCAGATATTTTTTAGCACCTGTTGCACGGTACAAATCAAGATAGGGCTCAATTCCTGTGACCAGATAGTTGTGCGGACGGTCGTAAGGATATAACCAGATGGCTTTTGTATCCCTGTTTGTCATCTGCTCCATCCAATAATTTTCCTGAAAATATTGTTGTACTACCTGAATATCTTTCGGCTTTCCTATGGGCGTAAAATAAGTCCTTGTGATTGGGATTATTCCCTGCGTGCCCTGCCTCACTCGGCGCAACATTTCGGGAAGATAATCGCAGTTATCAAACCAATCGTAGAATCCGCGCAGTAAAGGAAATGCCTTTTTATTTCCCGCAAATCCGGCCTCAATGAGTCCTTGTGAAACCCATGATCTGGTATAAGCTCCATTTTCATGATCGAACATGGCATGTTTGGGGAATGCCATCAGATAGCCATCCGGCTCTTTGCATTGGTCGATAACATCAACAATATCATTCATCCTCTTCCGCAATCCGGCATTTTCCGTCCACCGCAGGGTATTTCCGGCGCCGGTTAAAAAGCGGGCTGCCTCAGATCCGGGAAGAATCTGAAACCACATATTTTTAAACCGATCCTCAAGAGGTTCGACAGGAAATCCTCCCTTGATGCGAAAATTGCGAAGCAGCTGATCGAAAGTAAACGAGTTCATCAGGTAATTTATATTGTTTTCCATGGTTGTTTTAAACAATCCTTCATCTAACTGAACTCCACCCATTGGGGTTTCTGCTTTATATGCAACGGGCTTCCAGGTTTCCACCGGCATCACATTGCCGGGATTGTCGGTCACAACATATTCACCTTGCGGACGAGGTGCCCGTGTCAGTAATTCTACATGAGAATCTTTTTTAGGATTTGATTCCGTAGCTTTGCACAGCTCTGCAATATCTTTTCCACCTGACAGGACAACAATTTTGGTCATTGCCAGCTTATTATCTCTCAGCGCTGTAGCTGTTAACCGGACATATCTGCCGCTAACTTCTTTAGAAGCAAAGGTGCATACAGCATCCTCCGGATTGGGAAATTCTTCTTTGAGCGTATAGTCTTCATACATTATGGAGTGCCTGAAATCAGCATCGTTGGAGACTTCCAGTCTGAAACGTGAAGGAAAACCTCCGGATGCAGGTCCCCAACCCTGGGCTCCGGGTAACAGTTTTATTCCATCAATTTTTTTTGTCTGTCCCAGATCTATTTGCACCCAGCGGATTTCGTTATTGCTGCCTGCTGCATTAGAATAAGCCGGAAGATAATACCTTGCCACCCGCTCCACCCCCATTTTGGCTTCGCGAAGTTCGTTGACTGCATTATACTTTACTTGTGCAGTTGCAGAGGTGAAAGTTAGAATACTGAAGAAAGCATTGACGACCCATGCCATCTTTACTCTCCTGCCAAAAATATAAGGTGCTAAATTCATTTGGATATGATTTGGTTTGGAAACAATTTAAAAGAAGAGTAAAAATACAGAAATGTATTGATTAAAAACAAAGCGCTCCCCAATTGCCGTAATGCAAAAGGGGAGCGCAAAAAATTTGTTTAGCCAATTACTTATTTCGCACCGGCATATCCCGGATTTTGGGTAATTGATCCACCGCTATTATCGATTTCTGTCTGAAGAATAGGCATTAATCGGTGAATAGCCTGCACGTAGGTACGCTTTGGTTTGTAGGTTCCTTCAGCTGGAGCTGCATTGTAAATTTCGGCAGCTAATCCCCAACGTACAAGGTCAACATGACGGTCGCCGCCTTCGAAAGCTAATTCCATACGACGTTCGTACATCAGATCGTTGAAGTTAGGAGCTGAAATTGAAGCAAGACCAGCACGGTTGCGAACCAGATTAAAACTTTGGGCAGCTGCTGCTACACCAACAGTCCGGTTAGCAGGTCCACCGCCATTTAACATCATGATAGCTTCAGCATGGATTAACAATACATCAGCATATCTCACCGCAGGGACATTTAAGCCTGCAGCCCAGCCGGTATATGAGTCTTTGTAAGGTGCATTGTATTTCACACATACTACAGGCGAAAGGTTATTTGGTGCCTGAAGTACGTCTGTAAAACCATTATAAGTGATCACATCGGCACCACGTTTTGCAACAGTAGCAGCTTTTCTACGATCACCAGCCTGGTAGGAATTGTAGAAAGCAAGTGTAGCGCTTACCAATCTCCATCCTTCACCGACTGGCTCATCGTGAAGACCGTTCCATACATTGTTTGGTAACATCAGGACGGGAGTAATAGGATATTCGCCTAACCGGGCACCTAATCCCCAAAGAATTTCGCTGTCGTTTTCGTGAGGGATGGTGAAAACATCAGCATAATTTGAAGTCAGCGTTGCACCTGTTACCTGTTCTGCAGCATTTTTTGCCTCACTCCATTTCGCTTCATGTGCATAAACTTTTGCTAACATTCCCCAGGCAGCTCCAAGACCCGGACGACCCTCTTCGTGCGACTGTGAGAGTTGGGTAGTAGCCTCTTTCAATCCTTTTTCAATTACAGTCCACGTCTCTGCCTCTGTTTTTCTGGTCAAAGCAGTAGTAGGATCGGTAGAACTATAGATGGGAAGTCCACCATAGCGGATTGCCAACTGATAATATGCAAAAGAGAGGAGGAAGTTGGCTTCGCCCAGGATTCTTTTCTGTTGTCCGGCATCCATGGTGATTTTTGGTACATTATTCAGAACGTCGGTTGCCCTTTTGATTGTTTGATAATATGACTTGTAAGAGTTTCCACAAAGGTCGCCGGTCATATTATTGGCACTTGCCCTGAATTCAGTCATGGAAAGGTAATCGCCGTAACCGTTGTCATTCAAGTATGCGTTATCACTAAAGCACTCAAAACCAACCCAGTCCTCTCCGCCAAGCGCTTCTTCGTCCTGTAGCGGGGTATATACTCCGGCCAAAGCTGTTTCAGCCTGTGCTGCTGTTTTCCAGAAGGCTGCATCAGTAAATACGTGTGGTTCTTTTTTTAAGAAATCCTTTCCACATGATGCCAGAAGCAACACCAGTAATATTGGAATGTATTTTTTCATTGTATTCATCGTCTGATAGAATTAAAAGTTAAAATTAACGCCGAGTAAGAAGGATTTCGTTTGTGGATAATTACCTGTATCAATCCCGTAAATATTTCGGCTAAAATCACCATAAGAACCTACTTCCGGATCAAAACCGGTGTATTTGGTGAGAGTTATAAGATTTTGAACAGTAAGATAAACACGTAGTTTTTGAATCTTCTCACCAGTGAATTTTTTATTAAATGTATAACCGAACGTGAGGTTTTTCAAACGGGCATAACCACCATCCTCAAGATAAAGAGTACTGTATGCCTTGTTGTTGTTTGGATCGCTTACAGTAACACGGGGAATAGAGGCTGTAGTATTTTGTGGAGTCCAACGACCCAAAATTGCAGTAGAATTGTTGTACCCTGTTCCCTGCATAAACTCACCACCTAGTTTAAGACCGTTAAAAATCTTATTTCCTGAGCTGCCTATCCAAAGCATACTAACATCAAATCCTTTATATTCGGCACTGAAATTAACGGAATAAGTGAGGGCAGGAAAACTGCTTCCGGCGTTGAAACGGTCATCAGAGCTGATCTGTCCATCGTGGTTTCTGTCTTCAAACTTAACATCTCCGGCAACTGCATAAGGTTGGATCTTAGTTCCGCCAGTACCTTTGTAACTGTCGGCTTCAGCATTGGTTTTAAAGATCCCTACAGCATTTAGCACATAAAAGTGTCCAATAGGTTCTCCCTGAGCAATTCTTCCAACATTGAAATTTTTATAGTTGGCAGCAAATATCTCTTTAGCGCCAGCGATACCAAATGATTCCAGTTTGTTTATAACATGTGCAACATTAGCGGTCACAGTATATTTAAATTCGTGGTCTCTGTTACGATAGGTAATTCCGAGATCAAAACCTTTATTGGAAACCTTTCCCGCATTACGGAAAGGTGCACTTCCAACTCCGAGAGATGAAACAAGTGGAACCTGAACAAGAATTTTGTCGGTTTCCTTATCAAAGTAGTCGGCAGTAATTGCCAAACGGTCGTTAAGGAAATTGGCATCGATACCTAAGTCAGTTTGAGTAGTTACCTCCCATTGAATACTTGGATTGGAATAGCTGTTTTGTGCCACAGCGGAAAATGGATTGCCGGCAAGTGTTGGAGAACCTACGCTACCGATTGTGCTATAATACTGGTAGCCCGGAATTTTATCATTACCCAGCTGTCCCCAGCTTGCACGTATTTTCAAGTCTGAAACAGTGTTTGTTAATCCGCTGAAGAAATTTTCTTTGGAGATTCTCCAACCGCCCGATACGGATGGGAAAACACCCCAACGATTTTTTTCTGCAAATTTTGCGGAACCATCCGCACGCATATTTGCTGCGAATAAATATTTATCAGCAAACTCATAGCTTAAACGGCCAAAATATGACATTAAAGCATTGTCTCCTGCACTACCACCAGCATGGTTTGGGAAACTTGTTGCATTGTCGAGATAGCGTAAAGATGGGCTCTCATCTGTAAAATCCTGAGCACCTGCGCTCATCCAGTCGCTGTGATCAGCCTCCATAGAAATACCTGCCAACGCTGCCAAATGGTGTTTGTCGAACCGTTGGTCATATGCCAAAGTGTTGTTCCACTCATATTGGTAGTAATTGCTATAGCTTTCATTGATATAATTGTGATTCATTAAACCACGACCACCACCTTTGGCAAGAGATTGAAAACCTTTACCGTGCGAGTAACCTGCTGTATATCCAATATCAGACTTCAGAGTAAGGATATTTAAAATTTTATATTCCAGGTACATATTTCCTCCAATTGAAGTCCCTTTGTTTCTGTTGTCTTTTACATTTAGTGAGGCAACAGGGTTAGGAAAGTCACCCGTTGGGGTGCCATAGATTAAATTTGCCTTGTCAGTCCAGACAGGAGTGTTGCGCATGCTGAACAGGGCAGAACTAAGTACGCCATCATAACCACCACGGGTATCTGCACCTTTTTGCTCAGACATTACCATAGAGAAATTCTCTCCAAATGTCAGATTTTTAGCAATTTCGTGCTGGCTGTTAAAACGTAAATTATATCTCTTATAGTAAGTGTCTAAAACGATTCCCTGATCGTTAAGATATCCAAGGCTAAAAATATAATTCGATTTTTCTCCTCCACCCTGAATACTAAAGTCACTGTTAGAGATTGAAGCAGGTTTTAATACCTCCTTAAACCAATCGGTTCGCGTAACTGCATTTTGCGGATCATTGTAGTAATTCCAGATAGATTCTGAAGCAGCAGTGCCATCATTGGTTAGTGCTTCTTTGTGAATTAAATTACGTTGAGCTGCATCCAATGAAGTCGGCATTTTCCATACCGATTGAATACCCTGACTAGTATTGAAAGAGACAGTTGCCTTTTGATTTCTTTTCCCTTTTTTTGTCGTTACGATAATAACTCCGTTCGCACCACGTGAACCGTAGATCGCAGCAGAAGCAGCATCTTTTAATACAGACATGCTCTCAATATCGGAAGGATTCAATCCGCCTATTCCTCCAACAATACCATCCACAACATACAATGGACTGTTGTCATTGATAGAACCTGCACCCCTGATCCTGATTTCTACGCCACCTCCCGGTTCTCCGGAATTTTGCATTACTGTAACACCGGCAGCTTGTCCTTGCAATGCATGAGCAACAGATTGATTTACACCCTGATTTAATTTCTCAGGTGCTACACTGGCTACAGATCCGGTCAGATCGGCTTTCTTTTGAGTGCCATAACCGATAACAACAACATCTTCAAGTCGTTGAACATCCTCACGAAGAACAACATTTATTACTTTCTGGCTTGCAGGTTTTTCTATTGTTGTATATCCCACAAAAGAGAATACCAATATTGCCTTAGTGTCAGGAACATCAAGAGAGAACTTTCCGTCCTGATCGGTAACAGTTCCTGTAGAAGTACCTTTAACGATTACTGTTACCCCGGGCAATGCTCCGCCATTTGCTTCAGTGACCTTCCCCGTTATTTTTGCCGCTGCGGCAACAGCCGGGTTTCCAGGATTATTCTGTTCTGCCAGAGTTTTGGCAGATAATCCGGGAGAGAAGACAACAGCTCCGATGACCAGAAAAAGAGCTGCTTGCTTAATAAAAACTGATTTCCATTTCATAGTTAATAGAATAAAATTAAAAGGATAAAAAATAGTGAACGCAGCATTTAGGTTGACCCAAAATCAAAGAATTATTTAACATCCTTTAACAAACATTTAATAATTCAAAATGTTTAACCGATTGATATTTTTCATTTAGTTTTTCGCCAATTATCCTGTTTTTTGGAAGTAAATTGATTAAAGTTATGAAATATCACGGTCTTTTTTGACATTTTGGGACCAAAAAATTCGCAAAGGTCTTTTCAGAGTCTTTGTGAATTAAGTACATTGGGTTTAATATTTGAAACGAATAGATAAGGCTGATGAGTTTCTTAAAAGATTTCGGAAAGTTTAACCGCCCGATGCTCCAAATATGATTTTTTTGCAGCCAATGCAATTGCCACTGACTTCAATCCGTCATCACCTGAAACAGGAAGCGGCAAATCATTTACTACTGCCTCACAAAATATTTTCATTTCACTGGCATACGCCTCAAGGTAGCGCTCCATAAAGAAGTTCAACGGAAGTGAGCCATGAACTCCATCAGCGCCAAAGTAGCGGTGATTGTCAGGGTAATTATTATCGGCACTCAGCATCCCTTTTGAACCGAAAATTTCGACCCTTTGATCATAGCCATAAACAGCTTTGCGGCTATTGTCGATCACACCTATGGCACCATTGGCAAAAGTGAGGGTTATGATGGCAGTATCAACATCACCGGCCTTACCAATTTCAGGATCCACCAATACGGCAGCGTTAGTATAGACCTCTGTCACTTCGCTGCCTGCAATATATCTCGCCATATCAAAATCGTGTATGGTCATATCCATGAACATTCCTCCCGAAACAGCGCTGTATTCTGCCGGTGGCGGTGCAGGATCGCGTGAGGTTATTTTTAAAATATGCGGATCTCCAATTTTACCGGCTTCAACCAATTGTTTGATTTTCAAAAAATTGGGGTCGAAACGGCGATTAAAACCAACCATCAGTTTTACTCCGGCCATTTTCACTGCATCCAATGCACCTTGGATAACACTGATTGAAAGATCAACAGGCTTCTCGCAAAAGATATGCTTTCCTGCCCTTGCAACCTCAATAATATATTGAGCATGCGTATCGGTGGGCGAGCAAATGACAACAGCCTCTACTTCAGGATGGTTGATTACGTCCATATAATTGCTGAAGACGGTCGTGATTCCAAACGCTTTTGCAACTTCATTTGCGCTAATAAGGTTTACATCGGCAATTGCAACAACTTCTGCTTGTGGTACATTTTGAACTAATGTGGCAATGTGAACCTTACCTATTCTTCCGGTTCCAATAACTCCGAGTTTTAATTTTTTCATTTTTATTATACTATTAATTAGTTGACAATAAATAATTTACAAGCCAAGTGACTGAATAAAGTCCCGGTTTCGTTGTGCGCAAACTTTTGGATTTCCCATTCCGGGCAGCACATCCTGTTCGACTGTGATCCATCCGGAATATTTCTGCCGGGTCAGTTCCTCAACGATTGCCGGGAAGTTAACTGCACCTTTGCCCAGTTCGCAAAAAACACCTTTGCCAACAGACTGGAAATAATCCCATCCTTCAGTTTTGGATTTAAACGCAATTTCAGGATGACAGTCTTTAAAATGGATATGCCAGATGCGATTTTCATGTTTTTGCAAAGCGGTAATCGGATCGCCACCGCCAAACTTATAATGACCCATATCAAGAACCAATCCTACGAGCGACGGGTCGGTAAGGGCAAGTAACTGATCAATTTCCGCCGGTGTTTCTACGTACCCTGCGCAATGGTGATGAAATACCGTTCGCAATCCTGTTTTATTTTTCACCTCACTTGCAACAAAGTCAGCCCCTTCAGCAAAAATTTTCCATTCCTCAGCTGTAAGTCCCATATCTTCAGTTACCCTACCGGCATTCTGCGTACGTTCTTTAACGCTGCAATTATCGTCTGCCAGCACTATAAAAGCGTCTGAATAACCTGCATCAGCCATCAATTTTGCCGTTCTGACTGCTGCCTCAGCTCCGGCGACATGTTTGGAACGGTCTTTAAGAAAAACCGGAACGAAAGCACCCACCATAGAAAGGTTGCGCTTATCGAGTTCATCTTTTAATTCGGTTGGAACCGATGGCATAAAACCCCAATCGCCAAGTTCACTGCCCTCATATCCGGTATCACGGATTTCATTAAGTACCTGTTCAAAACCGGCAGCTTTTCCATCCAAGTCAAATTCAAGAACTCCCCACGAACATGGTGCATTAGCTATTTTAATCATCTTCAGTAATTTATTGAATATTATTGATTGAGCATTGATAATTATTTAAAATTTCCTCGACCACTCATCATTCCATCTCTCAATCACCACTTTGGTCTGAGTGTAAAACTCAACTGCGTGCGATGATTGGCCGTGCAGATCACCAAAGAAGCTATCTTTCCATCCGCTGAAAGGGAAGAATGCCATTGGGGCAGCCACTCCGATATTAACTCCAATATTCCCCGCCAGCGTATCGTGGCGGAACTTACGTGCTGCTGCACCGCTGCGGGTAAAAATGCAGGCTGAGTTTCCATACCGGTTATTATTGATCAGGTCAATTGCTTCTTCGAGGGTATTGACATTGATCATACTCAGCACCGGGCCAAAGATCTCGGTCTTATAAACCTGACTTTCCGGATTAACGCTTCCCAGAATTGTAGGTCCGATAAAATAACCATCCTCAAATCCGGTAACTTTCACATCACGTCCGTCGAGTAACAGTTCGGCTCCTTCATTAATACCGGTCTGAATGAGTTTTTCTATCCTTTCTTTACTTTCCAAAGTAATCACCGGACCCATATCGACATCGGGAACCATACCGTTTCCTGTCTTTTTTGATTTAGCCAGATTAATGAGTTTGGCGGTAATTTTTTCGCCTGCCTCGCCCACCGTTATCACTACAGAAGCAGCAAGGCACCTTTGACCGGCGCACCCAAATGCACTGTCAACAATTATTTTCACAGTTGTTTCTTCATCAGCATCGGGCATCACAACAACCGCATTTTTTGCTCCTCCCTGTGCCTGTACCCTTTTGCCATTCAATGTACCTGTTTGATAAACATGCTTTGCCACTGAGGTTGAACCTACAAAACTTATCGCCGGTATGAACGGATGTTCCAGGATGGCATCAACAGTTTCTCTGCCACCATGAACCATATTAAGCACCCCATTTGGTAAGCCAATACTTTCGATCAGCTCAAAAATCCGGGTCATTGTCATGGGCACTTTCTCCGAAGGCTTTATGATATAGGTATTTCCACAGGCTATGGCATAAGGCATAAACCAGAAAGGGATCATGATCGGGAAGTTAAACGGCGAAATGCAGGCACCAACACCCAATGGCTGGCGAATCACAAACTCGTCAACTCCGGTGGCAATATCCTCTGAAAATACACTTTGCATCAGCGTAGGAATTCCACAAGCTACTTCAATATTTTCCACTGCACGGGTCATTTCTGCTTTTGATTCAGCAAACGTTTTACCACATTCTTTAGTGCAAATTGCAGCTATCTCATCCGTATGCATTTCAAGTACCTGCTTCATCCTAAAAAGATATTGGACGCGCTGGGTGGCAGGAGTATTTCTCCATGATGGCCATGCCTCGCGCGCTGAACCCGCTGCATCCTGAACATCCCGGCTACATCCGGCAGGAACTTTTACAATTGCTTGCCCGGTGGCAGGATTGATTACATCGATTGAGGCACTATCATTGCTTTCAATCCATTGGCCATTTATATAATTTTTTAATACTGTTGACATTTTGAAATATTTTGATGTTAATTATTCTTGTAATTTTCCGCTTTCAATTACACAGCTCAAGGTCTGTTTGGAAAGAAACCAGATTATAGATAGTACTTTTGTTTCTTTTTATTTTCAACATAGTCGGCACGGGCTTTTTTAACGCTATCCATTTCAGAAACTTCGGCAATAGCGACTTCCCACCAGGCGTAACCGGGTACTCCTTTTGTAAGACTGGTTTCGATAGTGATCACGGTAGTTTGTGCTTGCGCTTTTGCTTCTGCAAGAGCCTCTTTCAGCGATGGAATATCATGCGCTTCGATCACATGAGCGCCCAGGCTTCGTGCATTTTGTGCAAAATCGACCGGAAGAATATCTCCTGTTAATAGTCCGGTCTCTTCATCACGATACCGATATTTTGTACCAAATCGCTGTGATCCAATCGATTGAGACAATCCTCCAATGCTTGCAAATCCATTGTTATTCAATAATATGATGTTAAACTTAATTCCCTCCTGAATGGCTGTAACAATCTCACTGTTCATCATCAAATAATTTCCATCGCCGATCATCACGTAAATTTCACGATCGGGGCAAGCCAATTTTGCGCCCAGACCGGCCGCCAGCTCGTACCCCATTGTAGAATATCCATATTCGAGGTGAAATCCTTTGGGATCGCGGGTTCGCCAGAGTTTATGCAGATCACCGGGTAAACTTCCTGCTGCACAAAGCACTACGTCGCGTGGTCCGGCAAAATCATTTACTGCTCCAACCACTTCCGCCTGATGTACAGGAAGATCTCCCGATACCTTGTAAAATTTGCTGACCTGTTCGTCCCATGATTTACTATATGCAGCAATACGTTTACGATATTCTTCGTGCACTGAATAGTCACCCAGAGCTTCTGACAGTTCTTCGAGGCATACCCTGGCGTCGCAGGTCAGCGGTAAAGCGCTGTGTTTCCACGAATCAAAATCGGTAATGTTGATATTAATAAATTTAACATCCGGATTTTGGAAGGCAGTTTTAGAGGCCGTTGTGAAATCGCTGTAACGTGTACCGATTCCAATTACCAGATCGGTCTCACCTGTGATTTCGTTGGCACCCTGAGTTCCGGTAGCTCCTACTGCACCCAGATTCGATGGATGGTTGTAAGGCAATGCTCCTTTACCTGCAAAAGTTTCGGCAACAGGAATGCCTGTGCGTTCAACCAATATTTGCAGAATCGCGGTGGCTTCGCTGTAAATAACTCCTCCACCGGAGATGATCACGGGCTTCTTTGATGCTTTAATTTGCAAAACGGCTTCTTCCAATATTTTGATATCCGGGCGAGGGCGGGCAATTCTCCAAATCCGTTTGCGGAAAAGCTCCTCCGGAAAATCGAAAGCTTCAGCCTGAACATCTTGTGGCAAACAAAGCGTCACGGTACCGGTATCGGAAGGAGAAGTGAGAACACGCATTACCTCAGGCAGGGATGTGATCAGCTGCTCTGGTCTGTTAATCCGGTCCCAGTATTTCGAAACGGGCTTAAAACAGTCATTGACAGATATATCCTGCGATGAAGCCGATTCAAGCTGTTGAAGAACAGGAGCGACATTCCGCAGGGCAAAAATATCACCGGGAATGATCAGCACCGGTAGCCGATTAATTGTTGCACAAGCAGCACCTGTAATCATATTGGTTGCGCCGGGGCCGATTGATGATATGCAGGCAAAAGCGCCCAGCCGGTTTTTCATCTTGGCGTACGCCATCGCAATGTGAACTGAAGACTGTTCGTTTCGCGTCATAAAATATCGGAAATCGGTATTTTGCATTAAGCCTTGTCCTACTCCGGCTATAATACCATGACCGAAAATTCCCAGACAACCAGCAAAAAAGGGACTTTCGATGCCATCGCGCTCGACATACTGGTTTTTAAGAAACCTTACAACTGCCTGTCCAACAGTTAACCGATTTGTTTTCATCTTAATAATATTTTTAAAATGTTGCTTTGATAAGAACCGGATTATGATCAGATAAATAAAGATTACCGAGCATCTCAGCGACCACAGACTGCAGCTGAACTGAAATTTCATTTTTCACGAAAATGTAGTCAATAATGCGTCTTTTCTCCATTGGAACCCGACCGAATGCATGGTTTGTCCATTCCGGACCGTAGATAAACGAGGCGATCGAACGTGAATCGGTTAAATAACCTGAATTCTTTTTGTCGGTAAGAATCGTTATAACTTCAGATTGTGGAATTGAGTTAAAATCACCCGAAACAAAAAGCGGTAATCCCTGAGCAATCTCGTCAACTTTCGAAAGGAGCAGTTTAGCGCTCTCCCGACGTGCAATCGGCCCGATATGATCAAAATGAGTATTGATAAATGCGAATTTTTTCCCGGTTGTTTTCTCCTGAAGAATGACCCATGTCACGATTCGTTCGCAAGCTGCATCCCATCCCTTCACTCCCGCGGCAGAGGGGGTTTCGCTCAGCCAAAAGTTACCGCTTTTCAACAGTGCGAACTTCTCCTTTTTATAAAATATAGCGCTATACTCTCCGGCTTCTTTTCCATCCAGCCTGCCAACGCCGGCATAAGCATACTGAGGCAAAGCAGCAAGCATATCGGTAAGCTGATTGTGCAGTACTTCCTGCGTTCCCAAAACATCAACATCATAAAAATTAATCATTTTAGCCACAAAACCTTTTCGAAATTGCCAGTTGTTTAAACTGTCTTCCGGATTGTCGTAACGTATGTTGAACGTCATCAGATTCAGTTGCAGCGTTTTTGCATTACAACCTAAAGATACAGAAAAGCAAGCCATGATCAGCAGTAATAAAGCCTTATTCATCATTTTAGAATTTAAAAATTTTAATTTTTAATGTTCTCCGTCAAACGGATTAATGTTCTCCGTGAGCGGACGGATTAGTGTTCAATGTTCAATCATAATTCCTTATTAATTGATCATTATTCATTGATCATTCGTAATTTGCAATTCCTAATTCATAATTCCCCATTCATAATTCCCCATTCATCTCCCTTGTTACCATGGGAATCCGTGGATCCATAGCTTTCCAGGATTTATAAATCCATTTGTGATCAGGATCATCAGTGCTGGCCAGACTCTGGTCGCTTCCTGCCAGAAAATTAAGATAATACGCATTGTATCCATGACCTGCAACGACAGGGTGGTATCCCTCAGGCACCAGAACTACGTCGTTGTTATGGGCCTCAGCAATTTCATTCAGACTCCGGTCATCGTTGTAAACTTTCTGTAAAGCAAATCCTTGCGGTTTATCTGTTTTGTAAAAATAAATCTCTTCCAGGTCAGCTTCAAGAAGCTGACCGGTTACGGGATCCATTTTCCGACTGTCGTGCTTGTGAGCCGGGAAAGAGCTCCAGTTCCCGGAAGGGGTATAAACTTCGACACAAACCAATTTACTGCATGGTGATCCCGGGGGTAATATTCTGTTAATCTGACGGCTGGCATTATCTCCTCCGCGGTACTCAATTCCCATGTTTACAACATCGGCAGGAGTTACAAAGTGAGCCGGGAAAAACCGTTCAGCGGCACACCAGCCACAAGCAATGTCCAGTGTGTTGCCAACGGGGGTGATTTCAAAATTTGTATTTTGCGGAAGGTACAATGCGTGAGGCAAACCACTGAAAACATCTTTTCTGCCGTCTGTAGTCTTCCACGTTCCCACAGAGGTTTCTGCCAAAAAATTCCCTCCGAGCAAGACAAAAAGATATTCATTATTCCCGGTTTCTCCAACCCATTTATGGCCCGGATTTATTGTTCTGGCTGTGAAATTCAGATGACTCCATCCAGCCTCATCAGAGGTAATGTTTTGATAGATTCCCTTATCCGGGGAAGATTTTGCGAGTAAATGGCATTTATTATCTCTTTTCATGGATCATCGTATTGCCTAATGTCTTCTATATCTACATCTAAACCAGCATCATTTCCCTTATTGTTGCGATAGCATTGGTGGTTGCCTGACAAAACTGGCTCAAAGTCCTTACTGTTGCCCCGAATCCGTCAAACTCCTCCACTGTCATCCCATTTTCATCGTATGCACGTCGAAAATCCACAAACTTCTTCTCGAGTTCCGCAATGATCTTCGCATCTACAGGCCTGTCCATCCGGTTCTCAACAGTCACATCTGAACCATTATACCTTTGCTGCCATTGCCATGGCGGAGAGATTACAACATCGCCGCCAATGAACTCTGACCAGTGATAATGATTCCTGAATGCTGCACTTAACAGCCGCAAACGGTATCCTCTTTCACGGTAGATACTGTAAGCTTTCTTCATGACAGCCACACCCGCCAAATCCAAAATCTCAGGGTTTGCGATGATGTTTTCCTTTTCTGCCACCGCCTTCAGCAAGTCATCGATCCTCCCAACCATGATTGTGCATACCGGCCCCATCGTGCTTATATCCTTTCCTTCTTTCTCCCGCCTTATTAATCCACGCTCAACAGCTTCTGCCACCGCAATAGCCTGAGGAACAGTAAAACTTACAGTAGCATTAATGCTGACACCCAGATAGGTCACCTCTTCGATAGCTATTACTCCGGCTTTGGTAACTGGTATCTTGACAATGATATTCGGCGCAAGTTTGCTGAAGTGCACTGCTTGCTGAATGATCCTTTCTGCATCCCGATAGAACCTCGGATCTGTCTGTATTGACAGTCGTCCATTCTTGCCCTTTTCGCTGATAAATATTGGCATCAAAAGCGCTGCAGCCTTCTTTGACATTTCTTCAATAAGCAGCCAGGCAATTTCATCTTCTGTGGCCGTTGGATTTTCCTTGATTATTTGCGGGATTCGTATCTTCCAAATATCCCACTCTTGTTTCAGGACACTATTGACGATCACCGGATTGCAGGTTGCTCCAAGCGCTCCGTGTTCAATCGAATTCGCCAATTCCGCTGTGGCACAGGAATCATTCCACAGCACAGTCGGCGTTGTCTGCGTCATCTCATGCAGTATACTTTTGTACGAATTGTTAAGATTTGATTCTTTTCCCATTATGTTTTTTATTGAAGCGTTTTGTTAAAATAATTACCAGAATATAAAGTAAAGAGTTCCCAATATTCCGCAAATACCGATAGCAGCGATGTTAAATGTATCTGTAGTTTTAAAAAGTGAGCGTTCGATAATGAGTCCTTTCTCGTTCATTGTACGACTGGAAGAATTTAAAATAAGAATCGTTCCGATCAGCAGAAATCCGACTACCAGCACATAGATTGCTTCCAAAGCGAGATTTCGCATCGGCACAACAAAAAAGGCCGCAATCACACCAACGACAGCTGCGCCGGATATGATTCTCCATCCAAGTCTAACTGCTTTTCGGGCAGAACCTTCGTCTCCGAATTGATTTTCAATCCGATGTGATTTGTCAAGCAGACTTAATCCAATCATCACAACGGTTAGAATCATAAAGACATAACCGATTCTTAGGATGAAGGGAAGTTCGGGGCTGATAACCCTGAGAAGGATTCCCAAAGGAATAGTGAGCAAGGCAATCCAAACTGCAGCAGTAGCAGTTGCTTTACGCCAAAATAATCCGCAAAAGAAAATCAAGAACTCGCCCGGGTAAATATATCCTGTATATTCCTGTATATATTGGTAAGCCTGATCAAGCGATCGTAGCTGAGGCGCAACGCAAGTGGCTATGATTAACGCAACCAAAGCAACAATCCGTCCGACAATTACCAGCTTTCTGTCAACGGTCTCTTTTCTTAAATGAGCTTTATAGATGTCCATTGTAAAAACAGTGGAAACGCTGTTGACAATTGAGCTAAGTGCAGAAACTGCTGCTGCTGCGATGGCTGAAAAAGCTAGTCCTTTGATTCCGACCGGAACAATATTGCTTAGTAACCATGGATATGCTTCATCCGATTTTGCCAGGTCGGCTCCGAGGGCGAAGGCCGCGATCCCGGGAACTACAACCAAAAGTGGAATCAATAATTTAAGATATCCTGCAAAGACGACGCCATACTGAGCTTCCTTCAGGTTTTTTCCTGCCAGGCCGCGTTGAATGATGAACTGGTTAAAACCCCAGAATCCAAAATTGGTTAACCACATCGAACCCAGGACTACCCCAAGACCTGGAAGATCCAGAAATGCATCTTTCTTGCCACCGGCACCATCGGGCACAAAAATGGTTGCCTTTTGAATGATCATGTGAAATTTCTGAGGAGCTTTGTGAATTAGCTCCGCAAAACCGGAGAGGAATCCATGATCAACTCCAAGGGCGCTGACAGCAAGAAAAGTAGTCACTAATCCCCCAAATATCAATACAATAACATTAATTACATCGGTCCAGGCAATAGCTTTCATTCCTCCCCATAAGGAGTAAACTGCTGAAAAAAACGAAAATCCGATAATTCCATAAACCATCGGAACTCCAATAATTTTCTCCATCGCCAGTGCACCAAGGTAAAGCACAGCAGTCATATTAACGAAAATATACACCAACACCCAGAAAACTGCCATTATGGTACTCACTCGTTTATCGTAACGCTGAGCAAGAAACTGCGGCATCGTATAAATCCCTTTACTGATAAATACGGGCAGAAAATACTTGGCAACAAATATCAGTACAATGGCGGCAATCCATTCATAGGCTGCAATAGCAAGTCCGATTGCATATCCGGATCCCGACATGGCTATAAAATGTTCTGCAGAAATATTCGCAGCCAGCAACGCCGCTCCAATAGTCCACCAAGGTAATGAACGGCCCGCCAGAAAATAATCGGATGTGGTTTTTTGTTCCCCTTTTTTTGATCGGGACACCCATAATCCCGTAAAAACAATGATGGATGCGTAGCCGAGAAAGACGATCCAGTCTATTGTTGCAAATTGTTTCATAAAGTTAGTTTTTTTGCGTATATTGCAATAACAAACGTAATATGATTTTTATCGCTTTACCTTTGTTATTTTAGCTTTATGTAATGTTATTTTAGCTTTTTATATTAAAGATATAGCAATTCTGCTAATATCGAAGCTAAAATCAACTTGTTTTGCGTTAAATAGAATGTGCTCCCATCGCGATAGTCAAAACAATTTTTATCCTCTCATCAAAAGGAACTTCTAACGCATGGGTCCCAGAGCAGATTGTTCTGCATCACACTGTTTTTGTGCGATGAAGGCAACTATATACGATACTGTATTCTTATGAACAATGGGAAGACTAGTACTGGAAAACTCAATGTTAAATTTTAACTTAACAACTGCCTATGGAAAAACAATCTGAAAATCCTAAAAACAAAAGGATCTTTTGAATTTGTCACTTTAATATTCAATTTCTAAGACAACATAACCTTTGTTTTAACATTATAACATTTTTGTTTTAATGTTGTAACAATTTTTTTCAAACATTGCAACAGTATTTAAAATCAAATAAAATTATGAAAAAATCCGTTTTAATTAAAACCCTCAGTATTAATAAAACTGAATTGCAAAAGTTTGTCCGAATTTTAAAATTGACTTGCCTTTTTCTTATGTTGATGATGATCAATCTGTTCGGGCGCAATATCGATTCAGTTTCTGAAAACTCAAATACGATAAGTGATGATCTCTTTTTCACAAATGGTATAGAAATGTCAGCTGTTCAACAGCAGATGAATATTTCCGGGATAGTAAGTGATTCCAAAACAGGAGAATCATTACCCGGGGTAAATATTGTTTTAGAGGGAACTACAATTGGGACAATTACTGATGCATTTGGGAAATATGCACTGAGTATACCTCAAAGTAATGGGTCCCTCGTGTTTTCATTTATCGGTTATTTATCCCAAACAATAAAAACAGGCAGACAGACTGTCATAGATGTTAAACTGGTGCAGGATGTAAAGTATATCGAAGATGTAGTAGTTGTCGGTTATGGAACTGCAAAGAAAAAAGATATTACAGGATCTGTCTCAACTATTGCAGCATCGGAGATGAACAAAGGAGTATATTCCTCGCCGGCTCAAATGTTGCAGGGTAAGATCCCCGGGCTCAATATTACAAAAAGCGGTGATCCCACGGCCACTCCCTCCATCACGCTCCGGGGACCATCAACGCTGAGATCGGGTGCAGCTATGGAACCATTCTATGTGATTGATGGTGTTCCGGGGGCACTCATCGAATCGGTTGCGGCAGATGACATTGTTTCGATGGATGTCCTTCGGGATGCCTCCTCAACGGCAATCTATGGTTCACGCGCGGCAAACGGAGTAATTATGATAACGACTAAACGCGCAAAAGCCGGACAATCGTATGTCAGCTACAGCAGTTACGTGGCTGTTGAGAATGTTTCGAATCGAATTGAAATGTTGTCTGCAACCGAATTGAGAGATTATCTTAAGAAAGTCAACAAAGTTCCATTCGACGACAATGGCGGATATGTTAACTGGCAGGACGAAGTAACAAGGAGAGGTATTTCTCAAAATCACAACCTGTCTTTTGGTGGAGGCTCTGACAAAACAACGTATGGCGTAAGTATAAATTACCTCGAAAATGAGGGCATAATGAAGACCAGCTCACTGGACAGATGGACTGCCCGTATGAATGTTGAACAAAAAGCCTTTAATGATAAAGTTACAGTCGGATTAAATCTCACCAACTCCACAACTAACAAACAATTGATTCGTCCTGAGGTATTCTCGAATATGCTCAAGTACTTACCAACCGTTAATATTTTCAAGCCTGATGGCACCTATTTTGAAAACACTCAGCAGAGCAATTATTTCAATCCTGCCGGCATAATAAATAATGACTTGAATTACGTTAAAATGATCAATCAACTGGCAAATGCAACCTTAAAAATCAATATAATGCCCTGGTTGACCTACAATGCAAATGTTTCTCTGCAAACAACAGAAAATCAAAACAATCAATATTCAAATCGCGCTTCAACGATGCATTTAAGTGCGAATGGTTACGCGATTCGCTCAGAGTACACGAATAAGAATACCCTTGCAGAAAACTATTTAACCTTTGAAAAAATCATCGGCAAACATAATTTAAAAGTTTTAGCCGGCTATTCATGGCAGGAAGACAAGATCAATGATGGATTTCAGGCTGCGAACAGCAATTTTATCTCAGACGACTTGTTGTATAATAACCTTTCTCTGGGAAGTTCTCCTGAAAAAGTTACAAATGCCGATCGTTTTGGGACTGCCACCATACAAACATTACGAATCATCTCTTTTTATTCCCGCGTCAATTATCAGTTCAATAACAAATACCTTTTACAGGCAACGGTTCGCCGTGATGGTTCGTCGGCATTTGGAGCCAATCATCAGTGGGGAACTTTTCCATCAGCCTCAGTGGGATGGAAAATTATCAACGAACCATTTATGGCCGGGATTAAGAGTATCAGCGACATGAAATTGCGAATTGGTTACGGTGTCAGCGGGAACTCACTCGGTTTTGATCCAATGATATCAAGATTAAAATATGGCGTGACCGGGGTAACTTACATTAATGGCGTGCAACTTCAAGCGGTTGGCGTAACTCAAAATGAAAATCCCGACTTAAAATGGGAGTCGACAGCCATGACAAATGTAGGTCTGGATTTTGGTTTCCTGAATAACCGTATAACAGGTACCATCGAGGCTTACAGCAAACAAACCAGCGATCTTATCTGGAGCTATCCGGTTTCAACAACTAAATATCTTTATTCCTACCTTATCGCCAATGTCGGCAAAATAAGCAATAAGGGTATCGAATTACAGATCAATGCAATACCGGTAAAGACCGGAAATTTCGAATGGACTACATCTTTCAATATTTCCAAAAATGCAAATAAGGTGGTATCCCTTTCCAACGATCAGTTTCCTACTTTCACAAGTATCCGGACAGCAGGAATCGGGGGTAAAGGGCAATCAGGAAATCCTTCTCAGATTCTTAAGGAAGGTGAACCTATCGGAACCTTCTTTGTCCGCCAGTATGCCGGCCGGAATATTCAGGGGATTTCAATGTTTTACAAAGCAAATGGTGATACTTCAAAGGTAGTTACAGTTGAAGATTTCAAACAAAGCGGCAGCGCTCAGCCCGATCTGATGTTCGGATGGAATAATACTTTCAGCTATAAAAATTTCGACTTTAGTTTCTTCCTGAGAGGTATTTCCGGAAATAAGATCCTCAATGCAACCCTGGCAAGCTTGAATGATGTGAACAATGCATCGGTCAATAATATTCCAAAATTCTCATTGGGGGAACCGGCTACGGATGTAAATTCATTTTATAATTCAACCAGGTACATCGAGAACGGATCATATATAAGGATGGATAATGCCACGCTTGGATATACCTTTAATCTTAAGGGGGTAAAAATCAAGAGCGCCCGACTTTATATTACCACCAATAACTTGTTCGTGATTACCAAATACAGAGGTATCGATCCTGAAATTAATCTGGGTGGAATTGAACCCGGTATTGACAACAATAATTTTTATCCTAAAACGCGTTCCTTTATTTTAGGGGTAAACATTAATTTGTAATTATTGATAAGTTCAAATTTTAATCCTTTTTAAAAATATTAAAATGATAACGAATATAACTGTAATAAAAAAAATAACCGGAGCCCTGTTTTTGGCTGCGATGCTATTTACGAACTGTACCAATCTGGATATAAAAGCTGAATCGGAATTAACACCCGATAACTTTCCAACTAAACCAGAGCACTTCGAGGCTGCAAAGGGAATCATCTATACCATTCTCCCGGCTAATTATGCAATTGACTATTGGCGCCTTCAATCACTTTCAACGGATGAGGCGCTT
Source organism: Mariniphaga sp. (assembly GCA_037133495.1). Classification (GTDB taxonomy): domain Bacteria; phylum Bacteroidota; class Bacteroidia; order Bacteroidales; family Prolixibacteraceae; genus JAAFHB01. The sequence continues at coordinate 10,383 of JBAXOA010000010.1, read as the reverse complement.
ACACCTGCCAGGGCTGGCAACTGGGATGATGGCGGTCAATACCGTGAACTCCATAAACATACCTGGACTCCGGATAATGCCATTGTCAACACCATATGGACCTATTCTTTTAATGGAATTATTGCCTGCAACCGTGTCATGGGGATGTTTGATGCAGTTCCGGAAGGGACATTAAAGAGCCGGCAATTTGCTGAACTTCGCATGATGCGCGCTTTTTTCTATTTCATCCTGCTGGATAATTATGGAAATGTACCGATTTTGAAAAAATTTGGTGACGACACTCCAACATCGCCGCGTGCCGACGTATTTACATTTATAGAGAGTGAAATTAAAGACATCTTGCCATTTCTTCCCAGAAAAAAAGACGCCACCACGTATGGACGTCCAACAGCATGGATGGGCCATGCCCTACTTGCAAAAATGTACCTCAACGCACAGATCTACAAAGGTACGGCTATGTATAATGAGACTGTGATCCGCTGCGATTCTGTGATTAAATCTGGATTATTCGCGTTGGATGCCGATTACAAAAGTATGTTCCTGCCAACAAATGGTCCGGCTGTAAAAGAATTCATTTTTGCCATCGTTTATGATGCCTACAAGATTCAGGGAAATTCGTTCACCCGTTATAGTCTTACTCCTGAATTGAGAACAAAATACGGATTAGGATCAAGATCACCCAGCAACTCAACGAAAACACTTCCTGAGTACTTTGATAAATTTAATCTGGCAGGTGATGTGCGCAACACAACCTGGTTGGTTGGGAAGCAATTTGAGTTTGACGGAAAAACACCAATCACTGTAAAAACAACTTACAAAGGGTTAAATGAAACCTATGTGGGTCCTTATGGTGGCCGAGATACCATCTGGCAATTAGAACTTACCAGAGAAATATGGCTTCGGGGGGATCCAAACAAAATGGATACCGGCAATGATTTTCTTTCACAATATATGGGAGCCCGCTCCATTAAGTTTTATCCCGATCCGAACTGGGAGCCTAACTCACGAAGCGATAACCACGACTTCCCTGTTTTCCGATATGCTGATATTCTGATGATGAAAGCAGAGGCGATACTCAGAGGAGCCACCTCTACCAATGGAGAAACTGTTTTATCACTTGTAAACCAAATCAAATCAAGAGCAAAAGCTCCAATATTAACGGCCAATCCTACCCTGGAAGAGTTTCTTGATGAACGAGCCAGGGAATTTGCATGGGAAGCCTGGCGCAGAAATGATATGATTCGTTTTGGCAAATACAGCGGACTCTGGTTATTCAAAGATGCAGTAAGCGCAAAATATCGCGAAATCTTTCCGGTACCGGGGAATGAACTAAAACTAAACACAAAACTAAAACAAAATGACGGGTATTAGTTTGAGCCAAAATATTAATTAAGAAGCTACTACAATTATATTGGTAAAACAATCGGCCAAGTGGGTAACAGCTCATTTGGCCGGTTTTTTTATGCTTATATTTTAATGGGATTCCGGTTATCAACCTGCTGGAAGTTTTTGTTCCCAAATTTATCTTGGACTGAAAGGTAATCCGGATGAGTAATTATCTATTTTTACCCTTAAATCCAACTTTTAGCCAAAATAGCAGATAATATGAAGCCATTTTATCAAAAACTTGCCTCGTTGCCGAGCCAATCGGTGATTTTTCTGGATGAGGAGCGACCGCATTTTGCAGTACCCTGGCACTTTCATCCCGAGATCGAAATCCTTTGCGTGGTAAAGAGTTCAGGCACCAGTTATGTTGGAGATGGAATCCATCGGTTTACAGAAGGAGAAATTAGTATAATCGGAGAGAATGTCCCCCATTGGTGGAAAAGTGATTGTAAATATTCGGATGGGAAAGATACTTCGGGGATTAAATCACTAATTATACAATTCAAAAGAGAGATTTTTGATGCCAGCTTTGGCAATCTTCCGGAGATGAGTGCAGTCAAAGAGTTGATGGATAAGTCACAACGTGGCATTCAATATCTTGGCAAAAGCAGAAAGCTTTTTGGTGAGCAGATGATAAAGATATTTCAGTGTAACGGAATTAACCGGATTACCGAATTAATTATTTTACTTGATATGATGGCTAATACGAAGGAGTATAAATACCACACAAGTATCGGCTATTCAAAAACCGTTAATACTTATGATTTTTACCGCTTTAACAAGATTCATGAACATATCATTCTTAATTTTGCCAAACCGATTAAACTCGAGGATGTAGCCAACAGCGTAAATATATCGCCTACAGCTTTCTGCCGCTATTTTAAAAAACACACCGGCAAAACTTTCCTCACATTCCTGAATGAGATGAGGATTGGACATGCCTGTAAATTAATGGTTGAAGGTAAAATGCCTGTAGCCATGGCAAGTTTGGAAAGCGGGTTTAATAACTTGTCGCACTTTAATGATCAATTTAAGCGGGTCATGAAGCTGACACCAACAGGATACCTTTCAGCTTATAAAAATGAGGACCAGCTAAAAAATTAACTTAACATAAATACCAGAAATTTAATTACTTTTGGTTAGCCACCGGGTAATTTCATCAACAGATAATTTGTTTTTTTATTACCTGATAGCCTGTCCCGGTTTATCGGGAGAACACCCGTTTTATCTTCGTTCGTGTTTGCGATACGTAGAATCATGGGTGTTTCATCAGGTTTTTTAACACTTAATTTTTCATATTTCCTGACCTGTGAAAGTTAACTTCATGAAAATAAAATCGGAAACAGTCTACTGGTAAGAACCCCTATTCCCCTTCATCTGACCGGATTTGCAAAACAATGATCCAAAGGGCAATGAGACGGAATAATAGGGAAAATTTGTATATTTAAAATCTTTTCCGCGAATTTCTGTAATTTAAATCTGTTAAAATCATGTTAAAAAAGAGATTTTCCTTTTGTGTTTTGGCATATTTCTGCCTGAGTATATGGCCTGTTTTGGCTCAGGAAAAAATGCAGGAAGCAAAGAAAACCAATGTACAAGATGGTACAGTTAACCTCTCCTCTGCTTTTCTCGTGGTGGTTCAGGGGATTAGCGGCTCCGAACTAAAAGCCTCTGAAATGTTGCTGGATGAAGTTGAAAAACGAAGCAGGGTTCGTTGGAATACCATAAATAAACTGCCTGAAAGCGGTCATATGGGAGTCGTTTTGGGTCAGCGGAAGGATCTTATGCACTCTTTTCCGCTTCTGGCAGAAGAACTAAAAGATTCACAAAATAACAAACCCGAAGGATATCAAATTTTAACCCTCGAATCGGGACTGGTCGTTGTGGCAGGGAATGATTCACGGGGCGTCCTTTTCGGAGCCGGACGCCTGCTGCGAATGATGGATTATGCAAGAGATATGGTCTCCCTGCCGAATGCTGTTAACCTTTCAACTTCCCCCAGGTATCCTTTAAGAGGCCATCAGTTAGGTTACCGGCCAAAAACAAATTCTTACGATGGATGGTCCGTAGCAATGTGGGAACAATACATTCGTGATCTGGTAATTTATGGCACCAACGCCATTGAACTCATTCCTCCTGTTTCGGATGACGATGCTGACAGTCCGCATTTCCCTATTGATCCAATGAAAATGATGATCAAGATGTCCGAATTGGCAAAAGCCTATGGAATTGAATGTTGGATATGGTATCCGGCAATGGAAAAAGATTACGGAGATAAGGTTACAGTAAATAAGGCGCTCAAAGAGTGGGGTGATGTGTTGCGTCAGTTACCACGTGTTGATGCGGTATTTGTTCCGGGGGGCGATCCGGGACATACTTCACCAAAGAATTTTTTTCCAATGCTGGAGAAGCAAACCGAACAGTTGCAAAAGTTGCATCCGGGAGCAAAAATGTGGATGTCGCCCCAAGGTTTTAATGCCGGATGGATGGATGATTTTTATGCCATTATGAAAGCAGAACCCTCCTGGCTGGAAGGGGTTGTATTTGGCCCTCAACAATTTGAAAGCATCGAGAATTTACGTGCAAAAATACCGAAACATTTCAAGATGCGTTTTTATCCAGACATAACCCATTCAGCATGGGCACAATATCCCGTTCCGGATTGGGATTTTGTGTTTATGGCCACCCTTAATCGTGAACCAATTAATCCACGGCCTGTCGATCAGAGCATAATCTTCAAACGACTCCAACCTGTTGCTGAGTATGGCTTTCTAACCTATTCTGAGGGGTGTAATGACGATGTGAATAAAATAATATGGAGCAGCCTGGGTTGGGATCCAGAAGCAAATATCACCAATATTTTACGTGATTACAGTGGTTATTTTATCGGATCTGCAGTAAGGACGTCTTTTGCTCAGGGAATTATCAGTTTGGAACAGAATTGGAGGGGACCTCTCACCAGCAACCTGAGCGTGCAAACCACTCTTGCCCAATTCCAGGAACTTGAGCGATCCGCCACGCCATCAATGCTGCAAAACTGGCGTTTCCAGCAAGCTCTATACCGTGCCTATTACGATGCTACAAACCGCAGCAGACTTTTACAAGAAACGGCACAGGAAGAAAAAGCTTTGGAATTTCTCCGGCGTGCACGTTTAACCGGAAGTTCAGCTGCGCTGGCGAATGCCGAGAACGCACTTGCAAAACCTGACCTGCTGCCGGCAACCGATACCCGTGCGCGTGTTTTTGAACTTGCTGAAGCTCTTTTCCAAAGTATTCACATGCAGTTGAGCGTATCCCGATACCAGGCAATTGCCGTCCGCAGGGGAGCAAACCTTGATCTGATCGACTTTCCGCTAAATAATGCACCCTGGCTTCGTAAGTGTTTTTCGGAGATTGGAGCAATCCCCGGGGAGACTGAACGTTTACTTAAAATTGATGAAATATTAAACTGGAGCAATCCCGGCGCCGGAGGATTTTACGATGATCTGGGAAATCCCGGAGCGCAGCCTCATCTTGTAAAAGGTTCTGTTTACACTGAAGATCCTGCCTTTCAACGCGCTCCGGCTTCGGGCATGGTTGTCCGATCTCGAAATCATGAATCCCGCGTGTCATCATGCACGTATGCTGAAACATTACATGATTATCCTTTGGAAATGTTCTATCCGGACCTTGATAAAACCACCCGTTATCGTCTCAGAATTGTATATGGTCCGGAGGGGAAAGGTGATATCAGACTAGTGGCGAATGACAAATTTGAGATACACCCAATGCGCCCCAAAGAGATGAATTATCAGCCGGTTGAATTTGATATTCCTGCAGAAGCTACAAAAACAGGGGAATTAAAACTCAGCTGGACACGTCCAAAGGGATTAGGAGGAAGCGGGCGATGCGTCCAGGTTGCAGAAGTCTGGCTGATGCGAATTCATGATGTCCCGGCACATGAAAATACGTTACCGTACCGGTATTAAACAATTTTCAATTATTAAACTAAAACAAGGTATCTTTTGTTATCAATAAAAAACATTGAAAAAATGGACGGATACGAAGATAAAAGAAGAGGATTTTTACGCAAATTGGGGTTTACACTTGGTGCAACTTTAACTGCATCATCGCATATTTCAGCCAATATTGTAGAATCAGCACAGATTATAACGATCACCCCCGATCAAAAAGAATTTATGATTAGTTATGAAAAATGGATGGATGAATTTATCGCAGTTATAAAGATCCAAAAAGCTGACCCTGAAAATGCCGAAAACAATAAAAATATCGTCTTGTTATCGGAACGGACGAAAAAATGGCAAACCCGATTGCATGATTATATGACGGATGATAATTTTGCAAGGTATTATATGATCGCAACCGAACGCATGACGATGGAAATTTGAACAATGGATTTCACAATCAATCAGTTTGAATTTGGATACAGACCTCCGGTTACTTTACCTTCACCGGAATTTCTGCAATTACTTACCGAGGAAGGAATGCGAAAATTGGTAAGCGATCATTATGATTTGCTAAGCAAAAGTGAAGTCAAACATCTTTTTCCAAGAATTGATGAAGCGCTTGAAAAGGCAAAACAACGATCTTCTGATTTTTTTATTCAGATTTGCGGGGGGCACGCTTACTATAACAAGAGCCGGGGCAAACCAATGCTTGCCTCAAGACATGCTCCGTTTGCGATTAATCAGGCCGCCCGGGTCATTTGGCTGGAATGTTATATTGAGGTACTTTCAAAACTTGAGTTGCCTGATGAAATAATTGCTTCATTCTGGAACTATCTGAACGCATTTTCCTTCTGGATGGTGAATACAAAAGAAGAATAAATATCTCTCTGTTAAAGAATGCCTCAGGTATAAAAATTGTCTTTAAAAGGTCATACTAAATAGTAATTACACTTCACCCAGCTATTTTTGTTTCTTCGCCGCTTTATTGCTTGGAATAACTACATTTATCGCATTATCCGACGATTCGTATTTGCAGATAATCAATATTATTCAAATTCAAATAATTATGGAGCGCAGAACATTTTTAAAAAGTTCCTCCCTGTCAGCAGCCGGTGGCCTGACAATTTTGAATTTACCCCTATTGGGTAAAAATGTTGCTAGCAACAAAGTTGTTGCCATTATGGGTGTAAACAGGCGAGGATCATATCGTACAGGAAAGTTTTCTCAGATCCCAGGAGTGGAGGTTGCTTACATTTATGATGACGAAGCCGGAGCTTTAAAAAATGGTTTGAACGCACTAAAAGATGCACCCCGAAAAAGGTTGGAAAATGAAATTGTAATTCATAGTTTATGATGATTATCTTCGTTATCCTGACAGGTCTTCTACTAATCGTCGTAAGCACCTCAATATTAAAATACAACACTTTTCTTTCGATCTTTATCGTATCATTATTAATGGCATTGGTAACCTTGCCACTCGCGGATGTTGTTCCCACTATACTGATGGGATTTGGCAACACCATGAAATCAATAGGTTTAATCATTATTTTCGGGATCATACTCGGACTAATTCTCGATAAAACGAATGCGACCAAAAGTATAGCCCATACGATATTAAGACTGACAGGAAAGAGAAATGCAGGAATGGCAATTCATTCAACAGGATTTATTACTGGAATACCCATTTTCTGTGATTCCGGGTTTATTGTGCTTCAGGGAATTAACAAATCGTTGATAGAAAGTACCGGAAAACCAATGGTTTTTATGGCTTCTGTTCTTGCAGCCGGTTTGTATTCAGTTCATTGTCTGATTCCTCCGCATCCGGGAGCAACAGCTGCCGCGAGTATCATGTCTGCTAATATTGGTCAGCTTATTGTGGTTGGAATTCCAGTTGCTGCAGTTTCTGCCTTGGCGGGATTTCTATGGGTTCGCTTTATTACCAGAAAAGAGTATCAGAAAGCTGCCATTAATAATTCCGATCTGAAAATTTCTGCTGAGACAGTTGATTTGCCTTCTGCATTTCGTTCATTTTTACCTATTGTCGTGCCGGTCCTTTTATTATCGGGCAAATCAGTTCTTCAGCTTCTTGTTCCAAGCGATCAAAGCATTTTATTAAAGATCGTTTCTTTTTTAGGGGAACCTATTATCGCTTTGATCATTGGGATAGCGCTTGCAATTTCTTTATATAAAAAGATAAAACCGAAAGAATTAAACGAATTATTTGATCTCTCGATAGAAAAAGCCGGTGCAATCCTTGCCATAATTGCGGCTGGCGGTATTTTCGGAACGGTGATTAAGGCGACCGGCATCGGTGAAGTAGCTGGTATTTATTTGGCTTCCACCGGGCTCGGATTGTTGGTCCCGTTTCTGATCGCGGCTTTTCTTAAAACAGCTCAAGGCTCATCAACAGTAGCCATTATGACTACCGCATCTATCATTTCTCCCATGCTGGCCTCACTAAAACTGAATAACGATAATGGAATTATTCTGGCCACTTTGGCCATGGGTGCCGGATCGATGTTTATCTCACATTCAAATGATGCTTACTTCTGGGTTGTCACCAAGTTTTCGGATCTGGAGATAAAATCGACATTCCGGGTTTGGACAACCACAACAGCAGTAATGGGAATTGCTGCCTTTGGTGCCATTTGGCTATTTTCGTTGTTTCTGAAATAGCACACTTATTAAGTGGCGGACATATTTATCAGGAATGTCCTCCCACGATAATCCGCATAATCCTGAGGTTGAGAACAATAAAGCGCCATGCCTGCCAAAGCAGATTGCGGCGCCAGAAATTGGTTATCCGGGTTGGAATTGGGGGATATGACTCATCATAATATCCGCGAACTATATTTTTTCCCATCGCTTTATAATTAATTAGTGAATGTCAGATATTTATTCAGGTATCAGCCACCAGAATGGATATCCTTTCGCCTTATGAATAAACATATAATGAAGAAAAAGTTTGATCCAATGACCGGCAAGTCCGGCTTCGCCAATGGTATAGTTGAGATCACGGCCCCATTCTGGAAATTTCTGCCAGTCGGGAACAATTGGAAAAACCGTCATCGTTGCAGCATTTCCTTTAAACATGCTAAATCCTGCCGAAACGACACATGCAGCACCCATCCGGCCCATTGAAGCTTTGTGTTTAAAATCAGTGCGGCCGGTACGAATCTGTTCAACGATATTCAATGCTACAACTTTTCCAATCACGCCCGACGGCATTCCTGTGCGTGGAGGAGCAGGTGTAATCAATGTTCCATTAGGGCTTTTCATCGGTTTCGAAATCTGATGAGGTGGTGCAAAAGCAATTCCGGTTGCAAATATATTTACGTAGGCAGGGCTCTGGTAAACAGAAGGCCAATCGTCAACAGACCAGTCCTCAAAAGCTTTCACCGAGTAATCGGCATCTACTTTCATAAATCCGCTTGGCGCGAAAAGCTTTGCAGCGATATCCTCACCGGTTTTATCGAATGCCTTAAGTCCGACTCCGGCGAAGGCAGGAATGAGCATCGCAAAGTCGAATAAATGAGTATGCAATTGTCCATCAAGAGTCTCGTAATGGGCTACTCCCTCGTCAATCTTTGTCACTCCGGCACGTTTGATCCACCGAATGCCATATTCTGCAAAAATCGATTCACTGAAAACTTTTGTAGGCGTAACGTAACCTCCTCTTTTAATAAACGCGCCTCCCATTCCAAAATCACCCAATTCATATTCATTTGATATCCAGGTGATATCAGCCATATCAAGTAATCCCCGCGATTTTATCTCAAATGCGACATTGAGTGCATACTCGAAAGCAGCCCCCTGACATGTTGCGGCAGGATGACCTGTACCAATTAAAAAACGAAGCTTCTCTCCTTTTTCCATCCGCTTAATGCAAATCTGAAGGGCCTCCCACGTAGCTGCTGCATGATCGCATGAGCAAACGGAATGTGTAAATCTGCCAGGTCCAAGGCCTTCTGTGGCTTCGAAATTAAGTTTCGGTCCTGTTGCATTAACGAGGTAATCATAGTCAACTTTATCCGTCTCACCACGCTGGATTTCTCCTGTGTATTCGATTGAAATATAAGGCCGTTCCGTTGATTGATCGCCTTCCGGAAAAATTGCAGTGGCCTTGGCTTGCCGAAAGTCAATTTTCCATCGGTCGTAAACAGGCTGAAGTTTAAACCGTACCTGGTCGATAGTCATCTTGCCAACTCCAACCCAAATATTGGAAGGAATCCATTGGTAAAAAGCACCTGGACTTACAACTACAACCTGATGCGTCCGTCCCAGTTTTTTTCTGATAAAAGCGGCTGCAGTGTGCCCGGAGATACCTGCGCCCAGAACAACTATTTTTGCCATGTTATCTATTTAAATCTAAAGGTAATCAATTTTCCTCTGACTTCAAACAGAAAGTATTAGGGTACGATAATATAAAAGATGGTCATTGTTTCAATAATCCCTTTGACTGCTCCATTTCGAGTCTTTTACGGAGTTTAACCACAATTTTCTGATTCTCGTCAGCAATATTTACTTTTTCTCCACTATCTGATGACAAGTCGTACAATTGATCGTGATTCAGGTTCCCAAGTTCAGTATTGGTCGGAGAATTTAAAGCAGCTCCCTTCCCCGGAGCAATGTATTTCCATGTTCCGTCCTCAATCGAAAGGTTATTATTTACATTCTGCAATACCAGAAATTTCCGGCCTTTCCCGCCTTTATTCAGCCATGTATTCAAATGATTCTCGCTGTCGGGTGCTGCACCACGAGGCAGATTTACTTTTAGCAACCTGGCAAAAGTGGTCATCATATCAATCTGGCAGACCAGTTTGTCTGATATGCCCGGAGTAACGGTTCCCTCCCAGACGACGATCCCCGGAACTCTCGTTCCACCTTCGAAACTGCTGTATTTTCCACCTCTGAATTCACCTGAAGGTTTGTGATTGCCTAGAAGTTCAACAGCCTGATCTTTATATCCGTCATCAACCACCGGACCATTATCGCTTGACAGGATGATGATCGTATTTTTCTCAATCCCAAGACGTTTTATCGTTTTCAT
>JBAXOA010000009.1:0-68697 GCA_037133495.1 Mariniphaga sp. | reverse complement strand
TCAGAAAAACATGACGAAAAAAATTAAAAAAACGAATTTTTAGAACCTCCCATAAGTTTGTCAGAATTATTTTTCCCGTTTTCTAATAGTTCAACTCCTTGATTATTATATTCATTGTATTGATTTTCTATCTCTTTCATTTTAAATGATTTTTTTGTAAATATAAAAATAATTTTTTTATATTTCACCCAACGGCACTTTACACTTTGGCATGCGTAGTTCTAAGGTAAACAGAACTGTGCCAACTCCAATCGTGTTCGTAGCCGTTTCTCCCTTCCCATTATCCCTTTTTTTTGTCCTTTCCTCCCAAGTCCCCTCCATATATCTTTACCCTAAAACAAGATTATGGCAGAACTCAATACCATTCATCGTAACCTTGCGCTTAAAGAGTATGATATTAAAGAAACCCCCGAAGGTAAGCAAGTAACCTTCTCCATTAAGTTTGTCAAAAAAAACGGTGAACTGGTTTTTATCCCCCGGGCAGTAGCAGCCGGATTACGGTTCAATAACTACGATCATTCCATGCGTGGCATCCGTCCGGTCGATAGTGCCAATAACGCTTCCGGTCATGTCACTCCGGTACATATCGACGGTTTAATTGAATGGAACGGTAAAAAAATCAAACTATAATGGCAGATATACAATTCAATGCAGCTGGAGTTCCGCTTATTGCCTACGGCAAAAGCTACCTCGCGAAAACCACCGGAATACCCGACGTTAAACTCAAAAAAACCGCACAACCCAAAAATCCCGACGAAGATAAACTGCTCGTTGGCGATGTCTGGATTTCCGACTGGGGCGCCAGCAACAACTTCCCAGCATTAGCCGACGATATCATCAACAGCGTTGGAGTGCTTAACAGCGGTCTTAAATTTACCCGTAATTTCACCCTCGGTCAAGGAATCTATGCCTGTCGTGTGACTGATTACGACGAGTCCGGAAACGAAATCCTCGAACGTGCAAACGATAAATCATTGCTTACTTTTGCCAATTCGCGCCTTGTTCGCCGTTTTATGGCCAAAGCCTTGCGTGATTATCTAAAATTCGGCTGCGCTTTTGTGCAGATACTCATGAATGCCGATGGTTCAGCAATTGCCGGCATCAACACCATCAACGCCAAATATTGCCGCTTAAGCATTGCCGATCCTTCCGGAATAATTTCCAAATGCGTCATCTCAGGCAAATGGCCCGATATGCCTGCCGAGTCGCAATACCAGATTTGCGATGTGCTCGACGAATACGATCCTTATGCCGATCTTCAGCGCCGCCGCTGGGCAAAGCAAACTGCCGGTAAAGCTTTTGTTTACGTCATTCGTGACAGCTGGGGCAACGGCGAATATTACAGCGCACCCATCTGGTGGGCAGCCTACCAGGCCGGATGGATCGATATTGCCAAAAAAGTTCCATCCTTTCTAAAAAAAGCCTACGAAAATCAAATCACATGGAAATGGCACATTCAGATACCTTATTCCTTCTGGGATAAGCAATTTCCAAAAACCGAATATGCCGATATCGAACTCCGTAAACAAGCCATCGAAAAATATATGGATGATGTGGAAGCCAATCTTTGTGGCACCGATAATGCCGACAAACCCATCTTTACATTCTTCGAAATCAATCCCCAAAACGGTAGGGCAGAGGAGCAGTGGATCATCAAACCCCTTGAAAACAAACTCAGCAACGAGCAAAATAGGGGGAAGCTGTATCGAGTTTTTAACTCGTTTTTTTTACTTTGCAATTTGGTTTCAAATTGTATCTTTGACATACTGATTGTTAAGATTAAAAAAACTTTGAAAAAGAAAATTCAGCAGGACATTGCAGACCTTTACAAACAAAGGTTCATGGATGAAAGTGTAATCATTGAAAACTTACCCCCTTCGGGATCATACCGTGAATACATTCGGTTGACAAGCCCCCATTTTAAAGCCATTGGCACTTGGAATGATGACGAAAAGGAGAACAATGCCTTTATCGAATTTTCCAAACATTTCAGGAGCAAAGGAATTAAAGTGCCCGAAATCTACAGTTATAAACCATCAGAACGTATTTATCTGCAGGAAGATCTGGGTAACCAAACCTTATTCAGCTTTTTGAGCGAAGTTCGGGAGACAGAGGGTTTCTCTGATAAAATTACGAGAATATACCGTAAAGTAGTTCGGGAATTGCCTAAAATACAAATTATTGCAGGCAAAGATCTCAATTATGATTATTGTTATCCACGTAAGGCGTTCGACAGGCAATCGATGTCGTGGGATCTGAACTATTTCAAGTATTATTTTCTAAAGCTTGCAAAAATTTCATTTAACGAACAGCTTCTGGAGGACGATTTTACATCGTTTACTGATTACCTTTTAAAAGCTGAAAGTAATTTTTTCATGTTCCGCGATTTTCAGAGCCGCAACATAATGTTACTTGATAATGAACCTTGGTTCATTGATTATCAAGGTGGCAGGCATGGAGCATTGCAATATGATCTGGCTTCCTTACTTTACGACTCAAAAGCCAATATCCCTCAGGAAATCAGGGAGGAATTAATAGACGATTATCTTGACGAAGTGGAAAAAATTCATCCTGTTGACCGGTCTGAATTTCTTCAGTATTTTTATGGCTATGTACTGATCAGAATGATGCAGGCAATGGGCGCCTATGGATTCAGAGGCTTCTATGAAAAAAAAGAGCACTTTCTAAAAAGTATCCCATTTGCCCTCGAAAATCTGGAGGTCGTTCTTGGCAAACTTGCCTTGCCGGTTCAACTGCCCGAATTGGTCAAAGTTTTGAAATCGCTGCGTGAATCAGAAATTCTTAAAAAAGTCGCGCTAAAACAAGCTCAGCTTACAATCGCGATTACCAGTTTTTCTTTCAAGAAAGGATATCCGGCCGATCATTCAGGTAATGGAGGGGGATTTGTATTCGATTGTCGTTCAGTGCGCAACCCCGGCAAATATGATCAATATAAATCACTGACCGGAAAAGACGAAGCTGTTATCCGATTTTTTGAAGTAGATTCAGATATGGAAGAATACCTGAAACCTGTATTCTCGATCGTAGAACGGTCTGTTGTAAAATACATCGAACGGGGATTCACAAATCTTTCAGTAAGCTTCGGTTGTACAGGCGGGCAGCACAGGTCGGTCTATTCTGCTGAAAGAATGGCGGCATACCTTAAAAACAAATATCCGGTCAGGATTGTTATTCACCATCGTGAACAAGATAATTAAGTTGTAATGGCAAAAAAACGTTGCGAAAAGAAGGACTACGAAAAACCGGAAGATCCTAAATTCGAATGTAAGAAATGCGGTCGTAAGGCATTGAAAGAAAAACAGGTTTGCAATCCTAAAGAGATCCGGTAAATTTCGGTTGTCATCTCTAAAAATGTATTTTGCCGATGAAACACCCACGATTCTCCGCTTCACAAACACTTACGAAGAGTGGACATGTGTTCTCCCGATAAATCGGGACAGGCTATCCGGTAATTTAAAAACAAAATTATATACAGATGAAAGCGATGATTTTTGCCGCGGGTCTTGGCACCAGGCTCTATCCGCTTACTGCCGGAAAACCCAAAGCGCTTGTTGAAGTGGCAGGCAAAACATTGCTGCAGAGAGCAATAGAAAAAGTTAGCAGCGCCGGTTATAATGAATTGGTAATCAATGTACACCATTTTGGAGATCAGATCATCCGATTTTTAGAGGTTAATAATGATTTTGGGCTATCGATCACAATTTCTGATGAACAGGATCAATTGCTGGATACAGGTGGCGGAATTTTAAAGGCACTGCCATTTTTAGAAGGAAATGAACCCTTTTTGGTTTATAACGTCGATGTGTTAAGTAATATTGATTTAACGCTTTTCCGGGAATATCATCAGGCGAGGGGAGGGTTGGCTACGCTTGCAGTCCGTGATCGTTCTACGTCGCGTTACCTCGCTTTTGACAATACAATGCAGCTGGCAGGATGGCAAAATATCAAAACCGGTGAAGCGATCAATTCGCGCAATGTGGAAAATACCCGTTTATTGGCATTTAGCGGCATTCAGTTAATCGATCCAAAAATCTTTAGCCTGATTACAGAAACCGGGAACTTCCCATTGATTCCACTCTACCTTCGGCTGGCAGCCAACCATCCTGTTATTGGCTACCACGATCCCTCCTCCTTGTGGATGGATCTTGGAAAACCTGATCAGATTACACAAGCGGAAGATCTTTTCACTAAGGCTAAATGAATTTAAATTGGTATGGTATTTACCACGTGATGGGTTTCTTTCCGTGAAATAAAAGGTATTCATTGGTTTTACTGAACTGATGGTTTCCGAAAAAACCCCGGTGCGCAGACAGTGGCGATGGATGCACTGCGTTTAGAATTAGATGTTTACTTGAATTGATCATCTCTCCTTTGCGCTGTGCATAGGCCCCCCAGAGCAGAAAAACAATATGCTCCCGGGATTCGGAAAGTGAATAAATCACCTTATCGGTGAATGTTTCCCATCCCTTTTTTTGATGCGAACCAGCCTGTTGAGCCCTGACTGTCAGCGTTGCATTGAGCAAAAATACCCCTTGATCTGCCCAACGCAGAAGATTACCTGAATCAGGAATTGGAATACTAAGATCGTTTTGTATCTCTTTAAAGATGTTGCGGAGAGATGGTGGAAAACTTACACCGTCCGGGACAGAGAAGCAAAGTCCATGTGCCTGACCTGCTTCGTGATACGGATCCTGTCCAAGAATAACAACCTTTACTTTGTCAAACGGACATTTTTCGAATGCATTGAAAATCAAATTTCCGGGTGGATATATTTTTTGTGCAGCATATTCCGATCTCACAAAATCGGTTAATAGGGTGAAATAGGGTTTGTTAAACTCCTCTTTTAGCTGCTCTTTCCAGCCCGGTTCAATTTTAATTTCCATCTTGCAAAAAATAATTATCTGTTTTTTTCCAAATTTACACTACTTTTTGAAGCGTCAAAATAGTTTTATTGAAATCTAAAGATCAGCAAACGATTTTTTGATTAGAATTGTGAAAATATATACTGATGGACATTCGCGACAGAGACTTTAAGGATGAATTTGTTTTTCAGGCCTCCCGCAGTGGGGGACCGGGAGGACAAAATGTCAATAAAGTAAGTACTAAAGTAGAACTACGATTTAATGTCGGGGCTTCTGTTTTGCTGAATGATGATGAAAAGGTCCTCGTATTCCAAAAACTGATTAATAAAATCAATAAGGAAGGTGAATTAATCCTTGTCTCACAGTCGGAGCGTTCACAACTTAAAAACAAAGATAAAGTAATCAATAAGTTTTATATACTTCTGATAAAGGTGCTTACACCCCGAAAAAAACGACTTGGAACTAAACCTACCAAAGCATCGGTCGAAAGGCGACTTGAATCAAAACGGGTCCAGGCAACCACAAAAGCCAATCGGAAAGTTATTGAATCCTAATCTGTTTAAGGCTTATGAAACACCCATGAATCTGCGCTTCGCAAACATGAATGAAGATAACACAGGTGTTCCATCAGGCAATTAAAAAACAAATTATCTTCTGATGAAACACCCATGAATCTGCGCTTCGCAAACACGAATGAAGATGACTCAGGTGTTCCATCAGGCAATTAAAAAACAAATTATCTTCTGATGAAACACCCATGAATCTGCGCTTCGCAAACACGAATGAAGATGACTCAGGTGTTCCATCAGGCAATTAAAAAACAAATTATCTTCTGATGAAATCAATATTTATTCTTATTTTCAGCGCCTGAAATAGTTGCTCTTATGATAAATTTTTTCCTGCGGTTTTTATTGTTCTTAATTTTAATTCCAATAGCAGGTTTTGCCCAGCCGGCGTTAAAAGCGGTTTACGTATCCAAATCGCCCGTAATTGATGGCCATTTGAACGATGAGGCATGGAAAAATGCAGCCACCGTAAACGAACTATTTCAGCGTGAGCCGAATCCTGGTCAGCCTGTATCTGAAAAAACCATCATTTATACTTGTTATGATGCGGCGCATCTTTATATCGGGGTTAAGTGTTTCGATGATCCCGGCAAGATAACTTCCAGGGAGATGGCACGGGATGCTGATTTGGGAAATGACGACAGGGTTCAGGTGATTCTGGATACTTTTCTCGATCACCGTAATGGTTACTGGTTTCAGATTGGTCCGAGAGGTTCGTTTGGGGATGCCACAATCAGCGAAAATGGCGCAGTTTTCAATAAAAACTGGAATGGAGTATGGGATTCAAAGGCCAGAATTGTGGCTGATGGATGGGAAGCCGAAATGGCCATCCCATTTAAAACAATAGGTTTCGATAAGAACTTGTCAACGTGGGGGATAAAATTTATACGACATATCAAGCGAAAGCTGGAATCTTCCTATTGGCCTGCCGCTAATATCAACAACTATAAATTTCAAGTCTCGGATGCCGGATTGATTGAAGGAATTCAAAATATCTCACAGGGAATCGGACTTGATCTTTCTCCTTATGTTGTCGGCGGAATGGATACTAAACGTGATAATAAAAATAAATACCGTGCCGATGGTGGCCTTGATCTGTTTTATCAGATTACCCCAAGCCTGAAATCCGTATTGTCTTTTAATACTGATTTCGCTGAAACTGCTGTTGATGATCGGCAGATTAACCTTACACGCTTCGATGTTTTGTTTCCTGAGAGAAGAGATTTTTTTCTTGATGGTTCAAGTCATTTTTCATTTGGGATTCAGGGTGATGATGGGAACCCATATGGGAAGGCTATTATTCCCTTTCTTTCGCGTCGTATGGGATTGGACAGCAATGGATTGCCGATAAAGATCAATTATGCAGGGAAGCTGACGGGAACGATTGGCCGATGGAATATCGGCGTGATGCAAGTCAACGATGACCATTCCTTGGGAAATTCCAATTTTTCGGTCGCCCGCATTTCCCGCAATATCAACGGCGCCTCTTCCATTGGTATGATTGGCACCTTTGGCAATACTGTTTCTCAGGCAGAAAACTTTGTCGGAGGAATTGATATGAAATTGGCCACCTCGAAATTCAGGGGGAATAAAAATCTTTCATTAATCTTATTTGGATTGAAATCCAACACTAAAGGTTTGTCAAACAACGATTTATCCTGGGGCGGAACGTTTACTTATCCGAACGATTTCCTTTCCTTCACGTTGGGCCATCACGAGATAGGCGAGCACTTCGTTGCAGGTATGGGATTTGTTCCCCGAACCAACATCAAAGAGTCATACGGAAACATTAAAATTGGCCCCAGACCGAATAAATGGGGCTTGCTGCAAGTCAATACAGGAATTGGCTTCGATCATATCGTCAACTTCTCAAATGTTCTCGAAACAAGGACGATCAGTTACTCACCATTTTCTCTGCGCTTTAAATCCGGAGAAGAGTTTTCCTGGTCTATTAATCAAAGTTATGAAAATCTTGAAAAAAACTTTAATATCTTTTCAAATTTTGTAATTCCTGTTGGAAAATATCAATTTTTTCGGCAGTCGTTGAATCTCACTACTGCGGGAAGCCGTAATTTTGCAGTGACCGGTTCTTATGTCTGGGGTGATTTTTACAATGGATCGCGCCGGGACTACACCGCCGGTATTAATTATAAGGTAGCAGTACCTTTGTTCATAGGGATAAAATACAAACAGAATGAGGTGACACTTCCTGCGGGCCAGTTTACGGCACAAATTTATCAGGTGAATGCAAATATTCTTTTTAGTCCGGATATTACGTTAAATAATTATTTTCAATACGATAATAATTCAAAAACTGTTGGAGTACAAACAAGATTTCAGTGGATTGTAAAGCCTGGAAACGAGATATTTATTGTGTGGACATCTAATATTTCTCAGCCACTTGAACGGTATGTAATTAATGAAAGCGCCTTGCGTTTTAAACTCAAATATAATATCCGGTTCTAAAAATGTTCAGCCTTTAATTCGCCGGAACCACCACCTTTTCGCCTAAAAAATGCGGTTGTTTTGCAGTCATCATGTCGAAGACCACCAGCATTCTGGCTGCTATTTCGCGCAGTTGAACCTTAAGTGTCATTCTTCCGCTTACGGCATCGGCATTAAAGGCGATGGCTTCGATTCCCTTTTTTCGTGCAAGGTATATCGCACGCTGATTATGAAATGATTGGGAAATAATAGTGAATTGATCCTGGCCAAAAACTTCTTTGCCTCTTACTACTGAATCAAGTGTCCTGAATCCTGCATAATCAAGGATAATTTTTTTATTGGGAATTCCGGCAGCAATTAGGTCGTTGTACATCGTAATAGGTTCATTATAATTTCGTTTCCGGTTATCCCCGCTTACAATAATAAAGTCAATTTTATAGCAGTTATAGAGCTCTACAGCCGCTTTAATCCTGTTGGTATAATAGAGATTTCGTTTTCCGTTCCAAAGGTATTTGCTGGTTCCTAATACGAGTCCGCAATGGTTATGTGGAATCGAATCTATCGAGTAAAAACAATAGGCGTTACCCTTTTTTGTGATTGTATTATTTACATAAATAATTGCAACCACAAAAAAAGTGCAGATAAGTAAAATAACCAGTATGTATGTTTTAAATCTTTTCAATGTATTTATATGAAGATCAGAATTTTAAAATGAATGCGGTATGTTTATCCGGTTCGGAGTGTGCGGTTAAAGTTCCTCCATGAAGCCGAAGGATTTGGCGTGACAGGCTAAGTCCTATTCCGGAACCTTTTGGTTTAGTTGTGAAAAATGGAACAAATACCTTATCCAGCACTTCCGGAATAATTCCTTGTCCATTATCAGAAACCTGAATATTTATTTTCCCGTTAATATCTGTAAAAGCTTTCAGTTCGATTTGTGGATTTTCTGTTTTCCCGAGTGCCTGAATTGCATTTTTCAGAAGGTTGATTAATACTTGCTCTATTAATTGTTCATCGGCTGAAAGTTCAAGATTTTCTGGAATTATAATTGTAGTACATTGAATGTTAAGGTTATGCATTTCTTTTTTCATTAATCCCATCAGATTTTCGAATAGTGTTTGCACTGAAAAGATGGTAAATTTAGGCGTAGGGATGCGTGTGAGATCCCGGTACGATTCCACAAAATGGAGTAGCCCGATACTTCTTTTATGGATGGTCTCAATTGCAAGCGCAATTTCTTCGATAGCCTGATGCTCTCCTTCATCCTGAAATGCATTGGTGTAAGTTGATCTTACATCCTTGATCATGTAATTTAGTGTTTGAGTAATTGACGCAATAGGCGTAATTGAATTCATTATTTCATGAGTTAGTACCCGGATAAGTTTTTGCCAGCTTTCCATTTCATTCTCTTCCAGCTCATTCTGGATATCTTTAATAGAAGCCATTCGGATTAGCCGGTCGGCGACTTTAAATTCAGTCACAAAAATTGCCAGCTGAAGGAGTGTGTCTTGTTTCTGGATTTTCACCATAATACTTTCCCCGTTGGTGATGGTCATTAATTTAGAGACAAGTTCAGAAGAAAAGCCTTCGAGTTCGCTTAAATTTTTAAGATTTGTTATTTTGAAGAGTTTTTTTGTAGAATTATTAATTAGTTCAACAGCACCATTTTCGCGATAGCTAATCAGTGCGATGCCGATATGTTCAACTACAGTTTCCAGGTAAAAGAAGTTTTGTTCGCGTTCTTCTCTGACTTTTCTAAAGTCGTTGATCACTACATTAAAAGATTCTGTCAAACGGTCGAATGAATGCCCAAGACCCTTAATCTCGAATGTTCGTGAAAAATCAGAATATCTCAGAGATTCCAAAAAGTTGGTTAACAGCGTATTGGTCGTTTCAACAAATTGTATCAGTATTACAACCTGATAGATGGCAATTCCAACAGCCAAAGACATTGTGAAATAATAGCTGGTTGAAAAAAGCAGCCACATGATCACAAAGGCATTGAAAACTATTGCCAGTACTCTGATAAAAAGTGATATTCTAAAATTTTTAGAGCCCATATTTTTCCATTCTTCGATAAAGTGAAGTGCGGGTTAGCCCAAGTTCGCTTGCCGCTTTGGAAATATTTCCCTGATGCATTTTCATTACTTTTATTATAATTGTTTTTTCAACTTTTTCAAGGTCATAATTATCTAATTCCAAATCATCACTCGTTTTGTTTAATATTCTCATTTGTAAGTCATTGGGATTAACCCATTCGGATTCTGTCATAATTACTGCCCGTTCAATTACATGTTGTAATTCTCTGACATTACCCGGCCATCCTGATTCTTCGAGTCGCTTCATTGCTTCTTTGGTAAATCCACGCAGCTGTTTCTTGTATTTTTTTGCGTAAATCTGGAAAAAGTGAACAGCAAGCAATGGAACATCGCCATATCGTTCGCGAAGAGGAGGCAGATCTATTTCAACAGTGTTGATCCGATATAACAAATCCTGCCTGAATTTTCCCTCTTCAATCATTTGATGAAGTGGCATATTCGTAGCGCAGATCAGACGGATATCAATAGGAATGGGTTTATTTGATCCAACTCTGATCACTTCCCGTCGTTCGAGTACCGTTAGTATTTTGGCCTGGAGTGGCATTGGCAGATTACCGATCTCGTCTAGAAACAGCGTTCCGCCTGCTGCAATTTCGAAACGACCGGGTCTGTCGGCTTTGGCATCCGTAAATGAGCCTTTTGTATGACCAAAAAGCTCGCTTTCGAAAAGAGATTCACTAATCGACGTTAAATCCACACTGATAAAAGTTTCATCTGATCGGCTTGAATTTTGGTGTAATGCCCTTGCAACCAATTCTTTGCCTGTGCCATTCTCTCCTAATATCAAAACGCTCGCATCAGTAGTAGCTACTTTCGAAATTGAGTTGTAAACTTTTTGCATCTCAACCGAATTTCCAATAAAATCTTTGAACGTCCGGTTCATCATATTATTGATTGCTTTGGCCCGGCTTTTAAGTTGCTCAATCTCCATTTTCGATTTTCGCAGATTCATTGCCGAATTTAAAGTTGCCAATAGCTTCTCGTTTTGCCAGGGCTTAAGAATAAAGTCTGATGCACCCTCTTTAATTGCACGGACGCTTTTTTCAATATCACCGTAAGCTGTAATAAACAGAACCACTGCCGAAGGATCAATTTCAAGAATTTTTTTGAGCCAAAAGAACCCTTCCTGTCCGCTGATAGCATCTTTAGTGAAATTCATGTCAAGCAGGATTACGTCAAAATCTTCATTTTTAAGTAATTCAGGGATTGAGGTGGCGATATTTGAGGTTATTATTTTTTCAACATGAGGCTTCAGAAGAAGTCTAAGTGAGAAAAGAATGTCCTCATTGTCATCAATTGCAAGAATTTTGCCCATTTTAACCATAATACTTTTTTAAAATTGAATCACAAACACCAGGCCACAATCATTGAAAAATTGCGATTGCAAATCATTCCTGTTTTTATAAACTTGCAATCTACAATAATGATTGGTATATTTCATCTTTGAAACAATTTGCATATCCTGTTATATAAAAAGTAAATGTACGAAATCGGTCATTAAATGTACGGATACGGACAATTTATTTTTGCTGTTGTATCGTAAACGGCACGAAATTAAGTTATTGCATGAATGGTACGATTTATGACTTAAACAAAGTTGCATTGATTAGGTCATTTTAGAACTGCTTTTTTACTCAGATATGATAGAATTAATTGATATTGGGAAAGTCTTCCGTAATAAAGATGTTGAGACTAAGGCACTTAGTAATATCAATTTATCTGTGGCAGATGGCGAGTTCGTAAGTATTATGGGCCCTTCGGGATGCGGAAAGACATCTCTGCTAAATATCATTGGTTTAATTGATACACCGAGTTCAGGAAAATTGTTGCTGGATGGGAATTTGGTTTCCGATATTTCCGAAAGAAACCGGACTGATCTTAGGAAATCCAATTTCGCATTTGTTTTTCAGCGATTTAATTTAATCGATGACCTCACAGTGCGTGAAAATATAGAATTGCCACTTATCTACAAAAAGATAACTCCTGCTGAACGGAATCAAAGCGTTAATCAGATATTGGAAAAATTTAACCTGAAACATCGTGCCGATTATTTCCCGAATGAACTTTCAGGAGGTCAGCAACAGAGCGTTGCAGTGGCGCGTGCTGTAATTGCAAAAGCACGAATAATTCTTGCTGATGAGCCTACCGGAAATCTTGATTCAGCACATGGGGAGGATATTATGCAGCTATTGATCAGGCTCAACGAAGAAGGAACTACTATCATAATGGTTACGCACTCATTGATGCAGGCTCAGCGTTCGCAGAGGATTATTCACCTCTTCGATGGTCATGTAGTAACAGAAAGTTATTCACGAACTGCATCCAATTTGTAATTTCGTCATGAAAAATTACCTTTTATCTGCTGTTCGAAATCTGCTGCGAAACAAAGAATATTTTATTATAAATGTTTTTGGTCTTGCAGTAGGGATGGCATGTGCCATTATGGTGATGGTTTACATTTGGGAGCAGTCGAAATTTGATTCCTTTCATCCTGAATCAGACCGTTTATGCCGGGTTTATCTCGATTCAAAATTAGGTGGATTGGAATCTAAAGTTGCCGTCTCCTCACCAATGTTCGCATTTGGTTTAAAGCCTTTTGTTCCGGAAATTGAGCAAGCGTGCCGAATCTTTAAAAATGACCGCGATATTCCGGTTATAGCACCAGTTGTAACACAGATTGACCGCAGAACGCTGTTGTATGTCGATTCTACTTTCTTCGATATTTTTGGGTTTAAATTGCTTGAAGGAGATCCCACGACTTGTCTTAACAAGCCACGTTCAATTGTCCTCTCGAAATCAGTTGCAAATCAGTTGTTTCCAGGTGGTGCTTTAGGCAAAATACTGACAGTCGAAAACGACAAAAAATGGACGGTAACCGGAATTGTGGAAGATTGTCCGGCTAATTCTCATCTGAGTTATAAATCGCTGGTCTCGCTTTCATCTGTTATTCTACCCGATCTTGGGTGGACTTCGCTTTACCTTTATACTTATTACCGGTTTAAGGAAGGTACCGATTTATCTGAGCCGGCTGACTCTGCTTATCTCGGCTTGTCGGCAATGGAAGATAAATTACTTAAAGGTTTTTTACATGAGGCCGGTGCCGACCTGGAAAAAACAATGGGATTAACGATAAAGCAGATGAAGGAAAAGGATGAGTATTTTGTTCTTAGGCTTCAGAAAGTTGCTGATATTCATTTGTTTTCTCATCTTAAATATGAAAATTCCCAAAATGTAAATATTCAGACACTCTTGATTATTGCGGGTATATCAATTCTTATTATCCTGATAGCATGTATTAATTATGCCAATTTATCAACAGCGCGATTGGCCGGAAGGGTGCGGGAAATTGGAATTCGCAAAATTCTGGGATCTCAAAGGCGGGAATTGTCCTTGCAATTATTGGCAGAATCTGTTACGATCAGTTTTATCTCACTCTTTTTTGCCTTGGTTATTGTTGAATTGGTTTATCCAAATACCAACCTGATTGAGAAAAATACAGTTTTGAATATTCAGCTGCTTTTGTTTAAACTCTCGCCGGTTATTTTTTGTGTCACATTCGTCACCGGAGTGATTGCAGGAATTTATCCGGCATTTTATATCGTGCGCTTTAGTCCGGCAACGATCTTAAGTCAGCAAAGGCAATTTAGTATTGGAGGTAAGGGGCTTCGGGGCTTATTGGTTATTATTCAATTTGTTTTCTCTCTGGTTATTATCTATTCTACGTCAACAATATATCGTCAGCTTCGGTTTGTTCAGCAAAAAGGGGTCGGATTTCAGAAGGAACGCCTTTTTGTTATTCAAAATATAATAGGGTTAGAAGGAGATGAAAACGATTTTCGAAAAACATTAATGACATTAAAAGATGTTGAAAATGTCAGTTATTCAAGTGCCGTTCCCGGTCAGGTAATGGGAATGCAAAGTGTTCAAAACGGTAATGACCGGTCAAGTAATTTGCTGATGTATGTTATGGCCACCGATTCTTTATTCTTCAGCACTTATGGCATGAAGCTCTCCAAAGGAGATTTTAATAAACAAAAATATTTATCAAAAGATACGGTTGATGTTATTATTAACGAAGAAGCTGTGAAATACCTTAGCCTGAAGGATCCAATAGGCTCAACAATATACAGGATCAATCCCGATGCAACTACAAACTGCCTGATTATAAAAGGGGTAGTTGAAAATTTTAATTTTGAGTCATTACACACAAAAATTCAGCCGCTTATTATATTCCCCGGTGCAGCAGAGCATATTAAATTTGCAACGATCAGGTTCACAAAACCTGTAGGAAATGAAATGATTAATGTCGTAAGAAAATCTTTGGATAAAGCATATCCAAATATTCCATTTTCTCATTTTTCTTTGAATGAAAGTTTAAGCGAATTATATAAAGAAGAAAAATCTACCGGTCAGGTTGCGGTCGTTTTTTCATTCTTTGCCATATTTATTGCGTGTATGGGACTATATTCCTTATTGGCATTGACCACCATTTACCGGACAAAGGAAATTGGAATTCGTAAAGTTCTTGGAGCAGGAACTAAAGAACTGGTGATGCTGTTGTCAAAAGAAGTGCTTAGATTAATAACGATCTCCGGGATAATTGCTTTGCCAATCGCATTCATGCTCTCTTATTATTGGCTTAACCGGTTTGCTTATCATGTATCCCTGAGTTTTACGAACTATCTCATTGTTTTTATTGCCGTCTTCGTTGTGGCTGTTTTTACGATTTACAGGCAATTATGGCATACCATTGACTCAGATCCAAGTGACTCACTCAGATTTGATTAGCACAATTATTTTTTATGGGATAATGACATTTAAACCTTTATTGATCACTGATAAATCCAACGTTCTTTCCATCCGGACCGGTTCACCGTCAAAATGAATGACACCTTCTGATGCTCTTTCCAACCGTATTTTATTTGCTCTTTGGTTATACATGAGCGGACTCTTGTTGATGTTTTTCAGGAATAACCTTATTCCAATTACAGGAGCCTGGTATAACCGGAAAGGAGAGAGGATGCAAATGTCGAGCTGATTATCACATAAATCAGCATCGGGAGCGATGTAGGCATTATTCCCATATTGGGAGGCATTAGCAACTGTGATTAAGAAAGCAGTACGATGTATTGAAGGTTGGTTATCTATCGTGATTTTATAATTCTCCGGTTTATAATTGTAAAACTCCATTACTGTAGTTTTAAAATAGTTATACAGTCCTCTTCCCTTGCTTTGTGCAAATTTTTCACCAATCAGAGCATCAAATCCAACTCCGCAGGTACAAAAAAATGGTACATTATTAATCATTCCGTAATCGATTGTCTGAATCTTCTGTTTGTTGATGAGCTGAATGGCATTTTCGGGTTGCAAGGGAATGCAAAGATGTCGCGCAAGCCCGTTGCCTGATCCTATCGGGAGGATTCCCAGGATCGCCTCGGTATTGATCAGCGCTTTTGCGATTTCATTGACGGTTCCATCGCCTCCGACAGCAACAAAATACCGATATCCTTCACCTGATTTCCGGACAACTATCTCAGTCGCCTCCCCCTTATACTTTGAGAAGATCACTTCGGCATCAAAAATAGATGTGTCTATCAGCCTTTTAATTAATTCCGGTAAATGTCCTTTGTACTTGGTTCCTGAAACAGGATTGATGATGAATAAAATCTTTTCTCTTGCAAATGATTGATTCATAGAAATTTCAGATCGGTAATTAATCGCAAAAATACATCTATGAACCGAACTATAAAAATAATTAGCTGATTTTCTCGAATTAAATGGCTTGTCATTATCGTGAAAGGGTTATATATTTGCATGTTCATCAAATACTGGTGTTTTAGAAACCTGTTAATGATGGTTTTCCCAAATGACGAGGGTGTTTCATATATTTACAGTATTCCCTGTTTTCAAATATTTGTCTATGATTAAAAAAGGACTTAATAATCGTTTTGGCGGTATTCTGCTGGTTTACATTTTATTTGTGAGTATCTCTTTTCTGAGTCGTACTGTTCTTTTTGGTATGTCATTTACGGAAGTAAATACCGGAATTTTCAGTCTGCTTAATTTCTACCTGCTCGGATTGTTCTTTGATACAGTAGCCTATTCCTACTTTATAATTCCGTTCGTGATTTTTCTTATGATGGTATCGGATAGGTTTTTACATTCACCTTTTTACAAATGGATGGCCTATTTCTTTTACTTCGTTACTTTTTATATCCTCCTTTTCAATGGCGTTTCAGAATATTTTTTCTGGGAGGAATTTGGTGTGCGTTACAATTTTATCGCTGTCGATTACCTGGTTTACACTACCGAAGTGCTTACCAACCTTTGGGAATCGTATCCTATTCCACTACTGATAGGCTCCATTCTGTTGGCTGATCTGATGATTATTTACCTGATACTTAAAAGGAAATTACTGGAAGCCTCTATGATGAGTAAAAGCAGTATTAAGGCCAGAATGACCACCGGATTGGCATTATTGATATTGCCGCTTCTTTCTTACTCTGTCGTCAATTACAGTTGGGCTGAAAAGACGCCAAACCGGTATAATAATGAACTTTCAAAAAATGGGATTTATTCTCTTTTTGCTGCCTTTTTAAATAATGAGCTGGATTACGGGACTTTCTATAAATCGAATAACAACGATCAGAATTTTAAACACTTGCGTGATCTTCTCAAGACTGATAATTCAGAATACAAAACCAATGAGCTGACTGATATCACCCGCATGATCTCGAATGACGGGGAAGAGAAAAAATACAATGTTTTGTTTATCACCGTTGAGAGCCTTAGCGGCGAGTATATGGAATATCTTGGAAGTAAAAAGGGAAAAATTACTCCAAACCTCGATACCCTGGTAAATAAATCGCTGTTTTTTACTAATTTTTATGCCGTAGGAACGCGTACTATCTGGGGACTCGAAGCCGTTGCCCTATCAGCTCCTCCCAAACCTGGCCAGAGTGTCATCAAACGTCCAAACAGCGAAAACATGTTTTCCATGGGACAAATTTTTAAATCACGCGGTTACGATCTTAAATTTATTTACGGAGGATATGGTTATTTCGATAATATGAATTATTTCTTTGGAAATAATGGATATAATATTGTTGACCATGCAGTTATGTCAGATAAAGAAGTGACTTTTTCAAATGCCTGGGGCGTCTGCGATCAGGATTTATTCAATAGAACACTCAAAGAAGCCGATCTCTCTTACGCCGCGGGAAAACCTTTTCTTAATCTGGCAATGACTACTTCGAACCACAGGCCATTCACCTACCCGGAAGGGATGATCGACATCGAATCAGGTAAAAACCGCGAAGGAGCGGTAAAGTATTGTGATTTTGCAATTGCTGAATTTATCCGCAAAGCAAGTGCGAAACCATGGTTTAAAAACACACTTGTTGTGATTATGGCCGATCACTGTGCCGGAAGCGCTGGACAAACCGAACTGCCGTTTATGGAATATCAGATTCCGCTGATCATCTATAATCCTGCTATTATTTCTCCACAAAAAATCGACAAATTATCTGGTCAGATTGATGTGGCACCAACATTATTAGGTCTGTTAAACTGGAAATACGAAAGTAAATTCTTTGGTAAGGATATTCTGAAAATGAAACCCGAAGATGAAAGAGCTTTCATTGCCAATTATCAAAGGTTAGGTTTTATAAAAAATAACCGGTTGACAATTCTCAGTCCCCAACAAAAAGTTACATCCTATAAAATTGATCGCCATAGCGGGGCTATTGAACGACAGACAGCAGATGAAGAATCGCTTAATGATGCAGTAACATATTATCAATCTGCTAGTTATGTTCATAGAGAACGCTTGAATAAATGGAATAATAAATGAGAATAAAGTTTAATTTCGTGAAATTAAGATGGCTGATAATTTTCGTTGTTATTCATTTTAGTTCAAAGCATTTAATTGCGGTTGAAAATTTCAAAGGCAAGGACACTTTGGTTTATAAAACCTACAAGGATACAGAGAGGTTAATTAAAGCTCAGATTGGTCCGGTTAGTCCTTCAGAATCTATCATTTATTACAAGCCTCGTCCTTTCGAATTTATTACTAATGTTCCTTCCGATATTGGAAAGTTTGCGAAGATTACCGTTGCCAAAAAGAATCTTCCAAAGCTCGGATTATTACTCGGAGCTACAGGTGTTATCGTGGCATTCGACCAACCGCTATTGGATGCTGCACAGCAATTTGGGAGGTTTATTCATCTTGATCCTCAGCGAAAATTTACCCGTGCTATCTCCTTTAAAATCGGGAACTTTGCTGTTCCGGTACTCGATATCCCGCGCAACCTTAACTCGGCATTTTATTTTATTGGCGAAGGCTGGCCTAGTATTCTGGTAGCAGGCAGTTTTTATGGCTATGGCATTTTTTCAAATGATTACCGGGCGCGGCAGACATCCTCACAACTGGCCGAAATGTTTTTTACCCTGGCTGTTACAACCCAGGCTTTAAAGCGTATCACCGGTCGTCAAAGTCCTTTTAATTCAACCCAGGCGGGCGGAGCGTGGCATCCTTTCACTAAACCATCTGTTTATCAGGGCGATGTTTCCAATTACGATGCTTTTCCTTCGGGGCATCTCGCTACAATAATGGCAACAGTCACCATTTTAGCAGGTAATTACCCCTCCAGTAAGTTTATTAAACCGGTGGGTTACTCTCTGATGGGAATTCTTGGTTATGCAATGATGAATAACGGCGTTCATTGGATGGGAGACTATCCGGTGGCTATTGCAATCGGTTATACTTGTGGAAAAATAGCCTTGAGCCGTGGGCAGAAAATAATTCACAAAAAATCAACATTAACTGGCTATCACTCTTCTTTAACCCCTTTGTTTTTCGGGCAAAATGGATATGGCTTAAGTTATCGGCTTATCTTCTGATCCGGTATGTCTGCAAATTCAATGTTAACAAAGATTTTGTTTGAGTAACATATTGAAAATCAAATAAATATATACTTAATATTTATCCTGAATGAATGTGTGACATTTATTCCCTGCAAATTGACTATTATTAAGGTAAAATCTGCTATTTTGCAAAAAAAGAAAGCTTATGGCAGAATTAAAGATCCCCTATTTAAAAGGGATGGTTCCAAAGAACCCGAAAATCATTGCAGATCAATTATTGGCTTCAGGCACAATTTTTATTATAGACCGGTTAAATTGGAAAGATTTCTCGCATCTCCCTGATGTAAAAGTTTATACTGGTTACTGCGATAAATATCTATGGCTCCATTATACAGTAGGTAACGATTTTGTCAGGGTAATCTGTCGTCAGGATCAGGAACCTGTTTGGCAGGATTCATGCGTAGAGTTTTTTGTCAAACAAGGCGATAATTACCGCAACTTTGAATTTAACAGTCTTGGAATCTGTTTATCTGCTTGTGGTCCCGATCGTAAAGCCCGTGAAAGCCTTGAAATGGAAAATATGGTTCAGATTCTTCGGTTTCCTTCCCTTACAGTTGATAGTCTGCCACATCAAAATACTCCGGCTGATTGGTCATTAACAGTGGCAATCCCGCTAAAAATGATCGGATTAAAAGCCGGAAGTCAGTTTTCGGCGAATTTTTACAAATGTGGTGATAACACTATTGCCCCTCATTATGTGAGTTGGTCAGCTATAGAAACGCCTTCACCCGATTTTCACCAACCTGCATACTTTGGCCTGGCTGAATTGGTAAAATGACCGTCATTCTTAGAGTTCTAATTCCCAATTGATAATTCCTTCCGCCAGCTGGCGGACCTAATTCATAATTCATAATTCCTATTTCCTAATTCCTCTTCTTCTTATGCGCAATTTTAAATCAGGTTTGATCTCGTTTGGAATTAGTTCAGGTTTATTGCTGACCCAAAATGTGAGTGCGGTAAACCTGATCATAAAGAAGGATTTTCAAAAGCCCAATGTCATTTTTATTCTGGCAGATGATCTTGGCTATGGCGATCTTAGCTGCTACGGACAATCCAAGTTCAAAACTCCAAATATTGATCAATTAGCGGCTTCCGGAATTCGATTTACAAATTTCTACTCCGGCTGTACTGTTTGCGCACCTTCACGCTCTGCTTTAATGACAGGGTTTCACACCGGCCACACCTACATCCGGGGAAATAAGGCGATGCAGCCAGAGGGAGAGGAGCCACTCCCTTCAGGTGTATTTACAGTTGCTGAGTTATTTAAGGAGGCTCATTACGCAACAGGAGCGTTTGGTAAGTGGGGACTTGGTGGCCCCGGATCAGAGGGTGTACCTGAAAAACAAGGGTTCGACGAGTTTTTTGGTTTTAACAGCCAGTCTCTTGCACATAATTATTACCCGGAATACCTATGGCATAATTCTGAAAAAATTTTCCTTGAAGGAAATAAAAATGGCGGCAAAGCACAGTATGCCCATGATGAATATCATAAAATGGCGCTTCAATTTATTGAAAATCATAAAGATGAACCTTTTTTTCTGTTCTGTCCGTATATTATTCCGCATGCTGAATTAAGCGCTCCGGACGACAGCTTATATCAAAAATTTGCAGGATTATTTCCTGAAATTCCGTATGCAGGTGCAGATAATGGACCTCTTTACCGCAAAGGAGGCTATGGTTCGCAGGCAAAACCCAGAGCAACCTTTGCGGCCATGGTAAGCCGGCTTGATCGTTCGGTAGGGGAGATTATAGCCAAATTGAAACAACTTGGCATAGAAAAAAATACACTCATAATTTTTACATCCGATAATGGACCTCATATTGAAGGGGGAGCAACACCTGATTTTTTCCAAAGTGCCGGACCGTTAAGGGGGTTTAAAAGGTCGCTTTATGAAGGAGGTATCCGCGTTCCTTTCATTGCCAACTGGCCGGGAGTAATTCCTCCGAAACAATTGTCTGATTATCCTGCAGCATTTTGGGATTTTCTTCCAACTGCGGCAGAATTGGCCGGAATCAGGTACTTATTGCCAACCGATGGGATATCAATGGTTCCGGTTTTGACAGGTAAAGGCATTCAAAAGAAACACGATTTTTTATATTGGGAATTTCATGAAGGTGGAACGAAGCAGGCAGTGCGGATGGATAACTGGAAAGCTGTTCGGTTTGGGACCAAAGAGCCACTTGAATTATACGATTTAAGTAAAGATATTCATGAAGACAAAAATATTGCTGCCCAAAATCCCGAAATTATTGCAAAAATGGAACGTTTTCTTAAAAATGCCCGCTCTGATTCAAAATTATGGCCGGCAAAAGAATACTGGCCCTTAAAAAATAAAAAAGATTAGCAGGCATTATCGAATATAGGTAATTATCAATTATTTTGTATTTAAATATTTTTATTCTGACAAAAGTTTATCTGCCGTGGATCAATTGCTAAACGAAAAAATACAGAACGCTTATAATGCACTGATTTTCCAATATTCCAAGAATTTGTCGGCCAATGACTTGCAGCTCATCGACAAGGCTTTCAACTTTGCAGGCGAAGCCATTGGCAATACTATATGGAACGAGGGCGAATTTATTCTTAATCACTCCATTTCAGTGGCGAGAATTGCGGTTATGGAGCTCGGATTATCAACCGATGCGCTTATATCATCGTTATTGCATAACGTTTATGGTCCAAAAGGATTAAATTTTTCTTTTGAAGACGTTAAGAAACTGTTTGGAAACAATGTTGCCGTAATTCTAAATGGCATTATAAAAATCAATTCACTAAATACCGGAAATATTGCTTTTCAGAGTGAGAATTTCAGACGTCTTTTGCTTACTCTTTCGGGTGATGTTAAAGTGATTTTAATAAAAATTGCCGATCAATTACAGGACATGCGGACACTGAACCTGCAACCTGCAGGAATCAGGGAGAGATTATCTGTAGATACATGGCATTTGTATGCGCCGCTCGCACACCGTTTAGGACTCTATAAAGTGAACTCCGAACTATTGGATCTGGCACTTAGATTTCTTCATCCCAATGATTATGAGTCAATTGTAGAAAAACTTAAAGAGACAGCTGTAGAACGTGCAGGTTTTGTGTCAGCATTTGTATCGCCAATTGAAAAAAAACTTCAAAGCAGAGGATTCGATTTTGAGATGAAGGCCAGAACAAAATCAATCTACTCCATCTGGAATAAGATGCAAAGTCAAAAGGTTGATTTCCATGAAGTATATGATCTATTTGCTATTCGCATCATCCTCAATTCGGAACCGGAAAATGAGAAAGCAGCCTGTTGGCAGGTCTTTTCGGTGGTCACCGAGGAGTATATATCAAATCCTGACCGGCTCAGAGACTGGATCACTTATCCTAAGTCAAATGGCTATGAATCATTACATACCACAGTGCTGGGGTCTGGGCAGAGATGGGTTGAAGTGCAAATCAGAACTCATCGCATGGATGATATTGCCGAAAATGGACTGGCTGCTCATTGGAGATATAAAGGGGGAAAAGGTGGAGATGAAATTGATAAATGGCTCAAAAATGTGCGCGAAAGCCTTGAAAATCCTCAGCTTAATCCGGTTGATATTATCGACGACTTTAAAGTCAACATATTTTCAGACGAAATTTTTGTCTTCACGCCCAAAGGTGATTTGATCAAACTCCGGTCGGGAGCGACTCTTCTTGATTTTGCTTATGAAATTCATTCCAAAGTAGGGGATAAGTGTGTTGGAGGAAAGGTCAACGGAAAGCTGGTAACTTTAAAGTACCAGCTTAAAAATGGCGATCAGATTGCTGTTGAGACTTCAAATAGTCAGAAACCCAAACTTGACTGGCTCGATATTGTAGTTACTTCAAAAGCCAAAACAAGGATTAAGGCAAGCTTAAACGAAGATCACAAGCGGGAAGCGGAAAATGGCAAAGAGATCTTGCGGCGAAAGTTTAAAAATTGGAAAATTGACTTAACTGATTTGCTAATTCGGAACCTGCTAAAACATTATAAACTGAAACTTGCTGCGGATCTCTATTACAATATTTCTGTCGGAAAACTCGATACGCTTGAAATAAAAGAGGTGATTATTGGAAGACGTGAAGAATCACAGCAGGAAAAACTAGCAGAACTTCTTCCGGTACAGGATGTTAAAGAGTTGTCGTTTGATAATAACGATGATTTTCTGGTAATTGATAATAACCTGAAAGATGTAAATTATAAATTGGCGGTTTGTTGTAACCCAATTTTTGGGGATGAAATATTTGGATTTGTAACCATTCTTGAAGGAATTAAAATTCACCGCGTCACCTGCCCGAATGCCAAACAGCTGATTGAACGTTATCCGTACAGAATTATTCGAGTAAAATGGCGTGCGACGGGAAAAAGAAATGCCTTTCAGGCTTCCATTCATATTTCCGGATCCGATAGGGTGGGCATTGTTACGGATATCTCAAGAATAATCTCGAAAGAGGTTGGAATACAGATGCGTTCAATTGCCATTAATTCAGAAGAAAAAGCATTCGACGGCACCCTTCGGGTTTTTGTAAATGATCTGGAACATCTTGATTTTCTGATGCAAAAATTGAAAAATATTAAAGGAGTTCACATTGTCAGCCGTGCAGATGCCTGATTTATGAGTGTTTTAAACCTGAAAATTTGTGGAGCTGATATTTTATAAATTATATATTGAACATTAATCATTGACAATTACTTTACCCAACTATGCGAATTTTGATTGCCCCGAATGCCATGAAAGGATCGCTTTCAGCTTCTGATTTTGCGAATGCAATCGCAGAAGGACTGATAATGGCTAATAAAACGCTGGAGCTGATTAAGCACCCGTTAGCTGATGGGGGAGACGGGACCGCCGAAATTCTGGTGACTGCTTTGGGTGGAATTTTTGTACCGGTCAAGGTTCATGATCCTTTAGGCCGGATCATTGACTCCCGGTTTGGATGGATCGCCGGAATAAACTTGGCGATCATTGAAATGGCCGAAGCCTCTGGCATTAAATTATTGGTAGATAATGAGTTAAATCCGATTATTGCCTCTTCCAGGGGCACAGGTGAACTAATTGAGGCAGCGATTAATCTTGGCGCAAAGAAGATAATTTTAGGAGTTGGAGGTAGCGCAACGGTCGATGGTGGGATTGGAATGTTAAAAGCTTTGGGATTTAAACTTGACGATAATATTGGTGATGAAGTAATGGAAGGAGGTGGAGGCTTGATTCAGATCACTAAAATTCATTCCGAAAATGTGAAAACGGAACTGTTAGCCTGTGAAATTTTAATCGCTTCTGACGTTACCAACCCGTTGCTGGGTGAAAATGGCGCTGCTGCAATTTATGGACCGCAAAAAGGGGCAACTCCTCAAATGGTCAATGATCTGAATTTGGGCTTTAATAATTATATCACCATATTAGAACAATTTTCCGGAAAAAATTTGGTTGAAACTGTAGGTGGCGGAGCGGCAGGTGGAATTGCAATACCATTAATTGCTCTGTTTAATGCCCGGATAGAAAGTGGTGCAGCACTCATTATGGATCTTCTTGGAGTGTTTAATGATTTGAAGAATTGTGATTTAGTGATCACCGGTGAAGGTTGTATCGACTTGCAGACTTGTCAGGGGAAGGGGCCGGCTGCCATTGCTGCTGCCGCGCGACAGGCCAAAATTCCGGTCATAGCCATTGGCGGTACCGTCAAGCAGGAAGCTTCCTTCCTTTTTGACGGTATTTTCTCAATCACAAACGGTCCGTTACCACTCACGGAAGCGATGGGAAATGCGTTTGATCTGACCAGATCACTCGCTTACGAGTTAGGTAAACTTCTTAAACCCTTTAAGTGATGAGCGAGTTGGAACTTATTATTTTAAATGCCAGGGAAGCACTAGAGCTGAACAAAACTGAAGAGGCATTGGCCATCCTATGCCAATTGTCAGTTGCCAACCATGCGGAAGTAATATTCCTAAAGGGAGAAATATATTATAAACTACAGCGATGGGGTGATGCTCTCAACCAATTTACCTTATTTTTAGAGCTATTTCCATCAGATAAAAAGGCTGAATCGTACTGTCTGATGATTCAGAATATTCTGGGATTTTTTCACAAAGATTTCTACAATCCCTAAATATCTCATAAATGCATGAAAACAAGTAATCGGAAAGATTTAATGTCTCATTTTTGACTTTCATTTTTATTTGAAAATGATCACTAATGAATAGGATTTAAATAAATGGACCGAGAAATAAAACGACATTATTTTGTTTCTACAACTTAATTTCCAGAATCAACTCTTGAATTCAGACTTTTTAACTGCAATACAAATCCTGAAATCAGGACAATTTTATTTAACGCTAATTTAATTTATTTTAATTTCAGAATGATTTTTTTCTTTGAACAAAAAACCTACTTTTGCGGTACAATTAATATTATTTAAACCAATGGACGAGGGGCCTGCGAGTACATTAATTATTAACCTGATATAGCAGAGAAGCCTTCGGTATGTGCTCCTTGTTATATCCCAAAAGCAAGGAGGTGCTCATGACATCAATAACCACATTTTATTTAAGCCGTATAATTGGAGAAAAGGCATTCGATACCAATGGCAAATGCGTTGGTACCGTTAAGGATTTATTGGTTGATCCCGATTCTTCAAATCATGCTTCAGGGCATCCGGTTGTTCATGGCATCAAGATTAAAAATAAAAATCAAATCGCATTTTATTCCTTCCAAAATTTCCATGTCGACAAGGTTAATGGCAAAGTAAAGGTTATTTGCGATCAGCTAATTGAATTGTCTGATGATCAGATTAATAGCAGTCTTTATCTGGTTATGGCAGTTCTTGATAATCAAATCGTCGATATCAACGGCCGCAAACTTGTGCGGGTCAACGATGTCCGGCTGGTTACTATTGTTAACGATACTTTTGCAGTAGCTGTTGATATTGGTATTGAAGGGTTGCTTCGCCGGATTGGAATCGTCAAGCCTTTGAAATTTACTTTATCGCTCTTTAATGCAACTATTCCATCAAAATTTATTCTTTGGGAAGATGTTGAAACGATAGATACCTCTAGTCTGAATATTAAACTTTCAAAAAGTTATGCAAAACTTCAGACGCTGCATCCTTCCGACCTTGCGGATATTATTGAAGATTTAGGGCGAAAAGCAAGTGCGGAAGTATTTTCGGCCCTCGATGATGAAAAGGCAGCCGATGTAATGGAGGAACTGGACACTGAAACACAGGTTCACATCCTCGAAAGTCTTTCGATCGAAAAAGCAGCTGATGTACTTGACAAAATGCCGGCCGATGAAGTTGCCGATATTCTTGATGCGTTGGAAGACGAAAAAGCAGAACTGCTGCTTAATGAAATGGAAAAAGATACCTCGCAGGAGGTAAGGGAATTGCTTGTTTATCCGGATCATACTGTAGGAAGTATTATGTCATCTGAAGTATTGTCTTTCAATCAGAACACTACCATTGAGGAAGTGCTGACTGAATTGCG
The DNA here is from genome assembly GCA_037133495.1 of Mariniphaga sp. GTDB lineage: Bacteria > Bacteroidota > Bacteroidia > Bacteroidales > Prolixibacteraceae > JAAFHB01. The sequence continues at coordinate 42,295 of JBAXOA010000009.1, read as the reverse complement.
AAATAAAAAGCCGGAATTCGAAACGCTCTACAATCTTTTTGTTACCGATGAAAGCGAGATTTTATTAGCCACTTTTTCGATACGTGATGTTGTTATTTCGCCTCCTGATGTTCGGATTAAGCAGATTATGAAACCTTCGCCGGTTCATTTGCGTGATTATCAGAAGATTAATGAAGTTGCTGAAATTGTCTCCAAGTATAATCTGCTCGCGATACCGGTTGTCGATAAGATGAATGTTCTTAAAGGTATGGTTGTAATTGACGACGTTATCGAAGATTTGATTAAAAAACGAAGAACTAATAAATAGAGGCATTGGGTAATGTTAAAGAATAGAAAATCATTTTTCCAAAAGCTTGCACTGTTTGCCGCTATTTTAGGTCCCGGAATTATTACCGGAAGTGTTGATAACGATGCGGGTGGAATTACAACCTATTCGGTTGCAGCTGCTGTGTATGGTTATAATTTGATCTGGACGCTAATCCCTTCCTTCATCGTTCTTGTTGTCATCCAGGAAATGAATGCCCGGATGGGAATTGTCACTGGCAAAGGACTTGCCGACCTTATTCGTGAAAATGCCGGCGTAAAGGTTACTTTTTTCATATTTGTCGGATTGCTAATTGCTGATATTGGCAATACTACCACAGAATTCGCTGGTGTTGCCGGTAGTATGGAGGTTTTTGGAGTCAGTAAATATATCTCAGTGCCGGTCGTTGGTTTTTTGGTTTGGTTTTTGGTTGTTAAAGGGACCTATAAAATTGCAGAGCGGATCTTTCTTCTGTTCAGCGTCTCATTGCTGATGTATGTTGTTTCTGCCATAATGGGCAAGCCTCATTGGGGCGAGATAGGTCGTTCCATCATACATCCTCAGCTGGAAATTAATTCCCGCAGTATTTCTATGATTATTGGTCTGATCGGCACAACAATTGCTCCATGGATGCTATTTTATATGCAGTCTTCAGTAATTGAAAAAGGTTTGAAAATGAAAAATTTCAAATATTCGATTATTGATATTGTTGTGGGTTGTACGGCAACTGTTGTTGTTGCTTTCTTTATTATGGTAGCCTGTGCTTCCACGCTGCACGTAAATGGGATTCAGATAAACGAAGCTAAAGATGCAGCCTTAGCTTTGAGCCCACTTGCCGGGGAATTTTCGTCTCAGGTTTTTGCATTCGGACTTTTCATAGCGTCAATTTTTTCGGCTACTATTTTACCTCTTGCAACTGCCTTTTACGTTAGCGAAGCCTTTGGATTTGAGGCTGGTATTGATAAAAAATGGAACGAAGCCAAAGAATTTTTTATACTTTATACAAGTATTCTGATTATTGGTGCGGCAATTATATTAATTCCAGACGCACCCCTGATCAAAATTTCATTGGGGTCTCAGGTTCTTAATGGTATCTATTTACCTGTAATTTTGGTTTGCATGATGTTGTTGGTAAACAACAAAAAAATTATGGGTAAATATGTCAACAAGCCGGTAAATAATATCATCGGCTGGAGCGCTGTTGTTGTTTTAATTGCCTTGTCATTGGTGCTGCTTGTAATACCGCTTTTTACAAATTCTTAAAGGTTCCGGACTACTCAGGCTTGATTCATTGTCTGCACTTAGCCTTCAAAATGTTCAATTTTCATTGATTTTGCTATTCCTTAATTATTTAGCAGAAAATGATCCTCTTGAATTTTAAAACATAATCGCAAAGAAGGGGAGTTTCGCGAAAAATATGATTCATAAAAAAGAACCAACAGACACTATACCGGTAATGTGTCTGTTGGTTCTTTTTAATTTGGAATTGCCTTACGGTTTAATATTTAAAAACTTTTCCTCCGGCCATTACTTGTTGAGTTTTTTCGTCGAACGTAGCCTTTTGACCTGTCCGAAGTGCTGCAGTAGTCATAATATTTGCAATTGAATGGCTGTAGCCGGCATCAACAGGTGCATTGGTCTTCGGATTATTGGCACGAACACAATCCATCCAATTCTTCATATGCGCATTTGTCAAAGCATCAGCTCCTGTATTTGAATCCGTTTCTACTTTTGATTGCGGCAGTTCATAATCGGCCAGTAAATTGGCTTTCATTCCCATATCTTTAGCATACTTTTCTTTAAGCCCACCTTCGGACGTTACTTTGTTTGTGTCGAGATCGAGCTTCCCGCCATTTGAGAAATACCACTCTTTGGTACCTCCGGATTCATTGGTCTGACGGGAAGAATAGATTACCTGAAAACCTTCATCCAAATTATCCAGCGGGCCGTAGTCGAAAACAGCCGTCATCGTATCAAAATTTCTGCGACCATCTTTCCAAACATAAATTCCGCCATTAGCAGCAACCGATCTTGGATGGGGCAGGTGAGAAAACCAGTGCACAGTATCGATTTGGTGAGCCATCCATTGTCCGGGAATTCCCGACGAAAAAGGCCAGAATAATCTGAATTCCAAATATTTGCGAGGATCCCATTTCTCAAACGGGCGGTTCAGCAGAAAACGTTTCCAATCAGTATCCGATTCTTTAATGGAGGCAACCTCTGCAGGACGACGCCATCTCCCGGGCTGGTTTACATTCCATGTCATTTCAACGGCGCAAATCTTCCCAAATTTTCCTTCCTGAATAAAATTATGAGCCGCCTGATAATTAGCACCGGAACGGCGCTGCGAGCCAATCTGAACAACCTTACCAGACTCAATAACCGCTTTTTTAGCAAAAATAGCATCATCCATAGTCTCCGCAAAAGGTTTTTCGCAATACACATTTAGACCTGCACGAACAGATTCGCCACATAAAACGGCATGCTGAAAATCTGCAGTTGAAATAATGACCGCATCAAGTTTTTTATCAAACAACTCATCAGTATTCCGGGCCTCAAGGGGAGTTGTATCATTGTGTTTTTTGACCCAGTTGATACCATCCTGACGTCGCTTGTTCCAAAGATCGCAAACGGCAGAAAATTCAAAATTCATCTCCTTCGCGTATTTTTGAAATGCCAGCCCCAAGGCACCTTCAAACCGGCCCGAAAAGCCAAGGATTCCAACCTGAACCCGATCGTTTGCGCCAATTATTCTGCCATAACTTTTTGCACTCATGGTCATACCACCTAAGGTCAAACCGGCAGCACCAACTGCCGATTTCTGAATAAATTCTCTTCTGTTTGACATAATTTATAACTTAAATGTTTATCATTGAATTCTTATTGTAATTTTTTATCGTGTGCGATAACGTGACGAAGATAATTAAAAACAGTATCCGATGAAGATGTTATAAAACATATCAGATTTTTTCAATTTCAACCCAAAAGGGAAATATTTTTCTCGAACCTATTGAATAAAAGGGGATGAAATCACAATCCATTTTTGGTAGGTAAACATTTTTCATTTCAATAATGTCAGCATCTGTTTGTTCATTTTTCATCTGATTAATGAACGATTTTGTTTCAAGACACATTCGTCCGTTTCCTTTTACCGGGTTCGAAAATTTAAACCGGATATTGTAATTTCCTTCAGTAATACTCACTTTCCAGAAGCCGTAAACTTCGTCTTGCACCCATATTCCCTGTTGGCCATCCGCATCGTTTCTGTTTAGAAAAAGTGGATTCTCCTTTTCGCTTCCAATAATGATACGCGGAGGATTTATTAGATTGTCTGAGTTAACCAACTCCTTTGTAAGCCGTTCAAGTTCGGTCTTTAATTCAATGGCAACATTGGTTTTTGAATTGACCAGGTTACGCTGTTCATATGGATCTTGTGCTATGTCAAACATTTCAAAATGAGTTATATCTGACGAATAGTCCGTATGGCCAATCAGCTTGTATTTTCCCTTTTGCAGTGCGATATTATTATAAAGTTCCGGATATCGTCTGGTCCAGTAAAAAAATAAACTTCTGTTTCCCCAGTCAACATGCTTGTCTTCAATAACCGGCAGAAGGTCTCGACCGTCAATTATTCTGTCCGCGGGCAACTGCACATGGCATAAATCGGCTATAGTAGGCAATACGTCAATATGAGCAGCCGTGATTTCAATATCCTTATTCCCTTTAAAAAGAGCAGGATATCTCATATAAAACGGAACTCTTACGCCACCTCTGTAAACACTCGCTTTCAGCCCGCGCATCCCGGCGTTATACCTGGTTTGCTGAGGTCCGTTATCAGTCATAAAAATCACAATTGTATTTTCTGCAATCTTTAATTCATCCAGCTTTTGCAGTAGTTTGCCTATATTATCATCGATATTGCTGACCATTGCATACACTTTCCTTGCAGCTTCTTTCTCAATCTCATTCATTATTGTGAAAGGTCTGCTGTCTTCCGAAAATCCGGATCCGGGATCTATATCTTTATATTTTTGATAATAATGGTCAGGCACCTGCAGGGGAGTATGGGGTGCATTGAATGTAAGATAGCAGAAAAATGGTGTATGTTGGTTTTTGACGATGAAATCAATAGCTTGTTCCGAAAAAATATCAGAGCAATATCCTTTATAATCCTCTTTCTTGCCGTTATGCCAAAGAACAGGATTAAAATAGCTGCTGTCTTTTTTAAAATAGGTGGTAAAATCGCCTGGCTGACCCATTCCGCCGGAAAGGTGGATGACCGACTCGTCGAAACCTTGATCGCCAGGTCTGCCCGGATAATTGTCGCCCAGATGCCATTTGCCAAATATCCCTGTTTTATAATTGGACTGTTTTAGCATTTCGGCCATCGTTACCTCATTTGCGGCCATTATTGCACCTCCATTATAGGTATCCCTAATACCGGTACGCAATGAATATCTGCCGGTCATTAAGCTTGAACGGGTTGGCGCACATACCGGCGATACATAAAAATTATTGAATCTGATGCCTTCTCGTGCAAATTTATCGATTACCGGCGTTTTAACATGTGGATTACCGGTAATCCCCAAATCTCCGTAACCCTGATCATCAGTCAGGATTATAATTACATTTGGTTGTTGCTTTATCTTTCCAAAGCTTAAATTAATGCCGGCGAATGTAAGCGCGGCAACTCCTATATAACGGTATTTATTCATCTTGCCGTGAATTTTATATTAACTTAAAACGTAAATATGAGTTCCTGAAGACACCGCAATTTCGTAATAATTATCCTATAAAACGCCGGAAAAATGCAAAGAAGGAATAAAAAAAGGCTTACAACAGAAAGTAATTTACCTTTTGTTGTAAGTCTTGGGATCCGGAAATATGATATTCGCGGACTTCTGGTTATTTAATTATCTCTCAGATGAACAATTGCAATAATATTCTGCCTTCTGATTCACTCTTGCTTTTGAGATAACCTGTAGTATTAGAAATTGAGCCAGAAACTATTTTCTTCATATTCAACAACTACCTGAGCGTTATTTGCAAAGTGAAAGGCATTCAGAAGGGTGGAGATTTCTTGCTTTAATACGATTACTGCATTGTCTATAAGGTCTTTATTGAATCCTTTTTCTTCCAGATACAGAACGGTATCCATTGAAACAATTCTGCTGATTACCTGACCAAACTCAACAAGTTTTCGTTGTGCATAAGGTGTATTCAATTCAAAATTGACCATCTCCTGAATACGGTCAGCGGCACGGGTGGAATACCCTTTCAGAAACTGATACAGGCTTTTCTCCTTGGCTGTTTTCATTAATTTGAGCACTGACTCCGCAATCTGATTATAAAGGATATCGTTCGATCCTTCGAATATCTGAAAAGGCCGGCTATCCACTACCGACCGGCCGGCAATATGATTTAGTTTATATCCCTTTGCACCAACAAGCTGAAGAAGCGATTGTGCAGATTCCTGCATCAGGTCGGAAGTGACACTTTTAACGATATTAGCTTCAAGACCTAACGCGGAAAGGTCGTTTTCGACTCCCGCAATCTCGCCTGATTTCATACAAAAAGCTGAACAGATTGTGAAATTAGCTTGTAACCTCGAAAGTCTGTGCTGAACCTGATCATAGTCAATCAGCCTTTTGTTGCTTACCAGTCGTGCTTTTGTGTGGTTTATCGCTTCGTCCAGGATCCGTTGGATAAATCCCAGTGCCATTCCCGGAAACTGAAACCGGCTTCGGTGAAGCAAGTCTAGCATCATCTGGATTCCGTTGGTTTTAGGAATTAGTTTTTTCTCTTCCGGTATATACACATCAATATGATTTCTGCCGTAAGGAATCTGATAGAGTCCGAGGTTTTCGAAATACTCTTCAACGACGATATTTTGCTGAGGGGCGTGCACATCACAAACAAACATATCGATATCACGCATTAAACTGCCGGATTCAGTTCTTTTTCGTGCCGTAAGTAACCAGAAATCAGCCATTCCTGTTAAGCCTGCCCAATGTTTTTTTCCCTGAAGATGGAAAATACCATCTTTTTCAGTGAATGAAGTATTCATATTAAGGGCGTCGCTGCCGAAATCGGGCTCGGTAATCATCAGACCACCCATGCAACTATTATTCAGGAATTGATCAAAAACTTTCGCTTTCGCGCTATCCTGTCCGTATTTGGAAAAGGGCTGGATGAACAAGGCATTATTAATTCCCAATGTTAGTGACAACGCGAGAGATTCGTAAGAAGCAGCCGAAACAAATGCAATATTTTCCCTGACATTTCCACCAAATCCACCATATTTCGTTGGAATACAGAGTGAAAGCGGATTTCCGGACATTAGCTCAGTTAGAACGGCAGGTGGAAGTCCACGTGTACTACAAAACTGATCAATCTTATAATCTTCATGATAAGCACGTTTCATACTTGCCTTGAAATCTTCCAGCATTTGCCGAAATAGTGTTTCATTGGTCTGTGAATCAGCGTTTTGGTTCTCGTTTGTTTGTTCTTGCGACATTTTAATCATGTTTTATTGAATCCTGTTACAACTGTTACATTTTTAATTATCTGTTTAACAAATCGAATTCATTTTTGTTTTAAATTCTGTTGATTTATCAGGTAAACCTGCTGTTTTTATCTAAATTTGAGCCGATTTACTAATTTAACAACCAGGAGGAGCGCTATGACGATCATGATTTTAATTTACGGTTTTCTTTTTGGTGCTATTTTACAAAGTGCAAAACTAAACCGGTACGATACCATAAGCGGAATGGCAACGCTTGAGAATTTTAAAGTTGCCAAAGCAATTGCTCTTGCTATCGGAGTCGGTGTAATTTTACTTAATATAGAAATAGGACTAGGATTCGCCTCATATCATACTAAACCCCTTATTTTAGGAGGTGTTGTGCTTGGAGGATTAATTTTTGGTGCAGGAATGGCGATTTTGGGTTATTGTCCCGGCACAATGATTGTTTCACTCGGAGAAGGTTCATTAGATGCCGGCGCGGGTCTGATTGGCGGATTACTTGGCGGATTGGTTTACACCATAGTTTTGCCTTCGATTGGTGGATTATTGGGTCCTGATCTGGGAACATTCTCTTTGTTTACATTTGTCGGATCGATGCCTGTATTGTTCTATTTGCTTGTATTTATTTTCGGTGCCGTATTTATTTTCTCTGCTTTCATTTTGCACAAATTTGAAAAAGTTGCCGATCGCAGCTGGATTTATGCCGGTGTGTCACTGGCTGTTCTCAATTGCATTATCTTTTTAAAGATTGGAATGGACCGGCAATTGGGAGCTTCAACTGCCTATCCCTATCTGGCAAATTTGATTGCCGGTAATACTGATAATGATTACTTCGTAAAGAGTATTAAATCAGGAAATTGGGAAATGATTTTTTTGGGTGGAACATTTTTGGCAGGACTGGTGATTTCCCTCCTGAGGAAAGATTTCAAGATTAGGTTAATTCACATTAACTGGGAGCGATACAAAGGAAAAAACGCAGGAAATCGTGTTTTTTGGGCGATGTTCGGGGGATTTATTCTTATTTTCGGGGCCAGAATGGCTGGTGGATGTACTAGCGGTCATGTCATCTCAGGTGGAATACAACTAGCAGTAAGCAGCCTGATCTTTGCCATTTTTGTTTTTGCCGGATTGTTATTTACGGGTCGGTTATTCTATCCAAAACGATAATGACTGAAGTATTTTTTACTACTCTTACCAGCAATGCGATGGCTTTGGTTCAGGTTTTGCTGATCGCCTTAACCGGAGCAATCCTTGTACGTACTCATATTTTTAAGTCAGGCGATATCAAAGGACTTACTTTGATTGTTGTGAATGTTTTACTGCCGGCTATGATTTTTTCGAAGATCGTGGCAACGCTCGATCCGGTCACTTTTCCGCTCTGGTGGGTACTGCCATTGGTCGGAATCGGATTGATCCTGATCGGAGTAATATTTGCAATGCTCTTATTTGCACGAGACCTTTCAGCCAAAAGAAGTTTAATTCCACTTGCCAGCATGCAAAACGCAGGTTATCTTGCTCTGCCACTTGGCCAGGCTATTTACCCGGAACAGTTTGATCATTATGCACTTTACACCTTTTTAATTATTATGGGTCTTAATCCGATTCTTTGGAGCGTTGGTAAGTTCCTTAATACCGGAGGACATGAAATGCAATTTTCATGGAAACAATTTATCACCCCGCCATTTATCGCTAATTTGGCAGGAATTACCTTTGTGATCTCAGGATTGCATCATTATATACCAAAAATTGTATACAACGCGATCGAATTAACGGGTACCGCGACTATTCCAATTGCAAATTTTATATTGGGCGCAGTTTTGGGTGGAATTTCCTTGAAAAAATGGCCATCTTTTATGGATACTCTTCGCGTTGTGGGCGTAAAATTTCTGATTATTCCCTTGGTGACGATTTTTGCAATGATGTTTTTCCAGATTAAAGAAACCAACCCATTATTGAGCGACGTTATTTTGATACAGGCAGTTTCACCACCTGCAATAGCCATATTAATACAAATAAAAAACTATGGCGGCGATGCACAGAAGAGCGGAAGTATGATGTTGATTTCCTATATCGCTTGCATTGCTGCGATACCAATATGGATGGCTGTATGGAAAGTAATGTGAAAACACAATTAAATTAACCGTTAAATAATACAACATGGCAACAAGAAACTTTCTGGCTTTTGACCTGGGTGCATCAAGCGGACGTGCAATTTTGGGTACAATTTCGGAAAACAAACTGAGTCTAAAAGAAGTTCACAGGTTCGATAATCAAATGGTTGAGATTGACGGATCTTATTATTGGAATATATTTAACCTTTTTGGTGAATTAAAAACCGGTTTGAAAAAATGCATTCGTGACTTTGGAATTCAGCCTGAATCGGTAGGGGTGGATACCTGGGGCGTTGATATTGCACTGCTCGACCGTAACGGAATGATTGTCGGATTGCCTTATGCCTATCGTGATCCCCGGACTGATACGATTATGGATGAGTTTTTTAAAATTATACCAAGAAAGGAATTGTACCTGATGACAGGGATTCAGCTGATGCAGTTTAATACCCTTTTCCAGTTATATGCCTATAAACGCGATCATTCTCCACAGCTTGAAATCGCAAACGATATTCTTTTTATGCCTGATGCTTTGTGTTATCTTTTAAGTGGCATAAAGAAAAATGAGTTTTCAGTAGCGTCAACTTCTCAGTTTTTAAAACCGGGGAAACTTGAATACGAGCAAAAACTTTTTGATGCCATGGATTTCGATTTTAACCTTATGCAAGAACTGGTATTACCGGGTACTGTATTAGGAGATATAAAGCTTGAAATTCAAAAAGAGACCGGGAGTACTCCGATTCCTGTTGTTGCGGTTGCTGCTCATGATACGGCTTCGGCGATTGCTTCGGTACCGGCTACCGGCCGAAACTGGGCCTACATCAGTTCCGGCACCTGGTCGTTGATGGGTATTGAAATTGATCAGCCGCTGATTTCGGAAGAGATTCAAGAGCTGAACTTTACGAATGAGGGAGGTGTTGAAGGAACAACGCGGTTTTTGAAAAATATCATGGGATTGTGGTTGCTACAGGAGTGCCGGAGAATTTGGGCCGCCAAATACAATTATTCCTGGCCTGAAATGGTTGAAATGAGTCTTAAAGCTCAACCATTTAAATGCCTGATTGATCCGGATGCTCATGAATTTCTAAATCCTGGTGATATGCCTGCTGCAATTTCAGCATATTGCCGAAAAACGTCGCAGCCTGAGCCTGAGACACATGGGGAAATAATCCGCACAATATTCGAAAGTCTTGCCTTGAAATATCGCGCAACACTTGAATCGATCAGAAAAGTAAGCACAGTCGAAATCGGGAAGATCCATATTATAGGAGGTGGGGCGAATAACGAATTATTATGCCAATATGCGGCAAATGCGACTAATCTTCCTATATATGCCGGACCGGTAGAGGCAACCGCAATTGGAAATATTATGATGCAAGCCAAGGCACTTGGAGCTGTTTCTTCACTTGAGGAGATCCGAAGCATGGTTTTTAATTCGTTCGAAACAAAAATCTTCAACCCTCAGGATGCTGATTTGTGGAATTTCGAATACGAAAAATTTAAACGTTTAATAAGAAGTAACAATTAGTTGTTGTATTATTATTGTTTTTTAACCCTCTTTTGTCATAATAATTGACTAAATTAGTGAAGTTGATTATTAATTAAAAATTAAAGTAATGAGAAGAATAATTTTTGCTTTTATGTTCATTTTTGCTTCAAATATTGTGAACGCTCAAATTTCCGATCATGCAATTGGTCTGAGATTAGGCGGAGGCAGTGGTTTTGGAACTGAAATTTCTTATCAGCATGGGCTCACCGGGGCTAATCGTCTGGAGTTGGATCTTGGATTGCATAATGGAAATCATTATAATGCATGGGGATTGGCCGGTATTTACCAGTGGGTTTGGAAGATTGACGGCGGATTTAACTGGTATGCCGGAGCCGGTGGCAAAATTGGTTCATGGAGCTGGGATGAAAATTACAGCTCAACCCATGATGGTGGTCTTATTGTTTCTGCAGCCGGGACAGTAGGAATCGAGTACGTTTTCCCCGTTGGAATTCAGATTAGTCTTGATGCCAGACCAGAATTAGAGCTCACAAATCATGGGGTATCGAATAATAATATTGCTTTTAGTATAAGATATCAGTTCTGATCCCTATGCGAATATTTATTAAATGGCTGCATTCAATTTGCAGCCATTTTTTTGAGATGAATTTAAAATTTATTTCCGGGAAACAGCGAATTAAAATTCCGATAGATTTGAACTTTAAGTTCATCGGTTGAAAGCTCTAAAATAGACGACACTTCATGGTAGATTTCTTTGATGTCAACCAAAGAATCGTCGGTTTCAAGAAAAAGAGCGGAATATGGGATGATTTTAATTGCTTCGCGCAGCCGTAATGAAATTTTCAGCACCGACTTTCCCAATGAAAAATAGCAGCCCATATCAATCAGTTGTTTTGTCAGTTCAATGCCCTCGGAATAGCCATGCAAAATAACCGGAACTTTTAGAGGTTTTATAATCCCGGTCAGGTCGTTCCATGATCTTACTGCATGAATTATCAGCGGTTTATGGTATTTTTCTGCAAATTCAATGTGTAATTTAAAGACTGATTTCTGTTGATGAAAATCTGCTTTACATTTTTTATCAAGACCTGTTTCTCCCACAGCAATGAAACCTGGCTGTTTTATTCCATTTTCAAGCATTTGCAGAACCTGATCCGTATTGAATTTTGTGGCGTGCCATGGATGCACAGCGGCAGAAAAAAGTGTGTCAGGATTATTGTTTAATTGAATATCCTGAAGGAACAAAGCCGGCACAGATTTGATTTCTGCTGAATCAACAGGATTGTGAGTATGAATATCGATAAATGGAATGTTCACTTTTAGTTCTGATTCTTACCAAAAGTAATTATAATTTTAGAAATGAAACAGATGCAAAACTTTACTTCGGTTTAAATGCAGAATATAATTATTAGTCAGGCTGTTAAGAGTGTATTACCGGAGCTTGTTCTTGGATGCATTGAATGCAATGTGGTAATTGCAGAAGAGATAATAGAACTGTGGAGTCAGATTGAAACGGTCTGTTCAGCTTTCAAGGAATCGTATGAGTTTGCTGTAATTGGAACCCATCCGGCAATTAAAGCATCGAGGATGGCCTACAGGCTTTGCGGTAAGGATCCGGCCCGTTATCGTCTCTCTTCCGAGGCTTTAATACGTCGGGCCGTAAAAGGATATCCGCTGTATCATATCAATAATGTTGTCGATCTGGTTAATCTGATCTCTTTGGAATCGGGAATGTCAATTGGAGGATACGATGCAGAAAAGATTTCGGGTAATGTATTTTTTGATATTGGACGAAAAGACGAAGCTTACGAAGCGATAGGAAGGGGTGAAATGAATATTGAATTTCTGCCTGTTTTTCGCGACATAATCTCTGCATTTGGATCGCCGACCAGTGATTCATTGCGGACTTCTGTCACTTGCAGCACCAAAAGATTTTTAATGATTGTTGTTGGCTTTTCAGGAGAGGCAGATACGAGGCAGACCGTTGAACAATCGATCGTTTTACTAAAAAAATATGCTGATGCTGATAATTTTGAAACTATCTTTGTAGGATAAACCATCCATATTCTTGCGGAAGAATTATTTTAACGGTTTTTAACGACAATGAAATGAAATATATTTCTAAATTTATATTGTGGATCGCAGGATGGAAGGTTATCAGCGGTGTTGCTCCGGTTCCAAAATGTGTTGTTTTAGGTGTTCCACATACTTCGTTGTGGGATTTTGTATTTTCCTGGTTATTTTATAATTCAATTGGAGGAAAATCAAATATAGTGGTGAATAAGAAATTTTTCTTTTGGCCCGCCTGTTATCTGCTTAATTATATGGGAGCCATACCGGTAGATACATCTAAAGGAGGAAGTTTGGTTAAGCAAATACTTGCTGAATTTAAAAAACGCGAACTGCTTCATTTAGCCATTGCGCCGGAAGGGACACGTAAACCTACTGCAAAATGGAAAGCTGGTTTTCATCTGATTGCCAGAGCCGCAAATGTTCCGGTATATTTTGCTGTATTTGACTGGGGCAGGAAAGAGATAGGAATAGCTGGAAGTATCGAGCTTACAGATGATGTGAATGGTGATATTCTCCGGATCAAACAATGGTATAAGGACAAGGGAGTTACGGGAAAACACCCTGAAAAATTTATAATGGGTGAAGGTCTTGATTAATTAATAATAAAGATCATTGATCCGTCATCTGACGGAGAACTTTATTAATTGACAATTACTTAATTGGCTCTGATGGCTATAAAAGATGTTTTGCGTGTTACACTTGCACAAGTTGATCTGACCTGGGAAAATCCGGAACAAAATCGTTTCGATCTTGGGGTACAAATCAGGCATCTGGCAGGAAAAAGTGATCTTGTAATTCTTCCGGAAACATTCACATCCGGATTTTCTGAGCAGGCATGCGATTTTGCTGAACCGATGAACGGGCCAACAATTGACTGGCTTCTAAATCTATCGAAATCAACCCGATTGGCGATAGCCGGTAGTTTGGTGATTAGTGATAATGGCTTGTACTACAATCGATTCGTTTTTGTAACTCCCCAAGGTGAGACTTCTTTTTACGACAAACGCCATATTTTTTCAATCGGAGGTGAATCAAATGGACTTTCGTCAGGAGCCAAGCGTCTGATTGTTAATTATCTTGGCTGGAATATCGCACTTTATGTGTGTTATGATATTCGTTTTCCGGTTTGGTGCAGAAACAGAAATGATACTGATTTGATGATTGTTACAGCAAACTGGCCTGCATCCCGAAGCGAAGTTTGGAATACACTTTTAAAAGCGCGGGCTATTGAAAATCAGGTTTATGTCGCGGGGGTTAACAGAATTGGAACTGACGAAAGTGGTATTGTATATAGTGGTGACAGCCAGATTGTTAATCCAAAAGGAGAGGTGCTGCAACAGACTGAAGTTACCCCAGGCGGACTGTATTGCTTTGAAATTTCAAAGCAATCACTTACAGAATTCAGAGAAAAATTCCCTGTTGCCAACGACGCTGATAGTTTTGCGTTGGTTTGATTTTTCAGATTATATTTTAGTTAACATTCTACTAACCTGACATTCAGAATATGAGGTTTAAAAAGAATTGTCTAACTTTGCAACCCAAATACACATTTTTTTATACTTAAGAAATTCAAGAGGATTATTAATGATAACAGTATCTAATTTAGCAATTCAGTTTGGTAAAAAGCCTTTGTTTCAGGATGTTAATCTCAAGTTTACGCCAGGCAACTGCTACGGGGTTATCGGGGCAAACGGAGCAGGCAAATCCACACTACTTCGTCTTATTTCAGGCGATCTCTCTACAACAAAAGGATCGATTACCCTGGGTCCCGGCGAACGTCTATCTGTTCTAAAACAAAATCACTATGATTATGAGGAGCATTCAGTACTGAATACTGTATTGATGGGACACGATGAATTGTGGAAAATCATGCTTGAGAAGGATACTTTGTACTCAAAAGCTGATTTTTCAGATAGCGACGGGATGAGAGCCGCTGAACTGGAAGAAAGATTTGCTGAGATGGACGGGTGGAATGCCGAAAGTGATGCTGCAATGCTGCTAAGCGGTTTGGGAATCAAAGAGCCATTCCATCATCGCTTGATGCAGGAGTTAGGTGGCAAGGAGAAAGTACGAGTATTGCTCGCACAGGCTTTGTTCGGAAAGCCGGATAACCTGTTGCTCGATGAGCCAACCAATGACCTCGATCTTGAAACGGTGATGTGGCTTGAAAATTACCTGGGGAACTACGAAAATACAGTTTTGGTTGTCTCCCACGACCGTCACTTTTTAGATGCTGTCAGTACTCATACAGTCGATATTGATTTTGGCAAAGTGCAGCTTTTTGCGGGAAATTATAGCTTCTGGTATCATTCCAGCCAGCTTGCTTTGCGTCAGCAGCAGGCTCAGAATAAGAAGGCAGAAGAGAAAAAGAAGGAGTTGCTGGAATTTATTGCCCGCTTTAGTGCCAATGTGGCGAAATCAAAGCAGACTACCAGTCGGAAAAAAATGATTGAAAAGTTGAATATTGAAGATATTCAGCCTTCGACACGAAAATATCCGGGAATTATTTTTACCCCCGACCGTGATCCGGGAAACAGAATTCTTGAAGTGAAAGGGTTGAGTAAAAGTATTAATGGCGAAATCCTATTCAAAGATCTTGATTTTAACGTTGAAAAGGACGATAAGGTAGTCTTTCTTTCACGTGACCCACGTGCGATGACAGCGCTTTTTGAAATTATCACTGGTCATGATAAGCCGGATTCAGGGTCATATTTTTGGGGTCAGACTATCACAAACGCATATCTGCCTATGGATAACTCTGATTTTTTTAATTCAGATTACAACCTTGTCGAGTGGCTGGGGCAATTTTCGAGCGATACCAGTGAAGCATATATACGTGGCTACCTTGGTAAAATGCTCTTTTCAGGAGATGAAATCTATAAGAAAATCTCTGTCCTTTCGGGCGGAGAAAAAATGCGTTGCATGATTTCGCGAATGATGCTTCGAAATGCCAATGTAATGGTGCTTGATACCCCGACTAATCATTTAGACCTTGAATCTATACAGGCATTTAATAACACATTAACAAATTTTAAAGGGAATGTTTTGATGTCTTCACATGATCACGAGTTTATTCAGACGATCGCAAACAGGGTGATTGAATTGACTCCAAAGGGTATTATTGATAAAATTACCGAATATGACGACTATATTTCCAATGATGAACTTAAGGAGCGCCGGGATAAAATGTATAGTTAATAATTGCTAAATTCTCAAAAAGTTTTAATTTTTACCTTAACTTTAGTTTTAATTTAAATTCTAATTCTTAGTATCATGAAAAAGTTTATTTATGTTTTATTAATTCCGGTACTCCTTTTTGCTACCGGTTGTAATCAAAGAAAAGCTGAAATTGCCCGCTTACAGGCACAAAATGATAGCCTTAGAGCTGTTGGAACTGATAAAGACTCCAATATTTCTGAGTTTGTAACTACTTTCAACGAGGTTGAGGCTAATTTGGATTCAATCAAACAAATTGAGCGCGTCATTGATAAGAGTGCGAAAGCAGGCGAGGTAAAAGGTTCACGTAAGGAGCAAATTAAAAGTGATATCAGCTATATTTATAATTTGCTTCAAAAAAACAGAAAACTTGTTGCTGAACTTACGGCTAAGCTTAATAAATCAAACAAGCACGCTGCTCAACTTCAAAAAATGATCGATAATCTCAATAAATCGATTGAAGAGAAGGATGCACAAATTGCCCAGTTAACTGATGAATTGGGTAAGTTGAATATTCAGGTTAAAGATCTCAATGTTAAAGTTTCAGATCTGAATACAAATGTGGATAAATTAAGCGCTGATAACCAAAAGAAACAGGCAGATATTGATGCCAAGACAGAAGCCTTAAACACTGCCTATTATGTGATTGGAACCAACCGTGAACTGAAAGACAAGAAAATTATTACGGGTGAAGGTGGCTTTATCGGAATTGGCCGCACAAAAAATATTATGGCTGATCTGAATATGAGTGATTTCACCAAAGTGGATATCACAAAAGTAAATGAGATTACGATCATGAAAAAGAAAGTTAACATCATAACTTCTCATCCTAAAAGCTCTTATAGAATTGACGGCAATAATTCAGCAGACAAATTAGTGATTCTGGATGCGAAAGCTTTTTGGAGTCTATCTAAAGTTCTCGTTGTTTCTGCGAAGTAGTCAGCTCAACTAAGTAGTCAATAATTAAAAAGGCGGGTCTCAAAGACCTGCCGTTTTAATTTGTAACCGTTTTGAATTCACTTTTACAGTACCTGACGCCTTCAGCTTCATATCGTTTTACCTGTTCTGTCAATCTTTTTCTAAACCAGGTATAGTTGCGGCTTGCTTTAGGAGACCAGGCCACCTCGGCCAAGGCTGCAGCACGAGGGAAAGTCATATACTCCACGAATTCAGGTGTTTTCATATATGGCGTCCAAATGTTTGCCTGCACTCCAATAATATATTTAGCTTCCTGGCGGGAAAGATCTTTAGGAACAGGCTCATAATTATATACCTGCTCAAGAGTTAAAAGTCCCCCTACGGCTAAAGGTTCGCCCTTCGGATCCGCCTGATACTGGTCGAAATTGTAATATTTTGCCGGTGATATTATCGTCCGGATTTTTCTTTTCACATCAGAAATAGCGCTCGCATCGCCATGCCATGACACTACAATCCCTTTTGTAATCAGCGAGTCTTTTAATATTTCATCCCATCCCATCCGGTCTTTGCCAAGCGAATCAAGTGTACTGCTGATTCTGTTCACAAAATAGTTATACAGGTCAGTAGTCGAATTTAAACTGTCTGTTTTCATCCTTAACTGGCACATTGAACATTTTTCCCATTGCAATTCAGGAAATTCAGCTCCGCCTATTTGGAAATTTTTACCCGGGAAAAGTGCAGCCATTTCAGTCAGTACATTTCTCATGAATAAAAATGTCCCTTCTTTACCAGGGCAATAAACGTCGCTGAAAATACCCCATCTGGTGGCTACCTCGTAGGGTACTCCAGTACAACCTAACTCAGGGTAAGAGGCTAATGCCGCGAGAGCATGCCCTGGCATTTCGATCCCTGGAACTATGGTTATGAATCGTTTTGAGGCATATGCAACAATCTCGCGAACATCATTCTGAGAATAAAATCCACCCTGAGAAATGGTGTCCATTCCGGCAGGATTGTTGACATGCCCTATTATTGTCTTCTTGCGTAAAGCTCCAATTTCAGTCAGCTTGGGATATTTTTTTATTTCAATCCGCCACCCCTGGTCGTCACTTAAATGCCAGAGAAATGCATTGAATTTATGCATTGCCATATAATCGAGGTACTTAAGGATGAATTCTTTTGGCATAAAGTGCCGGCTCACATCCAGCTGAAGTCCTCTCCACGAAAAACGGGGTGTATCTTTTATCTCAACAGCCGGCAAGATAATCTCTGCAAGTTGTTTGGGTGTTGAAGGCATCAACTGAATTAAAGTCTGGATTCCATAGAAAATACCGCCCGGGGAAGCTGCTTCAACCACAACCCCGTTCTGTCCAACCGACAAATGATAATCTTCCTTTCCAATTTTGAGATTTTCATTAAGTTTAAGAAATATTGATCCTTTTCCGGGAGCATCTGATGCGATGATCGGATTCGTTATTCCGTAGTATTTTTCGGTGTGACTATTCAAGAACCCCGCAATTGATCTCAATTGCTCGTTTTCGGCTCCAATTTCGATCTTTGTTGCAGTAGTTAAAGTAAAAATACCATCCTGATCAATAACTTCAGCGGGCAATGGAATAATTCGTACTACTGGCCTGGGTACAGGTTCCTTACAGGCAAACAGCAGCGAAATTATTCCTATGGTTATCAGCGTTTTGCGAAAATTCATCTTTTTGTTGATTTATGTATTCCGGACATCAAAAATACGAAAATTAAATTTTTTTTCGTTCGGTTGCGTTATACTTCCTGTTACGAAGAAAAAGGATCAAGGCATTTAATACAAATCCTGTGATAATGATCAGATTGCCGGTTTTGTTTTGACCATATAAAGTGATAATTTTCCCTGCTAATGCAATTACACCTCCGGTAATCATAGCTAAGCTGCTTCTGATTCTACTTGCCCTGTAGCCCAAAAGTCCTGCTAGTGTGGGTACAATAAATGCGCCTGAGAAAATCGTCAGGGCAATAAGCAGCGATTGAATGATCGAATGTACTGTCAGGGAAAGAAAAATACTTAAAAGTCCTATAATCAGCATGATTACTTTTGTGTTTCGTAACGAATGCTTCTGGCTGAACCCTTTTGAAACCGGATCGCTGATAATTGTTGCTGAAGTGAGTAAGGCAGTTGAGCCGGAAGACATTACGGCCGAAAGTAACGCTGCAATCAGCAATCCAACGCCCCATTCGGGCAAAGTATTAAGCATTACCGGAATTAGTGCCGAACCTTTTTGCTGATGAATTTCAGGAAATTTGTAGGCTGCAAAAACGCCAAGAAAGGTTATGCACAATGAGAATGGAATTAAAATAATTGCACTTAACAGGACACTTTTTTGAGCAATCTGTTCATTCTCAGCACAAAATATTCGCGAATAAATATCCGGACCTACAACGAAAGTGGTGGAATAGGTCAATAATAGGATAATCAGATCGAAAGCGTGAAATCCTTCATTAAATGGAAAATTAAGCACGGTCATCTTCATCGGGGAGACAGGTTCGGAAAATAAGATAAAGAGTGCTGTTACCAGGATTCCTCCGATGATGATGAATGATTGATAAAGATCTGTTTTTAATACTGAGATTTGTCCGCCAATCACAGTATAAAAAATAAAAACCGCCCCGGAGCCCCAAACAGCTAATGAATAGTCTAGTCCTGTAAAGCCTGTCATAATTTTGGCTGCTCCGATAATTTGGGCGGCGATAATTCCGATCCAGGCAAATGAGATGATAAAAGATGAGATCATTTTAGCTTCCTTCCCATAGAAATCGCCTATCATCTGTGGAAGCGTATATTTTCCCTGACGCCGTACCAGCTTTGAAACAGGGACAAGCAGTAAAAGTCCTGCTGCAGCGCTTAAGAGGAGCCACGAAGCAGCCCAGCCTTGGGTAAGTGCAAGATCGGCTGTACCCAGTATTGCAGAACTCCCTAAAATCGTTGCCAGAAGCGACCCTGTAATCTGCCATATGTTTCCGCGTTTACCGGCAACATAATAATCACCCTCTGTCCTGATTTTTCCGGAAGAAAAAATCCCTATGAGTATCATCGAAAAGACATAGAGAATGATAATAAAATACTTTAACATCGTTAAAGTTGATTATCATCCGTTGGAGATTGATCAGGTACTTGTTCGCGCCTGAAAGGAGGGAAGAATACCCAGTACAAGCCACCCAGAGAAATGATCGCGGAAATTAGAAAAAACATGATGCTCAGTGCAATGCACAATTCATTATTGAGTTCCAGCGTTTTGGCACCAATGAGAAAAACCATTTCACGTGCCCCAATTCCACCGATGGTAATCGGGAGTGCAGTTGCAATAGATGAAACAAAAAAGAGAAAAAGGTAGTCGAACAGATCGGCGCTTTGATGAAAGGCGCAGAGGATCAGTAGAGCTGAAATAAATTGCATCATCTGCAACCCTAATGACCACCAGAATAATCCTGCATGAATTTTCAAAAAACTTTTGAAAAAATATTTAAGTACAAAATAATAAAGAACATAAACCAGCGGTATGCCAATCCATGCCGCGTTCCCATACTGGAGATGCAGGCCTGAAAGATAATAAAGCACAACAGTAATCATTCCAACGGCGACAAGTCCCGAAATGCGGTTGACGAGCATCGTTCCGATATTTTTCCTGAGTCCGTTTTTTCGGTATTTGTTTACCAGATAGACTTTATAGCCATCTCCGCCAATTCCTCCGGGCAAAAACAAATTATAGAACATTCCAAGCCAGAATAGCTTGATATTCAATCTTTGCGATAGATTTGCCCCTGTATTCCGAAAAGAGAGATTCTGCCGGAAAGCAGAGAAGATAAACGAAAGTATTAGAAATAAAAATGCAGATAAAAGGTAATAACCATTGGCTGCTGAAAAGACGCTCAAAACTTCTTTAAACGATATTTTGGACATTACCCACCAAATTGCAGTAACGGAAAAGCATAATTTTAAAAAGTTTATGCCAATTTTCTTAATCTTTTGTTTCACCTTATAACTTATTTGCTACAACTTAATGAATACTTTACGCTTATACAGGAAGTAACAGATTCCCCATAATCCAGCCCATACGGTTAGCGACAGCATCGTTTGAACGGTTGATTCGCCAAATCCTCCGAAAAGTAATCCAATAAAAGGCTTGGCGATTGACCGGAGCCAATTTGTCCCGTTTGTGTGGGCAAAAAGATAGATAAACAAAGGGTTCATCCCAACAATTGCAAAGAACAAGGTGAATTTTTTAAAGTTAAGCACATCAATAAGCCAGTAGGAGAGTGCCAGAGCAATAATTGACCACCCACCGCTGACAATAACAAAAGAACTGGTACAAATATGTTTGATAATCGGGATAAAAAGACTTAATGAATAGCCAATTGCCAATCCAATCACTCCTGAAATTACCATTGTCTGGATTTTTTTACGTGGTGTCCAGTCGTTCATCAGGATCATCCCCGCAATAACTCCCCAGATCGTGTGAGCTGTTGTTGAAAGGGCATTGAATGCAACCCAATGACCACCTCCGGGCATGCCGGTCAGCGCTAAATCGAACCAGGATCCAAAATTATGATCAGGAGTAAACGGTTGATTAAAACCTTCGATATTCCAAAACCTGTAAAGCAAATCAGAAATAAGTATTACCAGAAAGGAAACCAGCAACTGCCATTTAACAGCTTTTCGCATGATCAGAAAGGCAATAAAATACGTTACTGAAAGTTGCGCCAGAACATTTGTGAAACGAAAAGTGATCTTTCCCGGACCAATACAATAAAGTGCCCATCCCAGAAATAGCAGTAAAAATGAACGTATCGCTGCATGACGAAGCGTAGTGCTCCAGCTATCTCCCCGATTCCATCTTTTGGTCATCGAAAATGGCATTGCAACCCCTACAATAAACATAAAAAACGGCTGAATCAGATCCCAAAAATGAAGTCCAATCCATTCGGCGTGATCCAGTTGATTTCCGATTGCACCAATGAATGTGCCTTCCATCGAAGGCTGAGTCAGTGAGCCGAAAAAGCCTGAAAACTCACCGATCAGCATAAACATGGTAAATCCTCTGAAAAAGTCGATAGAGAGCATTCTGCCCTGATCCTGCCCGGAAATGTTGCTATTACTCATCTTTCTAATTTATTGTGAGTTTAAAATCATTATTTATTCAATCAAACTAAGCCACTCTTTCAGTAGCGTGAACTGAAAATAGTGGCTTAGATGATAAGTGCCTTATTGTTAATTTGTTGTCAGACAAGGCATCACAAATATACAAAACTATTTTTTACTGATATCTTTTAATCTGATATTTCTGAACTTTACAACAGAGCCATGGCCAAGAAATCCGATATGACCTTTCTGGCGCAATACACCAGGATGTTCTTTATGGTCTAAAGGACCGTTGCCATTTTTAAGAGCTTCTTTCAGGTCACCGTCAAGAATTACAGTTCCGTTCAAGGTTACTTTGATATGAGAACCTTTGGCAATTACTTCCTGATAGTTCCACTGTCCCAAAGGTTTAAGATAACCCCGTTTGGCGGGAATGATACCATAAACTGAGCCGTGGTACTGATATGGTGCCAATTGTGCATAAACAGGATCTTCATTGTCCAGAATCTGTAGCTCCATGCCTTGGTATGCTGCATCTCCTTCGAGTGGGGCACGAATGCCCAGACCGTTGTTTGCGGCAGGCGTTAGCTGGAATTCAAAACGATAGATAAAATCGCTGTACTCATCTGCAGTAAAGATATTGCCATGAGACGGTCCGTTATCGAGATGGAGAACAATCTCTCCGTTTTCAGCATGATAATCGATCAGGTTACCCGTCCAGCCTTCAAAGTTAAGGCCGTTGAATAAAGGTTTAAAACCCTCTTTAGCCTCGTCCGCAGGAACAGTGTAGGCGTTGTTATTCAATTCCTGAACATAGATGTTACGAAACGCAAGATCGGTGCCATGTGCTTGTAATTCAATCGATTCCTTTGGGAATATAGGAATGCTGCGGTCCCAGTAATTTTCAAGTTTCACATTATCAACAACCAGGACACCGTTTAAATAGACTGTGACGAATTCACCAATCATTTTCACACGGAAAGTATTCCATTCCCCTACAGGATTATCAGCCACTTTCAGAGGGTTTTTTTGATTTTTCTGATTGTTGTATAAGCCACCTGAACCTACTTGTGCACCTACTTCAACACGCGATGTATCCCATATCTGAATCTGTGGAGATCCTCTGAGATAAATACCGCTGTCTCCTTTTTTCGTAATTCTCCAGTCAACAACCATCTCAAAATCGCCATACTGTTTTACAGAGCAAAGATTATCTCCGGCTCCGTTAAAAACGATACAGCCATCTTTTGCTACCCAGTTGTTGGCTAATTTAAGGTTTGCTTCTGTTTGTTTTTTTGCGAGTTCTTTGGGATCCATTTTTTGCCGTATGACAGGATTGCCCACTAATGCCTGCCATCCTGTTAGATCCTTTCCGTTGAACATCGGAATGAGACCGTCTTCGTAGGACATCTCATCCAGGTACTTCCGGATTCTGGCTTTATCATAGTCACTTTCGCTGCCGGAAAGATTCTCAATAGCTTTGTTTAATGCATCACGAACTACAATTCCCGACAAACCTTTTTGTCCCTGGGAAGGGAGTACAATTCCCATAATTGATTGAGCTGCATCAGCCTTTAAGTCGGCGTCATCAAGAAAAGAGACAGTTGTAACCAGAGCCAAAAATGTTTTGACCTGTCCTATCGATTCAATAATGAGTACTTTATCCTTTTTGTCAGTTGTATTGCCAAGTATTTTCCGGTACTGCAGTAATTTTTGATCATCAGGCAAGGATGAACCCTTGATCTGACGAACAAATCCTTTAATCGCACTTGATTTTTTGTCGCCGGTAACTGTTTTACTGATTTCATAAAGGTAAGGTGCGGCAGTGTGGTCTTTCCAGGTGATCAATGCATTAAAGGCAGCTTCTTTTTCTGCCTGGTCTGAAGAATTAATAAATCCTGTAACGGCTTTCAATGCTTCCTTACCACCTAAAC
This sequence comes from Mariniphaga sp., assembly GCA_037133495.1. Taxonomy (GTDB): domain Bacteria; phylum Bacteroidota; class Bacteroidia; order Bacteroidales; family Prolixibacteraceae; genus JAAFHB01. Next base: position 18,581 of record JBAXOA010000009.1, on the reverse strand, counting down.
GCGGTAATACTTCAAGTATTCGTCCCTTTTTAGGTGCTTTTCCCAATTGTGCCAGCAAAGGTGCTACTTGTTCTGATTCTCCTTTAATGGTAGCTGCAGCATTCACAAGAGCGTCTTGAATATTCTTAATTTTAACATCGTCATCTGCTGCGAACAGCAGTTTCAGTAACTTGTCGATATCTTTTGGTGCACCAATATTTTTCATAGCTGAAAAAGCAGCACTCCTGACAGCCGGATTCGCGCTGCCTGTATAACTATAAACCTGATCAAAATAACGTCTGCCTGCCTTAGCTCCAATAATAGCAATTATTTCATTTTTAATGCTTTCAGGTGCGCTTTCAAGTATTGAAGCTATGGGATCCAAATCTTTTTCGTCGACAAGAGACATTAAACATTTTGCAGTAGTTGCAGGTTGAATTCCTTTTTTTAACAGTGATGTAAGTTCCGGGATGGCAGCTTTCTCTTTGAGTTTTGCATAAGCACAAATTGCCGCTTCACTCACTGCAGATGACTTATTTTCAAATTGTTTCTGAATAAAATCGGCAGCCGAGAGGTCACCTTTTTTCCCTAACATCGTAATAATCTCTGCTTTTTCTTCCGGTTGTGCCTTTTTAGCTTTGGCAACCCATTGTTTAACAGAGGCTGTCTGACTTTTTTCGACTAGATTTAATACGGAAAATCTGAATGCTTTATCGCTGTTATCAAAAGCTTTCTCCAGTTTGGGTTGTGCTTCTTTTTCGAAAAAACGGTTGTATATGGCAAGTGCGGATGATTGGTTATGCAATTGAGCCGGTGATTTGCAAATCGCAATAATCTGGTCGCAAGCTTTTGCACAGAGAGCAAGATCACCATTCTCGCCAAGCTGTTGAGAATAACTCACGAAAGCCGAGGTCGCATTTGATGGTTCATAAACGAATCCTGCTTTTTGTGCTTCATCAAATAAAGGCTGGTAGGATTCTGCTGCCCCAATAGCTGCTACTGCTGCAAGGGATACCTTTTTGAGATTTTGATCTTTGGAATTCAGATTTTTCAAAATAGCACCATTGGCTGCCTTGACCCGAAGTTGTCCAAGAGCGCGTGTAATTGTAACCAAAGCCTTACTATCTGCGCTTGGCAAAGCTTTTAACAGTTCATTCTGAGCGGCTTCACTCTTAACTGAAATAAGTACAAAAGTTGCCGGTTCGCATAATTCACTGTCTTTTAAATATGGAGCAACGGCAGTTGCGGCTTTATCTTTACCTGCTAATTTCAATTGGCGCATGAAAAAGCTTTTGATTTCAGCACCCGGCGCGTTAGCCAAGGCATGAATATAGCAATTTTCAGCGAATGCCCGTTTTTCTTCTTTGCCAGGCTGACTCACATAGCGGGTTAATCCATTGATGGCGAATACGACAGCAGTGTTGTCACCTTTTCCGCTTGGAACCATCTTTTCAGCTATTTTTTGAAATCCATCATCTCCCATGGAGATGAGTTCCTCTGCCAGTTTATCCCTTTGCTGAAGGTTATTAGCCGGCATCTGTGCTAGTAAATCAGCAATTTTTGTGGTAAGCGTCCTGTTTTCCTGAGCCGGCAGGGTAGGAGCAATCAGCAAAAGAACCAGTGCAATAAAAAGTAAATTAAATATCTTATTCATCAGACTAATGTTTTTAAATTGAAAATTAAATAGTTGTCCAGGGAGCCCGCATGGGTTGATGGATTAACCGGTTAGCTGCTTCATCGTTGATAAACTCTTGTTTGTCAGGATCGAAATTAAGCGTTCTTCCCAATCTTACGGCTAGAATCCCCATGTTTACCAAGGTACACGAACGGTGGCCGTTCATTTCGTTCAATGCAAATTTCTGACGTGTTCTTACCGATTCCGAGAAGGTAGTAACTCGTGGCTCAGGATCAGGCAGCGTTTCGATGAATTGTTTAAGATTCGGAATATCGGATTCAAAACCTTTGAATATCTTACCGTTTGGCCCTTCGATATAAGCCGCATTTTTATCTTTATTTTCTCCGTCAAGGATGATTTTACAGCCGTCAGCATAGGTGTATTCTACTCTGCGCCATGTTCCAACGGCATCTTCGTGTTGCTGCGGAGCATCTACCTCGACTTTTATTGGACTCGTGTGGTCTTTTCCCAAAAGGTATTGAACAGGATCGAGGTAATGTTGTCCCATATCTCCAAGACCACCACCATCGTAATCCCAGTAACCACGGAATTTGGAATGAACGCGTTCTACATTATACGGGCGATAAGGTGCAGGACCTAACCAAAAATCGTAATCCAGTTCTTCAGGAACCGGTTGCGATGCGAGATTGGTCTCTCCACGCCAGTAAAATTTCCAGTCGAATCCTGTAATTCCACTTACCGTAACTTTCAATGGCCATCCAAGGATACCACTTTCAATTACTTTTTTTAGCGGTTTAACTTCTGTTCCAAGACCATAAAAATTATCCTTAAATCTGAACCACGTATTCAAACGAAACATCCGGCCATGTTTATTGACCTCTTCAACTACCTTCATGCCTTCACCAATAGTTCGGGTCATTGGTTTTTCGCACCAGATATCTTTTCCGGCGCGTGCTGCTTCAATTGCCATTAATCCGTGCCAATGCGGCGGAGTAGCAATATGTACAATGTCGATGTCGGGGCGGAGCAACAACTCACGGTAATCGTGGAAAGTCTGAACTGAATTAGGAATCAGTGACTGAGCCAATTCCAGATGTTTGCGGTCAACATCGCAAATCGCTATTACCTTAGTCCCTTCATAAGGGATATGACCGCGACCCATGCCGCCGGTCCCGATAATAGCTTTTGTCAGTTGATCACTTGGAGCAACAAAGCCCGGGCCTCCTAATACATGCCGCGGGATAATCATCATTCCGGCTGCTGCAGCCACCGATGCTTTAAGGAAAGTTCTGCGATTCGGGGATTTCATGTCCATATTATTTGATTGATTTGTTTGGTAATTCTAGTATTGCAGAGCAAAAATAAGATTTACTTGGCTACTGCCAAGTAAATTTAATAAGTATTTGAAATTTCCGATTATTATTTAGAACTTTTGACTTATCGGATCTCCTCGGCACCATCTTTATACCTGGCAAAACGACCTCTTGAACGAGGATGAACCTGGTCGCGCCGTGGCCATGGCCAGCCTCCAAATTCAGTGGTTCGGAAGTCGGATATTGCCTGTTGAATTTCTTCTTGTGTATTCATTACAAATGGTCCATATTGTACTACCGGTTCGTCAATCGGCTTTCCCTGCAGAAGAAGCAGATAACCCTCTGCATCCCCGTTTTCTATCGCCAGTTCACAGTCTGATTCCAGTTTAACCGATTGATCAGCACTGATTGACAGGTCATTAATTTTCATTGAAGAACCGATGTAGAAATAGATTGTCCGATTGATGGATTTGTTTGTTGCAGGCAAAATCCATTTCGTATTGGCATCCATTTTAATCGTCCAAACTGCCACCTCATTTTCGGGATCAGCAGCCCATGAGTCCGGGGCTGGAAGGAGAGCTGTAGTTCCGTTGATGCCTCCCGCAATTACATTTATTTCGATAGAATTACCTTTTTCGTCTGTTATTTTATGGACAGGGATATTTTCGGCCCAAAGCATTTTAAAATAAGGTTCCGCGAATTTTTTCGCTTTTGGAAGGTTCAGCCAAACCTGAAATAATTCTGCCGGATTTTCAGCTTCCTGGTTCAACAATGGGAACATTTCGCTGTGCTGAAGTCCTGCACCGGCAGTCATCCATTGCACATCGCCACTGCCATATCTGCCAGCCTGACCATGAGAGTCGGAATGATCTACCAGTCCGGTAATTACGATGGTAATCGTTTCGAAGCCGCGGTGGGGGTGTACCGGAAATCCTGGAATTGAATTCCCGTGATACATACGCCAACCATCTTTAAGGGTAAAATCATGTCCGATTTCGCGTCCTTTAAGTGACGCTGCTGGTCCCATTTCTTCATTTCCTTTTGGATAGTAGTCAAGGTGATGAGCACAAAAAAGAAATGGATTTGTTACCGGCCACATAAACCCCAGGGGTTCTACACTGATTATGGGTTTGTTTTGCATATGCTGTTCTTGGTTTTGAATGGCAAATATCTGATGAACTGTAAATATATCACATTAATTGCCTTGAAAGCAGATTGCTTAAGTAATCGGAAAGATTTATTGCCGCAATTTTGACTTTCATTTTTATTTGAATAGGATCTAAATAAATTGAATGTTTGTAATTGGCAATTACTTTTTGCCTGTTCACAGGTCTGTAAGGAAAAGCATTCATTACCAGCTTATTGGAAAATAGTCCTTCAGAAATTTTCCGCTCCAATGTTTGCCGGTATTTGCTCCATCGATAAATGGATCACAAACGCGGGCTGCTCCATCAACAATATCCAATGGCGGTTGAAAATCATGAACTTGTTGTTTGTGCTTTGCCAATTCAGCCGGATCCTCATCTGTAACCCAACCTGTGTCTACCGCATTCATAAAAATGCCGTCTTTTGCAAGATCGCTGGCTGAAGTATGCGTCAGCATATTCAGGGATGCTTTTGCCATGTTTGTATGCGGATGCCTGTCTGCTTTGGTAAAACTATGAAACTTTCCTTCCATGGCTGAAACATTTACAACATGTTTCTTGCCGGTATAATCTTTTCTCATCATAGCGGTAAGGCAGTTACAAAGGACGAATGGTGCAATCGAATTTACCAGCTGGACTTCTACCATCTCCAGCGTTTCTATTTGTCCGAGCTTTAATCGCCAGCTGTTGGTTTTTCTCAAATCTACCTGCTGAAGATCTGCATCTAATTCCCCTTCCGGAAAAACCTCCCGCGCTTCGATGGAATTATCAAATTTATAGGGCACTTGTGATAATTGGGCTGAAGCCCTGATTCCTATACCCGGTGCTTGACCGTTCCAGGTTACCGGCAAAACTTTTTGTGATTCGGACTGCTGGTCATTAAAACTTTCAATCTCTTTAAGGCATTGCTGATGATGTGAGAGCAGCACCTGAACATCTTTAGTTTGCTGATGAAACGGAAGCAGCTCATTTGCCATTAAATGGGAATAAAAACCGGAAGGCCTTCGTACGGTTTGCGCTGCATTATTAATGAGAATATCAAGCCTTTCATATTTTTGCTCAACATACGAGGCAAATAGCTCTACACTAGGAATATGCCTTAAATCCAGCCCGTAAATATGTAGACGGTGACTCCACTCCAAATAATCTTTTTCTTTCGCAAACCGAATTGCAGAATCGGCAGGGAAACGGGTAGTTGCGATAACAGTTGCACCCGAGCGTAACATCATCAATGTGGCATGATATCCAATTTTAAGTCTGGATCCGGTGATGAGTGCAACCTGACCTGTCATGTCGCACGTCTGAAACCGTTTGGTATAATTCAAATCGCCACACTCTTTACACATCGAATCATAGAAATGGTGAATTCCTGTGTATAACTTTTTGCAGACATAACAATTTTGTTCGGAAATAAGAAAGCCTTTTTCAGTTCCTAACGAAGGATTTGGCAAGGCAATTTGAATTGGTGCTTCAAACACACTTGATATCCTGGCACTTCGGATACTCGTTGCAGCACGCGCGTTGCGATTATGTGTAATTTCTGCTTGTTTCCTTGCAACTTTAACACTTTTGTTCCGCTTATATATTTCTGCCTTGTCAGGTCTGGTAATTTGTCCCGCCGCTTTCATCAGTTTAAGAATCTGCTCCTCTGACAACTGAATCAATTGATCGCCGTTTTGAAGTAAATACTCTAAAACAGCTATGCAGCTATTTATTTCTAAATCAGTTAATTTAACTTTTTGTTCTGTCCTATTATCCATTAATTATTTCTTCTTTCTTAAGCCACAAAGATAAGTATGTTTCGGATTTGTAAATGAGTTATTTACGAGTTGCAGTTTTGGCTATGGATAATACACGGTTAATATCCTCATAAGTTTTGCTAATTCACGCTTTTATTGCCCAGCGTAGCTTTGCGGAACGGGCGCGAGGGTTTGTATTGCACTCTTCTGCCGAAGGTCTGACCGGATCGGGCGCTACTTCACTGTAAATACCTTCGCGGTATAGTCTTTGAAAGGACTTTTTAACGCGCCGGTCTTCTCCCGAATGAAATGAAAGTATTGCCACCCTGCCTCCCGCAGCAAGTGCGTCAGGAAGTTTTTCAAGAAATTTTTCCAATGCTCCAAACTCATCATTCACTTCAATTCGCAATGCCTGAAAACATCGTTGACATGATTTTCTGATCTCTTCCTTACGATCAATTGGTGCCAGAAATTCAAGTGCTTCTGCAATTATTGCCTTTAATTGTGTAGTCGTTGTTATGTTTATCCCTTTCGTCATTTCTGAAAAAATGGCATTTGCAATCTTTTTGTGATAAGGTTCATCGGCATTTTCAAGCAATAGCTCTTCCAGTTCATCCTGTGTTAAAGATTTTAAAAGGGCTGCGGCAGATTTCCCGGTTTTAGGATTGAGCCTTAGGTCTAAAGGTCCTTCAACTTTAAAAGAAAACCCTCGTTCCGGATTATCTATTTGCATTGATGATACGCCCAAATCTGCCAATACAAAATTCAGCGGACCTGCTTCTGCAGAAATTTGATCGATTTGGGAAAAATTCATTTTCTTTATAACAAGCACATCGGGTCCATATCCAAACGAGGCCAGCCGATCCCTGGTTCGCGGTAACTCCAGAGGATCCACATCGGTAGCATAAAGTTTGCCTCCCGGAACCAGATATTTCAGCATTTCCAATGAATGACCGCCATATCCAAGGGTAGCATCCAGACCAATCTGACCTGGTACAATCTGAAGGAACTCCATTATTTCGCGAATGCAAATTGAACGATGCATCCCGGCGGGTGTGCGCCCCTGCAGGATTACTTTGGCGATATCCTCAGCATATTGTTCGGGTTGCAGTTCTTTGTATTTTTCGCCAAAGGATTTAGGGTGCGTGCCTTTATATCGTATGCGACGGGGTTGTTTATGCGATTGTTCATCCATAGTTGCAAAAATAACAATTTGCCGGTTGTCTGAATGAAAATGAGATGAACTTTTGCTGCCCGGTTTTGTGCTTAATATTTTGTAAAAACGGCATCAATCGGTACTCCTTTCATCAATGTTTGGTATACCACACAATATCTTTCCGTTAGTTTTGCGATACTCTGTATTTGTTCTTCTGTTGCGTCGCATTTAAGTATAAATGAAAGACGAATTGATGTAAAACCTACTGGTATTTCCTTCGAAATGCCTAAAGTGCCACGAAAATCTATATCGCCTTCTGCCTTAACGACTCCATCTTTAATTTCAACTCCAATCGCAGTTGAGACTGCCCGAAGAGTGACACCGGCGCAGGCAACCAGAGCCTCAAGAAGTAAATCGCCCGAACATGCCAGCATGCCGTCACCTCCTGTCGCCGGATGAAGGCCAGCCTCTACCAATGCTCCTCCGGTTTCAACTTTGCAGGAAATACCTTCGCCAATTTTCCCTTGAGCCCTTAAGGTAATTATTGCGGAATCAGGTTGGATACGATATTTTTCTTTTATAGGAGCTTGTAATTTTTTTAGTTCTTCTGAATTCATCCTGTCAATTATTAAAATAGTGAAAAAATAACTGATTTGTTTTTGTCTAATACCCTTTATATTGCGACAAGAAGGAATTATCTTTTTTTTGAATTTTCGGATAAAAGGCTGCTCACAAAGTCCGCCAGGCGCAGAATATCTTCTTTGGCTTCAAAATCGACCTTGTTTGACTTCAGGTAGTTTTTGATGCGATCTTCTTTTCCCTGCCTGATTTTAATGATATTTTTTCTGTTGAATTGAAAGAAATCGTCTCCGGAAGTTGAATAGTAATACTCATCTTTTCTCTGAAGTACAAGGTCTTCAGTTTGTTTCAAATCAACTGAGCGTTGACCCGTAATCACAAAGTTATATGAATCGGAGGCTGCACTTCTGTTTATTGTGCCCATAGCACCTTGCTTAAGAACATTCTTAACTACAATACTCCGTTTTAAATAGACGCTAAGCAGACCGCTTCGTATCATTTGCAGATAAGCATCATGATAGTAAAATGTGTCCTTCGCAACGACAATTGAATTGATTTCCTCTTTTTTAGAAATTAGCAGCGTGTCATTTGATTGAATAAACTCTATTTCATCGGTCAGTAGATTAAAATTAAATTTGCATGGAATAACTCTCCCGTTTTTGAAATAACCTTTCCCTTGTGTGAAATTTGGATAAAGATATCGTTCAGCGGGAGTGAAGTAATCTTTGATGCTTTTACCTGCCTTTACTGTTACAGATTCGTATTTCTGAGCAATCAAATAGTTATTAATACTGAAAATCAAGCTGATAATAAACAGAGTTTTTTTCATTTTATCGGATTAAAAAATAAGTTCAATTTCTAAACAAACGTTATTCAAAACCACATTTAAAGGCTTGCTGCCTGTGGTAGGTACCTTGGATGGTAAATTTACTTAAGTTCTTTGAATTATCGTAATTAAGAACAACAATCCCGCAGTCAACTGGTTCTGTTAGTTCTTGCTAAATGTAAATCCACATCAGAACAGGTGGTATTGAACCCTTTAATAAAGGATCGACTATTTTGAAACTATTATTTGATATGGCAGGACAGCCCCAGCCTTCGGGTGTACCGTCCGGATAAATTTCTTTGTCAGCAACAACTTCCCACGAGTGAAATACAATTACCCGTGAAAGTGCATTGCTGTTAGAATCATCCAGACCGTATAAAACATATTTTATATGAACTCCCCAGTCGCTGTAATCTCTTTCTCCGATTTTATATTTTCCGGAGGAAGAACAATGGCTTCCTTCAATATTGCTAAATCCAGGATTTTCTTTTGACAAATCATCATTCCAGGTATTGTTGCAGCACCCGTGGCTGACTAAAAAACTGAACGAAATAGTATCTCTTTTAAAATCCCAAACAAAAAACCTTTTTACACCGGAGTGTAAGCTCATATCGACCAAAATACAAAAATCTGTATTGAAGTTCTGGTTCTTGCAAAAGTCAAATGCTTCTTGTGCTTTTAATCGGGTGGTCTTCATATTTACCGATGGCCCGGGTTCTTCAGATTTTTCGAACGGATTACTGCATCCGGTTAAAGTTGCCAGCAATAGTATGGAGATAATATTCAAGAATTGATTCATCGCATTTGGTGTTTCAACGTTTGAAGATTCCGGACAGGGCCTTTATTGCAAGTATAAATTTAGCAATTTTTTTATTTAAGTAACAGGAAAGATTTGTTGTCGCATTTTTGACTTTCATCTTCATTTGAATATGATCTCTGATAATTACAGAAATATTAAATAAATATTTCGGTGCTTTGCACCTTTTGGTCCAAGACGATTAATCTTCCTGATAAACAAAGTCTTTTAATCCCCGAATATTTGCGATAATATTATAAAGATAATGCAATTTTTACGCTCAATCCTGGTGTTGATGGGTCATTGAATCATGTGTGGTTTATTTCTGATAAAGCACAGAATATCAGTCCTTTATTCGCTATAAAAGATAGTTGTTATTATTGAGTATTTAACATATATTACTGTATATCAAATAAATACGTATTTTTTTGTCTGGTACTAAGATTAATTTTGAACTAATTTGATTTATATTTGCAAGAAAAACCAAGAAAGGAGGGCATATCTCATGGAAAAAAAGAAAATTCCATCACCAATCCAAACACTTCCCAAGACTCTTACAGGGATTCAGGGCTTAGACGAAATAACCGGAGGCGGAATACCAAAAGGGAGGCCTACGCTGGTTTGCGGCAGCGCAGGATGCGGAAAAACTCTCTTTGCAATGGAGTTTCTGGTTCATGGAGCAATATTATACAACGAGCCCGGAGTTTTTCTGGCATTCGAGGAAACGGAAAAAGACCTTGCCATAAACGTAGTTTCTCTCGGTTATGATTTAGACAAATTAGTTGCAGACAAAAAAATTATTCTTGACCATGTGCATGTCGAGCGCAAAGAAATTGAAGAAACGGGCGAATATGATTTGGAAGGTTTATTTATCCGGCTCAATCATGCCATTGATAGCATAGGCGCTAAGCGGGTAGTATTAGATACGATCGAAACGCTCTTTTCAGGTTTACCAAATCCGCTTATATTGCGTTCTGAGCTCCGCCGGTTATTTCACTGGCTGAAAGAAAAGGGGGTGACAGCCATAGTTACCGGCGAGCGGGGTGAGGGCACACTCACGCGTCAGGGATTGGAAGAATACGTTAGTGATTGCGTCATTGTGCTTGACCACCGGGTTACGGAACAATCCTCTACCCGAAGGTTGCGGATTGTAAAATATCGCGGTTCAACCCATGGCACAAACGAGTATCCTTTCATCATCGAAGAAACCGGGTTTTCTGTTTTGCCCATCACGTCCATTGGTCAGGAGCGCACAGTATCGTCCGAACGCATATCCAGCGGGATCCCACGCCTTGATACGATGCTGGGCAATAAAGGATATTACCGCGGAAGCATTGTTCTTGTCTCCGGTACAGCCGGAGTGGGGAAAAGCAGTTTATCCGCATGTTTTTCCGATGCAGCCTGCGCTCGTGGAGAAAAAGTACTCTATTTTGCCTTGGAAGAATCGCCCCGGCAGATTATGCGCAACATGCGTTCTATCGGCATCGATCTGGAACAATGGGAAAAAAAGGGATTGTTGGTGTTTCATGCCAAACGCCCTACTTTTTACGGTTTAGAATCCTACCTGACTGCCATGCACAAAGCTGTGAATGATTTTAAACCAAAGGTTGTGGTTATAGACCCGCTGAGCAGTTTTATCATAGGCACTAACCAATTTGAAGCCAAGGCGATGATCATGCGTATGGTTGACTTTTTAAAAATCAATCATATCTCTGTATTCATGACACATTTGACCACAGGAGCAAACGATTATACCGGAATCGATATTTCTTCATTGATCGACACATGGTTACTCTTGCGCGATATTGAATTAGGCGGAGAGCGTAACCGCGGAATGTATATACTTAAATCACGCGGAATGGCACACTCGAACCAAATCCGGGAATTTAAACTGACCGATCATGGCGTGGAACTGCTCGATGTGTATGTTGGACCTGAGGGTGTACTTACCGGCTCATCGCGAATTACAAAAGAAGCAAAAGAAAAAGCCGAACAATTATTGCGTAACCAGGAGATTGAAAATAAGAAACTTGCCTTAGATCGGAAGCGCAAGGCAATTAATGCCCAGATTGATTTTCTGAAGGCCGAATTTGAAGCAGAAGAAATTGAAACGTTAAAAGATATAGAACTAAATATGCTTCGCGAAAATCTCCTTTTGCAGGACAGGGTCGATATGTCAAAAAACCGGAAGGGAGATATTGTCATAAAAACAAGCAACACAAATAAACCGAAAGGGACCACCGACGCTAAAACGAAATAGACATGACGCCAAAAAAAGATATTTCGGAAACAAGTCTTCCAAAACAAAAGCCTGATAAAAAAGCGAAGGATGCATGGATATTGCGGTTGTATGTTGCCGGACAAACGCCTAAATCAATCACAGCTTTCAAAAATCTCAAGGCAATTTGCGAAGAGCAATTAAAAGGCAAATACCGGATTGAAGTAATTGACCTTATAAAGAACCCACAACTGTGCCGCGAAGACCAAATTCTTGCTGTACCTACATTAGTGAGGAAACTACCCGTGCCGGTGAGGAAAATAATCGGCGATTTGTCAAACATCGACAGGGTACTGGTTGGATTAGACCTTAAAGGGCTTTCTTCATAATCATTAAAAACGAATTTTATGAAACACCTATGAATCTGCGCTTCGCAAACACGAATGAAGATGACTCAAGTGTTCTCCCGATAAATCGGGACAGGCTATCAGGTAATTAAAAAACAAATTATCTTCTGATGAAAAAGCAAAAAAACGTATTGTCTGATGAAGCTCTGGCATTTGAACAGGCAATCGAAAAAACAGAAAATACCTTTTACCAGTTACGATTATACGTAGCCGGTACAACGTCTTATTCGGTAAGTGCAATTGCCAATATTAAAAAAATTTGCGAGGAATACCTTAAAGGCCGTTACGAGCTGGAAGTGATAGATCTTTACTTAAACCCAACCTTAGCCAAAGGAGAACAGATTATTGCTGCACCAACCCTTATCAAAAGACTACCCTTACCTTTGCACCGAATTATTGGCGATTTGTCGGTTGTTGACCGCGTGCTTGTTGGGCTCGATTTGCGAAAAGTAAAAGATAAAAAAAATCATCTGTTCAAAAGCAGTATATGTCAGCGAAATTAGCTCCGAAAACAGAAAAACAGCTTTTACTCGAAAACGAAGAATTGCGGGCAAGCCTGGCCGAAGCTAAAGAAACACTTGAAGCAATTCGAAATGGCGAAGTTGATGCAATAATTGTTTCCGGTTTAGGTGGAGAAAAAATATTTTCAATTTCTTCTGCCGAAACTCCATATCGTGTCATCATCGAAGAAATGAATGAAGGAGCTGTGGTGCTTTCGGCCGATGGGGTTGTGCTGTATTGCAACCGCCGGTTTGCCGAGCTTTTGTCTGTTGCGCCAGAACAAATTGTGGGTTCCTGGTTTAATCAGATTTTCCCGGAAAACGACATTCAAAAATGCAACGATTTACTGCAAGCTGGTCTTAAAGGAAAAACCAGTGTTGAGTTAACCTATATAAAGGACGAAAATACCCCGCCAGTACATTTACATCTTTCATTTAGCTCCTTACCTCCCGAACTGTTGGGCGATGTTTGTGTTATGGTCACCGACATATCTGATTTAAAGCAAAAAGAAGAAGAACTGCGTCGTTCTCACGAAACATTGGAACAACAAGTAATTGAAAGAACAGCAGAACTAATTATCGCCAAAGAAAAAGCGGAAGAGAGCAACCAACTGAAATCGGCATTTCTCGCCAATATGTCGCACGAAATAAGAACTCCTATGAACGGCATTCTTGGTTTTGCAGCTTTACTGAAAGAACCTCACCTCACCGGCGAAGAGCAACATGAATTCATTGAAATAATAGAGAAAAGCGGTACCCGAATGTTGAATATCATCAATAACATTGTCGATATTTCGAAAATAGAATCGGGCCTGATGGAAGTGAACCGGACATCAACGAATATAAACGACCAAATAGAGTATGTTTATACTTTTTTCAAACCTGAGACCGAAAAAAAGAAATTGCAGTTGCTACTTAAAGCAAACTTATCCGGAGCTCAAGCCATCGTCACTACCGACCGGGAGAAAATTATTGCTATACTGACAAACCTCGTTAAAAATGCCATAAAATTTACCATTGATGGTGTGATAGAAATCGGGTGTGATAAAAAGGGTGAAACGCTTGAATTTTACGTAAAGGACACAGGCATTGGAATTCCGGTCAACAGGCAGGTAGCAGTATTTGAACGCTTTATACAGGCCGATATTACCGATATACATGCGTTTCAGGGTGCCGGCCTGGGTTTATCAATTGCTAAAGCGTATGCCGAATTATTAGGAGGGCGGATCTGGCTGGAAAGTGAAGAAGGAAAAGGGTCAAAATTCCTTTTTTCTATTCCGTATGCCCCTTTCCCGAAAGATAAAATTACAGATCTGAAGCCTGTTAAAGACACTGAAACAAAAAATAGCTTAGGGAAACTAAAAATATTAATTGCCGAGGACGATGAAACATCGGAAATTTTGATGTCAATAGCAATGAAACCTTACAGCAAGGAAATACTAGAATCAAGAACAGGCATTGCAACCGTCGAAATCTGTCTCCAAAACCCGGACATTGATTTAATCCTTATGGATATTCAAATGCCGGGTTTAAATGGATATGATGCTACCCGGCAAATACGAAAATTTAATAAAGATGTTATTATAATTGCGCAGACTGCTTTTGGTCTTTCAGGCGACCGTGAAAAGGCAATTGAAGCCGGTTGTAATGATTATATTGCGAAACCAATAAAAAAGGACGAATTAATTGTAGTGATAGAAAAGCAAATCAAAAAGAAAGCTAATGTCGGCAATCCCATTATTCTTTAAGTCTTTGAATACACGCTTTTACACTGTCGCTCCAGTAGGGTATCTTAATTTTGAAGGTCTCTTTAATTTTTGATTTATCCATGACACTGAAAAATGGTCTTGGTGCCGGCAAAGGATAATCTTTTGTCAGAATTGGTTTTATTTCGCATGTAAGACCTGAAAAAGCAATAATAGTTTGGGCAAAATCATACCAGCTGGCAACTCCTTCATTGGAATAATGGAAAAGTCCGGTTCCGGAATACTCCAGTGACATCGGAATGATATCGAGGATTACTTTAGCAAGATCTCTGGCATACGTCGGCGTCCCGACCTGATCAAAAACTACCTTAAGTTCGTCCCGTTCTTTTCCGTACTTCATCATCGTCTTGACAAAGTTATTTCCAAAAGCGGAATACAACCACGAAGTCCTGATAATCAATCCTTTACTGGCGTGCTGCCGAACGGCTTCCTCGCCGGCTAGCTTAGTCCGGCCATAAGCTGAGGATGGATTTGTTGGTTCATTCTCCTTAATCGGAAGAAACGATTTGCCATCAAAGACATAATCAGTTGATATGTGAATGATTAACGCATCAATTTCGGCAGCTGATCTTGCCAGATTTTCAACTGCTTTTGCATTAATCAAAAAGGCATTTGCTTCGTCAGATTCTGCTTTATCAACTGCCGTATAGGCTGCACAATTGATAATTATTTGAGGCTGATTTACCTCAAAAAAGGCTTTAACCTTGAGCCGGTTCGTAATGTCCAGTTCTTCAACATCGGTGTAAATAAAATCGTAGCCCGGATATTCCCAGGCTAATTCCCGAATTTCGTTTCCCAGTTGACCATTCGCTCCTGTAACAAGTATTCTCACAAGTATTGATTGAGGTATTTAAAATTCATCAGATAATGGTCGCAAAATAGTCAATTGTTTTTATCAGTCCCTCATTAAGCTGAATTTTTGGTTCCCAGTCCAGCTCTTTTTTAGCCAGATCAATATTTGGCTGTCGTTGAGTTGGATCATCGGGAGGCAAAGGCATTCTGATGATGTTTGATTTTGAATTGGTAAGCTTAATGACCAGTTCGGCCAGTTGAAGTATCGTAAATTCGTTGGGATTTCCGATATTAACAGGTCCTGTGAACTCATCGCGGGAAGCCATCATCCGTATCATTCCTTCAATGAGATCGTCAACATATTGAAAACTGCGGGTTTGCTGTCCGTCGCCATAGATTGTAATATCATTGCCTTGTAGCGCCTGCACAATAAAATTTGATACAACTCTTCCGTCATGGGGATGCATCCTTGGGCCGTAGGTGTTGAAAATTCTGATTATTTTGATCTTTACATTATTTTGCTTGTGGTAATTCACGAAAAGTGTCTCTGCCGATCGTTTCCCTTCATCATAACATGAGCGTTCGCCGATTGGATTCACATGACCCCAGTAACTTTCTACCTGAGGATGAACCTGGGGATCGCCATAAACCTCACTCGTTGAAGCCTGAAGAATTTTTGCTTTTATCCGTTTTGCCAGTCCCAGCATATTGATGGCTCCCATCACGGAAGTTTTCATCGTTTTAATGGCATTGTATTGATAGTGAACAGGCGAAGCAGGACATGCCAGATTATATATTTCATCAACTTCGATAAAAAATGGCATGGTCACGTCGTGTCTGACTAGCTCGAAAAATGGATTATCCAGCAGGTGTACTATGTTTTGCTTTTGGCCTGTGAAATAATTGTCAAGACAAACAACTTCATTTCCCTCTTTAAGCAGTCTGTCACACAGATGCGACCCAACAAAACCGGCACCACCGGTCACTAAAACCTTTTTCTTAATCATGATTTTGATCTTTATTTTGAGGTATCGATGCCAATGCAGAAATATTCAAATCCATTTCGCTTCATTTCCGATTTTTCATAAATATTCCTGCCATCGAAGACGACAGGATTTTTCATTAATTTTTTGACAATATTGAAATTGGGAAATTTAAATTCAGCCCATTCGGTAACAAGCAGAAGGCAGTCTGCATCGATCAGTGCTTCATACTGATCTTCGGAATAAGTGATGCTAACTCCCAGTGTATGTTTAGCTTCATTCATTGCGACCGGATCGTAGGCTTTTACTTTTGCGCCCGCCTCGAGTAATTCTTTAATGATAACCAACGATGGTGCCTCACGCATATCGTCTGTTTGTGGTTTGAACGATAATCCCCAAATGGCGATAGTTCTGCCCCTGATTTCTCCTTTAAAATATTTGAGGATTTTCTGGCAGAGTACAGATTTTTGATCCTGATTTACTGCTTCAACAGCCTTAAGCACACGTAGTTCGTAATTGAAATCTTCGGCTGTATGAATCAGCGCTTTTACATCTTTTGGGAAGCACGATCCACCATAACCAATGCCCGGGTAGATGAATTTATTGCCAATTCTGGAATCGGAGCCAATCCCTTTTCGAACCATATTGATATCGGCGCCAACGATCTCACACAAATTGGCGATATCATTCATGAAGCTGATCTTAGTCGCAAGCATTGCATTCGCTGCATATTTAGTCATCTCAGCCGAGGTGATATCCATGAAAATGATCGGATGACCATTCAGGGTAAAAGGTTTATAGAGGCTTTTCATCAGATCTTCGGCTCTTGTTGAGTCGAGCCCTACCACAATGCGGTCAGGTTTCAGAAAATCGTCGATAGCAGCTCCTTCCTTTAAAAACTCGGGATTAGAAGCTACATCAAATGGGATATTTACACCCCTTTTGTCCAATTCTTCCTGCAAAGCCTGGCGTACTTTCTGAGCAGTGCCAACCGGAACAGTGCTCTTGGTTACGATCAAAATGTAATCCGTCATGTTTTTTCCGCAATCGCGCGCAACGCTTAACACAAACTGAAGATCTGCACTTCCATCTTTATCCGGCGGAGTACCAACAGCCGTAAACAGTACTTCACAATCAACGAGAGCCTCCGAGATATTTGTCGTAAACTGCAATCTTCCTTTTTTCATGTTTCGGTGAACCATTTCTTCCAGACCCGGCTCATAAATCGGAATTATGCCATTTTTTAAATTTTCAATTTTCTTTGCATCAACATCCAGGCACACGACTTCAATGCCCACTTCCGCAAAGCAAGTTCCGGTTACCAGACCCACATATCCACTTCCAACGATTACAACCTTCATTATATTGCGGTAATTTTAATAATTCTAACAAATATAAGGTTTATTTACTCTCGGCAATTAAACGTTTGCCTGACTAATTCAAACGCCTTTGCATTAATTTTGCTATCTTCAAAACCACTTTGAAAGAAAATAGTCACTGTTTTACCAACAGCATTAAAGCAATGAATAATTCCATCGAGTTTCTGTTCTTTCACAACAGCAGTATAACGACAGCTTTGGCCTTTTAATCCAGCAAAATTGTCCGGCTCAGCCAATGTGAACTCAATTCCGGGATTACGGAAAATATTTGCGGTTCTCATGCTTTGCTGATGGTTAAAGATGATTTCTTCGGGCTTTTTAACTTCATTTACCCATGTTACAGTAATCAAGCCGGTTGCCAGTTTGCCAGTCCTCTCTGCCGAAAAATAATAGGCATTGTCACCAATCGAGTCGTTGGCAATAAATTTCCAGTCAGCTGGAATCGAAAAGGATATTCCATCTCTGATAAATGGAATTTCTTTGTCTTTTGCGGATCCAATACTGGATAATAACAGTAAATTGAATATGATTAATCCCGTTTTATAAAATATCATCATCGATTTATTAATTGTGTTTAGTGATCAGATGCAACAAATGCCAAATTAGAAGTGTTCAAACAGTGAAAAATAACTTAAGTTAACAATTTCAATATTTCATCAAAAAACCCGGTGGATTTTTAAGATCCATCGGGTTTGATTTCAGTATATTAGTTGAGATTTTCGATAATATTTATTCCACTGCCTTGAAATGGTCTTTGTTGTTCTCAATGATTTTACGATACCACCAGTCGGGATATGCAGGATGAAGCGGAGCCACAGGTAGTTTGCCGGATTCATTTCTCTCAAACTGACCGTTTTTTTCAATCATTACATTTCCGTCCTTGTATTTTATCAGAAGATAATGTCCAAGGTCGCGCCATCTTTTTACTGAGCTTTCTACCTGGTTTACAGAATATTCGGTCAAGAATTGATAGGCAAGGTCTTTGTTGCCGTTATTCCATAAAGTTAAGGCAGCCTGATCAACAACCGGAGTATAGCTGAAGAATTTATTCTCAAGCTGTGACTGTACTTTCTGAAGATCAATAATCATATCGTTGTATCTTGAATAGCAGAGGTTTGAAACCTGATTGAAAACCCAGAAAGCTGAATTGTCGGACCATGTAAGCATATCGCCGTCACCGACCTTAAGCGATTGTGGAACTTGTTTTATTCCGCAATAGACAGGCATATAACAGGTCATGAAAGTATCATCCAATCCAAACCACATGATTCCTCCAATGGGATTCGGCAGATACGACCGGCACTGGGCTACAAAGGAGAATCCCGTTTGCTGGGTTGAGATTGCACGTTCATGCACATACATCACTG
>JBAXOA010000008.1:0-68968 GCA_037133495.1 Mariniphaga sp. | reverse complement strand
AACCCATTCATTACGAGATAGAGAGAATAATTTTCGATAAATTGGGAATTAATGTCTCTGCGGAAATCCATCGCACCTACCTGGGAACTGCGGGTGATTTTATGTACACTGATCTTAAATCAAGGTTTAGTCTATCCGAAACGATCACTGAACTTCTTGAACAGGATGAGGCATTTCGATGCGATTATTTTAAAAGTCTTCCCGGGATTCATCTCAATGAAGGGGCGCTTAGTTTGCTTCACGATATAAAGAGAGCCGGTTTAAGTTTGGCTGTGGCTACCTCTTCATCGCCCGGGCTGGCAAGAATATTATTGGAAAGATGTGAAGTTTTTTCAATCTTTGATGCTGTTGTCACTACAGAAGAGGCTGGAAAAAGTAAACCGGCACCAGATGTTTATCTTTTGGCTGCACAGAAAATCGGAGCAGAGCCGGTAAATTGTATCGTCTTCGAGGATTCGCCAAATGGAATCCGAGCAGCAAAAAGTGCTGGAATGGTATGCGTTGCTATTCAGACTGATAGCGTTGGAGTTCATGAACTTTCACATGCCGATGACTTGATTGGTTCATTCAGAGAGATTACAATGGAACGAGTTTTGGCAATATTTTCTCGTGGTCGGGTCACGGGATAGCAATTAAATACTGTTTATGAAGAAAATTTTATCTGGCGAGGCTTTTGAAGTCGTCCACTACCGTGATTTTAGACTTTTTCTTGCTTATCGGTTTCTAATGACGGTTGCAACACTGATGCAATCTGTAATTGTTGGCTGGCAGTTGTACAATATCACCAAAGATGTACTTTCGCTTGGAATGATTGGCCTGACTGAAGTTATTCCTCAGGTGAGCATTGCTTTATTTGCTGGTCATTTTGTAGACATCTGGGATCGGAAAAAGATCATATTTTATACTACATTTCTACTTTTATTCGGATCGGCCTTATTATTGATTTATAGTGTTCCCACACTCAATATTCAACAAATATGGGGTGTTGCTCCCATTTTTGTTACTATATTCATTACCGGATTGGTACGCGGAATCCTGATGCCCGCAAATACAGCATTGCTGGGACAGCTCGTTCCCCGAAGACTACTTACGGGAGCTGCAACCTGGAGCAGTACAGTCTGGCACGTTGCAGCAGTAACTGGTCCGGCCATGGGAGGCCTGGTATACGGGTTTTTCGGAATTATTCCTGCATATACCCTGGTGTTTATTTTTTATCTAATCTGTGCAATTATTCTTTTGTTTATTAAAAGTCCCGGTAAGGTTGCCCTTATAGCCGGGGCCGCGGAAGGAATGTTTGCCAGGATTAAGGAAGGAATATTTTATGTTTTTCATAACCAGGTGCTGTTGAGCGCCTTTACGCTCGATATGTTTGCTGTATTTTTTGGCGGAGCAGTTGCAATGTTGCCTGTTTTTGCTTCCGATATATTAAAAGTAGGTCCCGAAGGGCTTGGGTTGTTAAGAGCATGTCCCGCAGCCGGGGCAATTCTGATGTCAGTGATCCTTACTTTCAGACCTCCTGTATCACGTTCCGGACCTCAACTGCTTTACAGCGTTTTTGGATTTGGCATTTGTATGATCGTTTTCGCTCTATCGACAAACTTTCTGCTTTCTGCTTTCTGCCTCTTTCTGAGTGGCGTCTTTGATAATGTCAGTGTGATTATCAGATCAAGCATTTTACAACTATTTACAGCCGATGAGATGAAAGGGAGAGTTGCAGCAGTTAACAGTATCTTTATCGGATCATCAAATGAGCTGGGAGCCTTTGAATCTGGAGTCGCTGCCCGTTTTATGGGACTTATTCCTTCCGTGGTTTTTGGCGGTGCTATGACCTTGCTGGTGGTTTCAATAGCCGCATGGCGGTCACCTGCCCTCCGAAACCTCACCCTTAAAGAGCATCCATTAAAGTGATCGTATGACATTTCAGTTCGAGGAAATTCATATATTCGCCTGTTTTAAATTATGAAACTTATTTAAACAACATTATAACGATTTTTCCTTCATCTGTGTCTGTAATCAGTAAATTTACTTTTCTATTGCTATTTATACCAAAGATTGGTATCTTTGAAATAAAAATGTTATGGCTAAAAACACATCAATTTTATTAGGGGATTATTTTGATAAATTTGTAAATCAGAAAGTTAAAACAGGGAAATACTCTTCTGTAAGTGAGGTGGTAAGAACTGCTTTAAGAATGTTTGAATACGAAGAAGCTAAAAAAACAGAGCTTATTAACGAACTTAAAAAAGGCGAAAAATCTGGGTTTGCTGAAGATTTTAATCGGGAATCTTTTTTAAAGAGTCTTCATCAAAAACATTCGGTTTAAATAATGAAGTACAGAATCAGCAAGGAAGCTTTAAACGATCTTGAAATATTATGGCTTTACACTTTTGAAAATTGGTCACTTGAGCAAGCTGACAGATATCTGAACTTAGTAATGGACGAAATTGAATACTTGGTAATAAAGCCAACATCTGGCAATGATTACAGTCACCTAAGAAAAGGGTATTTTCGTTCGAGAGTAAAATCTCACTTCATCTTTTACAAAATAAACGTGACAGCTAACGAACTGGAAATTATTAGAATCTTACATCAACAAATGGATATTGAATCACGACTACTTGAATAGGCAAAGAAAAAGCCCGAAAATATTTTGGCATACCCCAGTCCTACTCGTTTGCAATCGCTCGATCCCCCTAGTTTGCAACGAGAGGTAAGTTGTTCCGAGTTTTTAACTCGTTTTTTTTATGTCACGATTCCAAATTACACCTCTTTTATGCTAATAATCAAAAAGCCCGGGAATAACACCATGCTTATTCGAAATTGCCGAAAGCACTTTCAATAATATCAATTAGTTCCCCTTTTTTTCTTATTATCTTTGGTTTTCATAAACCCAATGAAAACCTAAACGCAATGAAAAACCTGAATAAGAACACTGCCTTACTAATCAGATGCTTAGATACTAAAGCCATATTTGTATAAGGCTCCAATAAACGCAACCAGTTGCTTTTACTGAAATGCGCAATACTAAAGTTTTGGCACCCATAAATAATGTTATAAGTTAATTATTAGTACTTTTACAATATGAAAAGAAACATTGGAATCATCATTCTTTTATTACTATTTGGATTATTATCTAATTGTGATAAACCAAATGCTTCACCTTCGCCTAATATTATCTGCATTCCATCAAATCTTCAAAAAGGTATTATTGCATTTTATCCATTTAGTGCTGGCTCGATAAATGATTTTTCAGGTAATAATAATAATCTGAATAATACCACAACTGCTTCCCCCGGTGCCGACAGGAATGGCAATAACAGCTGTGCATATAATTTTGTTCGAGCAAATGGAGATTTCTTAAAATTTACCAATCCAACTTTTATAAATAATTTCCAGTCAGCCGCATTTTCTATTTCTTTATGGTATAGACCACTAGGAAATAGAAAAGGGGGCGATTACGAGCTTTTAATTGGAAGGGATTCCTCTCTTCATTGTCCCGACACTTATGGGCAATGGTCCGTTGGTTTATACGATTGCAGGAGAGCTGTTTTTGGAATAAATCAATTTAGCATTTGGGATAGTTATGTTAATAGTAATAGGTGTGATAATACTGCTAGTGACTTGTCAAATGTATGGCAATATTTGGTTGTGACTTGTATGGGAACAACCTTAAAAATATATAGGAATGGCGTTTTAACATCACTCTCTGCTGGAACGGGATGTGGAATAAATACACCGACTATAAATGCAGGTAATTTATTTCTTGGAAAAGAATATACCGGATTGTTGGATGATATTATTATTTATAATAGAATACTCACACAATCCGAAATCACTCAATTATATAATCTGCAAGCCTGTTGTCAATAAAAATATTACGAAACTAAATTCAACTGACATCATTCAAAGGCACTGAATTGTTTAAACGAGATTTCTATTTCAATGGCCCGTAATGCGCATAAAGGCTATAAAAAATGGCGGATGGAATGCAGGTTCGTTGTTTTGTCGCCCGCAGGAGCGTTCGCATAATTCGATAGGAAAGTAGCCCGCAATCCGCCACTTTCCATAGCCTCAAACGTTAAACTTTCCATTTATCTAATTTCAAAGAATCAATCTTTCCACCTTGGCCCACCACCACCCCCAACCGTATCCCTGTCCCCACGGCCGAGCGTCAAAATAAATTTTCTTCTGATAAAAAGTCCGATGTTCACCCGTTTCAGGGATTATAGAATTCTTTTATTCATTGCGGATCAAAAAATGACCAGTCTTCTTCCATGATATTCATCGGACGGAATTTGCTTGCAGACTTCATCGAAATTATTTGATGTAACTTTCCCCGCAACAATGATTTTTATCGATTTTCCGGCAATTTCAATCATTTTTTTTAGTGTTTCCCCACCTTCCAATGCTGTGGCTTTACCACCTGATGTGAGAATATGATCGATTCCTATTGCTTTTAATTCTTTGACTGATTGCAGTATATCGGTTGTTAAGTCAATTGCCTTGTGAAAAGTGACTTGCATTGGTCTTGCCAGGCTGGCAAGTTTGGCTGTTCTTTCAATATCGATCACATTCTCATGATGAAGAAGGCCAAAAACTACTCCATCGGCTCCAAGCTGGTGGCAAATTGCAATGTCGCTAATCATAATTTCAAATTCATCCTGCGTGTAAACAAAGTCCCCTCCGCGTGGCCGGATCATTACCATCACAGGAATAGGTGATTTTTTAATTAGCTGATGGATAGTTCCATAAGATGGAGTAGTGCCACCGCAATTCAAATTATCGCACAACTCTATTCTAGTCGCACCTGCTCTGGTAGCTGCAACTGCCTCCTGATAAGATTCAACACACACTTCTTTAACGGGAATCATATTTTAATATTTTGGAAGTAAAAGTAAGAAAATTTAGCGCCGTTTCATTCGGTTGCGGATCCGGCTTCTTTTTTTGTATCAAAAATTTGAATAGTTTTATCGTGTTAAATTATTCTGATATAAAGTCGAAATATTTTCAGAAATTAATATTAAGTCTCATTATATTTGAGTGTTATGGGAATAGAAATTGAACGTAAATATTTAATCACTAATGACAACTGGCGCTCTTTAGGTGTTCCGGTGCATTATGTTCAGGGATACCTTGTTTCAGATGACATACGGACAGTGCGCATCCGGATTGCCGGAGATAACGGTTTTTTGACGATAAAAGGAAAATCAAATAGTTTTAGCCGGGCAGAGTTTGAGTATTCTGTTCCTGCGAACGATGCAAAGGAACTGCTTAAATTATGCGACACCCCAGTAATTGAAAAATATAGAACCAAAGTTTTATATGGAGGTAAAATTTGGGAAATTGATGAATTTGAAGGACAGAACAAAGGATTGATAGTAGCAGAGATCGAGATATTATCTGAAGATGAAGTATTTTTGATCCCACCATGGATCGGGGAGGAAGTCACAGGTGATCTTCGCTATTTTAACTCCAGACTTGCAGTTTGCCCTTTTCAAAATTGGTAGCACAATTTTGAAATTTTAAATGTGATTTAATAATATAAATAAAGCTATAAAATTACCTGATGCTGAAAAAGTTTTTCACCCTTGTCTTGGGATTTTGTTTTCCGTTATATCTTCTGGCCCAAGGTCATACAACCATATCTGCTAATGCGCCCCGCCTGGTTATTGGAATAGTAATTGAAGACTTTAACCCCGATTACATTGAGCGCTACTGGGATAAATTTGGTGACGGAGGTTTTCAACGATTGTATTCAGGAGGATTTATTTGTGCTAACCATCACTATACCAGTTTAGTACAGAGGCCTTCTGTGAATATGGCAACACTCTCTACAGGAACCGATCCTTCCCGGCATGGAATTGTGAATGATAATTGGATCGACCGGTTGAAAAAAAAGGAAGTTTCCGCAATAAGTGATGATTTTTATACTACCGTTGGATCAGACTCGAAAGAAGGGGAGCGTTCAGCAAAGAATCTGATGACCCCAACGCTTGGAGACCAGTTAAAGTTAATCTCCAACGGAAAATCGAGGATATTCAGCATTGCTTTAAATGATGGTTCAGCGGTTCTTGCTGCGGGACATGCCGCCAATGGGGCATACTGGCTGGATAAAAATTCCGGCAAGATGATTTCAAGCTCTTATTATGTCGAAACTTTTCCCAAGTGGGCATTTGACTATAACGGTTTGAAAATGGCTGATAACTATGTTGGGTCGGATTGGACAACGCTAAAGGAGCCGATCTCTTATACCGAAAGCATTTCAGATTCACATCTTAAAGAAACAGGATTCTCCTTGAAATACACTTCGTTTCCTTATGATATGAGCAAATTAAAAAGAGAATCAGGCGGAAGCTATAAAATATTAAAAGCAACTCCCTGGGGAAATACAATGCTTAAGGATTTTGCACTTCAAATGATTCCAAAAGAACAAATGGGTTATGACCTGATTCCTGATATTCTTACTGTTGTTTTCTCCTCAATGGATTATGAAAAGAATTCGTTTGGTCCTTTTTCTGTTGAAATGGAAGATACCTACCTTCGCCTGGACAGGGACATCGCTGAGTTATTGAAGTATGTCGAGACCGGCTTTGGCACAGATAATATTTTGATTTATCTGACAGGACTGACCAGTATTTCGTATCCTGCTGAATATCTGAAAGAAAAATACCACCTGACTGCTGGCATCTTTAACCCCGAGAGCGCGGTAGCATTGCTGAAATCGTATCTGAATATAAAATACGGCAGCGCAAACTGGATTGAATTATTTACCAATCAGCAGATTTACCTTGATCATGAAATGATTGAAAAGAAAAAGATCAATCTTCTGGAGATGCAGACGACTGTAGCCTCATTTTTAAATCAGTTTGAAGGAATTGCTTATGCCAAGGCCGGACTTGAAATTGAAGCGAATAATTTTCCGGGAGGACCGCTGGCACCATTTCAAAACAATTATCACAGCAAAAGATCTGGCGATGTACTTATTAAATACGAGGATGGCTGGCAGCCTAAAGAGAAGTTTAATAATGTTGATTATACCGATAACAGTCAGGTTCCTTTGGTGTGGTATGGAGCGGGAATCACAAAAGGAACGACTCTTCGCCGAACAAGCGCTACTGATGTAGTGCCTACTATTGCGGCTTTTCTGGGTATTGCGCCTCCTTCCTCTGTT
The DNA here is from genome assembly GCA_037133495.1 of Mariniphaga sp. Classification (GTDB taxonomy): domain Bacteria; phylum Bacteroidota; class Bacteroidia; order Bacteroidales; family Prolixibacteraceae; genus JAAFHB01. The sequence goes on along the minus strand of JBAXOA010000008.1, from coordinate 61,797 downwards.
TCAGGCAGTGTTATCGGGGAATTAATCAAACATTAAATCGATAAAATACGTGTTCTGACAGCTTTTCCTACCCTGTCAGCGTTGCTTTTGTTTTTGGTATCCATTGAATGAAACGATATTTTCAATCGGTTTACGAATTTTCACCCGCGTTTTTTGAGCAGGATAGCCCAACGTAATAATTAATTGCACCCGTTTGGAGGAGGGTACCCCGAGCAATTCTTTTATTTTGGCTTCATCAAACCAGCCGATCATGCAACTTCCAAGCCCTTCGGATGCTGCTGCGAGGCAAATATGTTCTGCAATAATTCCAATATCAATCAACGGAAAGTGCTTCCGCTTTACCCAGCTTCCAAAGCCCGAAGTCAAATTGGCACTTTCTTCAACAATTACCAGATGTACCGGCGCCTGATTGGTGAAGTGATTCATCCCCAAAAGCTTTTCGGAGGTGGCATCCGCAATCCTTTTTTTTATTTCGGGATTATCAACAACAATGATATGCCAGGGTTGGGCGTTACAAGCAGAAGGAGCCAGTCTGGCACATTCCAGAATAATATCCAGTTTACTGGTTTCAACTGGTTGATTAAGGTAACTTCTGTCGCTTTGACGTGTCGATACTAAAGAGGTAAAATCCATCGTCAGGGGTTTAAAACGATTAAATTTTAAAGGCGAAAACTGCAATTTTGAAGTCAAAAAAGCGCAGAGTTTAATTTTTTAACTCTGCGCTTCTTTGCACCTTGCTTGCGAAACTCTACATTTAAGAAAATAGACCTAGTTGCAGAGGTAATATATTGATTGTTAATTTATTAAATCTAATTTTACCATATCCTGAATATCAAGCATTCCAATTGGAAGTCCGTTCTCGGTCACGATAATATTATCTACCTGATTGGCATTAAAAATATCTGCAGCTTTTTGCAGCAAAGCATCACCTTCGATCGAAATCGGATTGGCAGTCATGCACTCTCCAACAGTTGCAGTATCGATATGATCTCCCAGTTTCCTCATCTGACGACGCAGATCTCCATCCGTAAAAATACCGGTAAGTTTGCCATCATTTGTCACAACCGAAACTGCGCCCATTCCTGAATCAGTCATTTTCAACAATGCATCAAGAACTTTGCAATTAATATCCACTATTGGATTTGATTCCGAAATAACACTTTTCACCTGAATGGTCATCAGTCGCGTATGCTGGAAAAACTGATCAGTACCCAATTTTGTAAGGTGGTTGTCAGCCAGTTTTTTCATGATATTCCAAGGCAATGTTATATTATGAGCCCCAAGTGTAAGCGCATCTTTAACATGTTCAGGATATCTTACCGATGAGAACATTACTTTACAATCGTATTTGTATTCTTTAATGACATCGACAATTTGTTTGACAAGACCGAGGGCATCATGACCCTGATCCTGCATCCTGCCTACGAGCACACATACGTAGTTTGCTCCGGCGGACAAAGCCATGTAAGCCTGCTGAATATTATAAACAAGGTGTAAATTGATTAAAAAGCCTTCATTATGAAGTTTTTTACAAGCTTTCACGCCTTCGAAATTAACCGGGATCTTAAATACGGTTTTTTTCTTGTCCAGTCCGAGACTAAGTAGCCGATGTGCTTCAGCAACAATTTGTTCCGAAGTTTCTCCAAGCGCTTCAATCATCAATACCGGAACCATTTTTGATAATTTTACAATGGCGCCGTCGATGTCGGTAATCCCGTTCTTGTGCATGAATGTAGGTGTAGTCGTAACACCATCAATTATCCCTAGTTTCAGGGCTTCTTCAATTTCAGCAAGATTAGCTGAGTCAAGAAAAAATTCCATAAGAATTATTAATTTAAATTTATGATCTGTATTTTACTTCAACATTGTGAATGTCAATCAGTGGTTTAAGGAATTCAGTGACATCTGCAATGCACATTTGACTTGCTGCATCGCATAATGCGCGCGACGGATCGGGATGTACCTCAACAAATAATCCATCGATACCGGCGGCAACTCCGGCACGAGCCAAAGTTGGGATAAACTCCCGGGAGCCACCTGCAGGATCTGAACTCGGAATCCCATATTTTCGAATGGAATGTGTCACATCAAAAATCACAGGATAGCCTGTAGTACGTAAATGATAGAAACTGCGCGGATCAACTATCAGGTCGTTATAACCAAAAGCATAACCTCTTTCAGTTACCATAATATTGGTATTTCCCGCTTGTTCTACTTTTAGTAACGGTTTAATCATATTCTCGGGTGATAGAAACTGAGCATGTTTCAGATTAATTACTTTGCCGGTTTTAGCCGCTTCCACCACCAGGGTGGTCTGCATAACAAGGTAAGCGGGTATCTGGATCACATCTACAACAGCTGCCGCCGCCGCAATCTGATCGGGATAATGAATATCAGTCAGTACCGGCACCTTAAATTGTTCTTTAATTTTCTGAAGTATAGCAAGTCCTTTATCGATCCCCGGTCCGGAATAGAAATCTGCAGAACTGCGATTGTCTTTCTGGAATGAAGATTTGAAGATAAGCGGAAGATCAAGCTTTAGCGATAATTCAACTAAAAATTCAGCTGTATCCATCATTGTTTTCTCATCTTCAACAACGCATGGACCAGCAATTAGAAACAGTTTATCTGCACCACACTCAACATTCCCGACTTTAATTATTTTTTTCATTCTTGCATTTTTACATTTTAAGGAACAGTCCGCGGAGTTTTTCACGAGTGATTATTTTCTCCCAATCCGGACCACAAACATGTTGCCACATAAAGACCAGTGTAAGGGATACGTCAATCATTTTCTCTATTTCTTCCGCTGTACAGCCCGCTGTGACGCCCTGTGGTATGGTAATGTTGTTCAGGCGCATCATCTCTCTGAATTCCTTTACGCCTTCAGGATAGAATTCTTCGAGCTGATTGAATACAACACAGTTGCCTACGCCATGATGAATCGACGTTACTGTTGCCAGTCCGTATGAAATAGCATGACAGGCGCCAACTTCCGAATAGGTCAGAGAGAGTCCGCCCAGATAAGAAGCGATCATCAGTTTTTCTTCATTTTCAGGGGAACGGCTGTCATTGCTTAGATAGATATCTCTGAAAATACGCAATGATTCAGTCCCTAGTGAGTCTCCCATGACTGATTTCCTATAGCCATTTAGCGCTTCAATATTATGGATATAACAGTCCATTGCTGTGTAGAATCGTTGTGGTTCCGGAACTGAAGCAATCAATGCAGGATCAAGGATCAGCTGGTCTGCAGCAGTAAAATTACCTTTAATACCCAGCTTTTTTACCGGACCTGTTAGTACAGTTGTTATCGATGCCTCGGCACCTGTTCCTGAGATTGTAGGTATCAGTGTGCAATGTACTCCTTTGTTTTTAATAAAATCAAGGCCTTGATATTGAGCGGATGAGCCTTCGTTTGTAAACATCAAACGGATTGCTTTTGCATAATCCATCACACTTCCACCGCCGATTCCTACTACTGAAACGGGTAATTCAGGCCGAAGATTTTTTAACTCTGCAACTATTTTGTCGACTGTCGTTGTTTTTGGTTCATCTGTGATATCAATAATTTTAAGAATGTCCTGTGGTTGAAGAGGAATCCGTTTCAGGAAATCTTTACCTTCAAAATATTCATCAACAAGAAAAAGTACATAAGAATCCTTTTCAAGACGTAATTCACCGAGCACGTCTCCTAATTGGTCAAAACTATTCCGACCATAAAGAATTCGACCGACTGCCTTTAAATTTCTGTACATATTTAATTTATTTAAGTGCTTTTTTAATTGCCGACCTCATTTTGCCGGCTAATGTATTTAATTCCTCTTCGCTCCAGGTTACCATAATCTGAGTCATCATCAATTTTTGCATAATTGCATCTGATTGAGGTACTTGTATATTTCGATAGTCAGGAGCATTATTTATTTTCATTACAGGAAGATTGAAGATCGATTTCATCTCCTTTAAGTGGCCCCATTGGCGGTGGTAGTGAAAATTATTTCTGTACCAATAAGAGGCGCTCAATTCCTCCTTCTGGAATTCGTCGAAGACTTTTATTGCCTTATCGGGATCAGGAAGAAAGAAAGAGAGAAAGGTCGCCGAGTCTCCATCTTCGTCGGGAACATTTCTGAACCGAATTTCCGGAAATTCCTGTAAAACGTCTTTTAGTACTTTTTGGTGTGCCTTCTGTTTCTCAATCATATAGGGAAGCTTTCGAAGTTGGGCTAACACCACGGCTGCCCCAAGTTCTGATCCACGAAAATTATAGCCCAAAATAGGATGCTGCTCAGCTCCCCGCACATTTCCAATATGATCGTGACCATGATCGGAATACCGATGAGCCCGTTCGTATAATTCATCATCGTTTGTTGCAATCGCACCACCTTCGCCGGCTGTGATGATTTTATAGAAGTCGAATGAAAAAGCGGATATTTTCCCGAAATTTCCCAACATTTTACCTTTGTAACTGCCTCCTAATGCAGGTGCAGCATCCTCAATCAGAATAAGATTATGCTTTTCACAAACTGCAAGTATTTCATCCATCCTGGCCATCGATCCAAATACCTGAATTAAAAGTACAGCTTTAGTCCGCGGAGTGATGGCTCTCTCGATACCTTCAGGACTTAAGCACAACGTTTCGTCGATCTCCGCAAATACAGGAATTGCTCCGGCTAACAGAACCGCTTCAATTGGTGCGATAAAAGTATAGGGTGGAACAATCACCTCGTCGCCGTAGCCGATGCCACAACATGCCAGTGATAATGAATCAGCTGCTGTTCCACTGGCGCAGAAATGAGTATGTTTTGCGCCAAGATAGGTGCTGAATTCCTGCTCAAAAGTTTTAGCTTTCCAAATGCCATTGCGTTGTGAATCATGACCATAGCGAAACAAGATTCCTGTCTCGAGTACATCCAATACTTCTTTTCGTTCTTCGTTTCCGAAAAGTTCGGTGCCTGCCATAATAAGTCTATTAATCTATTAACAATCAATTTATTAAAATACACATGAAAGTTGCGTAATCATTTGATACACCCTCTCGAAGGGGAATCTTATACAATTAAATGAATTACTTTCAGCTGTTTCTTTAAAACCCGTAAAATTACACTTATTTTGAGAATATTTTCAAAGAAAAAAAATGGCCATTCCACTCACTGCCAGAAATGCTCCGACCACCTCTTTCCAGTTGAGTTTCTCCTTAAATACCAACACAGAAGGGATTAAAATAAATACCGGAACTGTTGCTATCAGTGTTGAGGCAATTCCGACAGATGTGTGCTGAAAGGCCAGAAGACTAAGTGAAACGCCAAGAAACGGTCCAAAGAAGGATCCGATAAAAAGTGGCAACATCGCATTATTATTTTTTAATGAAACGGTGATTGACTTCCATTCCTTTGCAATTGAAATAATTACAATAAAACCCAAAATTCCGGTGATAACCCTTATCTGTGAGGAGGCGAAGGGATCGTAACTTCCCATTCCTAGTTTGGAGAATACTGCCCCGATTCCTTGACCTATAGCGCCTCCGAGAGCCAACAATAATCCTTTAACAGGGTAGTTTAATCGTGAATTATTGGTTTCCGATTCGGGTCGTTTCAGGATTACGATTGCGATTCCCGATAAAACCAATACCATTCCCAATCCATTCAGCCAGGTTAGTTTTTCATGCAGAATCACAGCTCCGGCCAATGTAGCTACGGGAGGAGCAAGGGACATTATTAACATCGAAAGTTTTGCTGACTGATAAGAATAAGATTTGAATAGACAGTAATCGCCTGCAACAAAGCCGACTAGCCCTGATATTGAAAGCCATTTCCATGCTTCAGGAGTGGCATCAGACGGCGTCCAGTAGCCCCGCATGATTTTGGACCACACCATAAACATTCCCATTGCGATAATTAAACGTGCAATATTTACTGCGAGGGATCCGGCCCGGCGTGTTGCCAACGAAAACGATAACGCGGAAGCTGTCCAGCATATCGCTGTAAATACCCCCGCCAATTCACCCAAATGACCTATTTGCATGCTTATGATTAATTGGCGACAAAAATAGCAATACCAATCTTCATATTTGTGATTAGAAAAATAATAATGAATGATTAATCAGGAAAAATTCGCCAATTTTACAGACAGAAAAAAACACTTCATCAATATGAGACTTATAATTCAATCAGAGGCGGTTGGCGTAGCAAGATGGTCAGCAGTTTACATCGCACGAAGGATAAATGAATCTTTACGCACCTCCGAAAAGCCTTTTGTGCTCGGGCTTCCCACCGGCAGCACTCCTCTTGGCACCTACAAAGAGTTGATACGGCTATATCAGGAACGGAAGGTTTCATTTAAAAATGTCATCACATTTAATATGGATGAATATGTCGGGATCGCCAAAGATCATCCGCAGAGTTACCATACTTTTATGTGGGATAATTTCTTCAAATACATCGATATTTTGCCTGAAAATGTCAATATTCTAGATGGAAACGCCTTGAATCTGAAAGATGAATGTTCTGATTATGAGGGACGTATTGTTGCTGCAGGGGGCATTGACCTTTTCATGGGTGGTATCGGCGCAGATGGTCATATTGCTTTTAACGAACCGGGATCAAGTCTTTCGTCCCGTACCAGAGATAAGTCGCTCAACGAAGATACTATTCAGGTAAACAGCCGTTTTTTCGATAATGATGTAACTAAAGTTCCTAAATCGGCGCTTACTGTCGGCGTCGGAACAGTTATGGATGCAAGGGAAGTACTCATTCTTGTGACCGGTCACAACAAATCACGGGCGTTGCACAAAGCGATAGAGGGTGGAGTTAATCACATGTGGACGATTTCCGCACTTCAGTTGCATGCCAATGGTATAATTGTCTGTGATGAGGCTGCTACCATTGAATTAAAAGTTGGAAATTACCGCTATTTCAAAGATATTGAAAAAGATCATCTTGATCCGGAAAAATTGTGGAACGGGGATAAATACCTTGGATGGTAAGGAGTGAAGAAAGGTTTTGCTAATTATTTAAAAAAGTGGTGATCGAGTAGTTTTTTCTCAACGGGTTTAACTTCGCTTAAAGCCAGCGTGCGATACGCCATTCGTGCAACTTTCTCAATGACAACAGTATGGTCAAAAGCGCTGCTCACATCTTTTCCCCAGCAAAATGGTCCATGGCCGTGAACAAGTACGCCAGGAATTCGCATTGGATCAATATCTCTTGAAAGGAATGTATTTACAATCATTTTTCCTGTTTCATATTCCAGATCATGCTCTACCTGCTCAATGCTTAGCGGAAGGGTGCAAGGAATTTCGCCATTGAAAAAATTAGCGTGGGTGATGCCCAGTGGGGGAATACCTCTGCCGGCCTGAGCCCAGCAGGTGGCGTATTCCGAATGTGAATGAAATATCGCCCCAATCTGGCTGAAACTTTTATACAACACTAAATGAGTGTTCGTGTCAGTTGAAGGTTTTAGATTTCCTTCAATAATATTCCCATCCAAATCCATCACAACCATATCGGCAGGAATCATCTCTTCGTACGAAACTCCTGATGGTTTGATCACCACCAAACCACTTGCTCTGTCAATGGTACTGACATTACCCCAGGTGTAAATAACAAGACCCTGTTCTACAAGCCTTAAGCTGGCCTTGTAGACCTGGTGTTTAAGGTTTTCAAGCATAATAGGAGCTGGTTTTAATTAAATAAATTAGCTTCTAAAGATGGTAATTATATTCCATATTATTGTTGAAACTGATAAAAATATTTAGAATTGTCATTATTCATTCATGATTTGTTTCAATTTGTATATAAAAAAGCCGGAACACAAAGGATCCGGCTTTTTTATAAGATTTAGGATTTACTACCAGATTTTTGCACGGTGAGCTTCCTCCAGGTACATCGGCTGTCCCGGTTTGATATTGAATGCTGTGTAAAACTCAGGAATATTCTTTAATGGGCCAATAACTCTCAGATTTCCAAGTGAATGTGGATCTTCTTTAGTTCTGCGAAGAATCTCTTTATCCCTGATGTTTTGAGCCCACACATGGGCATAAGCGAGGTAAAACCTTTGATCAGGAGTAAATCCATCGATTGCGCTGGTTTCCTTATTGGCCAGTTTAAATGCCTGATAAGAGATGTTCAAACCACCGAAATCTGCAATGTTTTCACCTAAACTTAATTTGCCGTCAGCATGTATTGAATCAAGTACCACGAAACTGCTGAACTGGTCAACCAGAACTTTTGTTCTTGCATCAAATAATTTTGAATCTTCAGCTGTCCACCAATCGGTAAGATTTCCTATTTTATCATATTTACGACCTTCATCGTCGAATCCGTGGGTCATTTCATGTCCGATCACTACGCCGATAGCGCCATAATTGACTGCGTCGTCGCCATTCAGAAAAAAGAAGGGAGGTTGCAGGATAGCAGCCGGGAATACAATTTCGTTCATGTCGGGAGCGTAGTATGCATTCACCGTTTGAGGCGACATAAACCATTGGGTTTTATCAACTGGTTTATTGATTTTGGAATAATTGAAAGCCGTTTCAAATTTATTGGAACGAATTACATTCTGAACATACGAATCATCTGAGATTTCAAGTTCGGAATAGTCACGCCATTTATCAGGATAACCAATTTTTACGTTGATGGCATTCAATTTCTCCAATGCTTTCACTTTCGTTTCGGCACCCATCCACTCGAGATTTTTGATCCGCTCTCCAAGCGAAACGCGCAGATTCGCAACCAACTTAACCATTCGTTCTTTCGCTTCGGCAGGAAAGTATTTGGCTACGTAAAGCTGACCAATTGCCTCGCTAAGTGCTTCGCTTGTAACACCCAGCACCCTTTTCCACCTTGGCCGCATTTTCTCTGTACCCGACATCGCCCTGCCGTAGAAATCAAATTTGGCATTGACATAATCATCCGAAAGATAAGATGCTGTGCTGTTGATCAACTCCCAGCGCAAGTAAACTTTCCAGTCTTCAACAGAAACCTCTTTGATAACGGCACTGATTTCACGGACAAACAGCGGTTGATTCAGGTTGATTTCTCCCGGATCGCCAATATTTTGAGATTTGAAGTACCGAATCCAGTTAAAGGAAGGTGATATTTCAGATAAACCTTTCGTTGTGGTTTTATTATAGGTTTTGTTTGGATCGCGCTGCTCAAGCCTTGTCATTGACGCTTTTGCCAGACGGGTTTCCAAGTTCATGATAATCTGAGTCGATTTTTGGGCAGTAGCCTCATCTTCCCCAAGAAGTTTAAACATCTTTTCAATGTAAACAAGATACTTGGTCCTCAGGTCTTTGGAGCGGTCATCATCGTTCAGGTAATAATCACGGTCGGGCATTCCAATTCCGCCTTGCGTAAGCTGAGCAATCACCATTGAACTGTTCTTGGCATCAGAGGAGCCATAAAAACCAAATAATGGAGAAAATCCGTAACTGTGAAATTTAGCAATCTCTATCTCAACATCATCTTTTGTGGCTAATTTTTGAATTTCCTCAAAATAAGGTGCCAACGGAGCAATTCCTTGACTGGCGATTTTGGCAGAATCCATTCCAAGATTGAAAAGAGTTGCCGTTTTATCCGCGATCGTCCCTTTTTCATTTTTCTTTGAAGCAGTTTCTTTTACTAATTCATTCAATTGCTTTTCAGCCAGCTCAGCTAATTTATCGAAAGACCCAAAACGGGCGCGGTCGGAAGGCAATGGATTTAATTTTTTCCATCCCCCATTGGCATAAGCATCGAAATCATGACCTGGATCAACCTTGGTGTCCATGTCGGCCAGACTAATTGCCGGCTCCATTTTTTGCTGCGTTTTATCGCTGCACGCAAGAAATATTCCTGTTGTCATTCCGCACAAGAAAAGTGTAGTTAATAACGATTTATTTTTCATGATATTAAAATTTTACAAGGTTCAAAATTACATTTTTTTGTGAACTGAACAAGTTTATGAAATGTGATAATCCTTCCATAAGATTAATGGAGGCGATTGAAAAGAGTAAAAAGATGAAGTATGGATATAAATGGAAAAGGTTTTGTTTACGTCTGCGATTTATTGGATGGATTTTGCTCTGTATTCTTACATTTGGAATTGGTTTCTTGTTGATGATCCCTTATATGCATGCCACTTTTGCCAAATTTTATAATGATGTGAAAAATAATCCAATCGCAAAAATAGGGTCTTAAGTCAAACCCTCAAGGTTTCGGAAACTTTGAACGGCATTATAAACCCTCAAGGTTTCCGAAAACCTCGAACGGCATTATAAACCCTCAAGGTTTCCGAAAACCTCGAACACCATTAGAGACCCTCAAGGTTTTCAAAACCTTGAGGGTCTAACTTCGTGAAGATTTGGCTATTATAACTGTAGTGCTTCAACACCATCAGGATCAACGGGAATTCTGTTCCCCAGAATTCTGGATCCGATTGCAGTTACAAGAATATCATCTTCGAGCCGGATACCACCAAAATTGAGGTACTGTCTGACCTTATCAAAATTAATAAATGCGTGGTTGATTTTTTGTTGATGCCACTGTTCAATTAATGCTGGGATAAAGTAAATTCCTGGTTCATTAGTGATTACGAAATTCTCTTGTAGTCTGCGACCCAATCTTAAGTAGGCTGTTCCAAACTGATCTACCGGACGAATTTCTTCGTCATAACCGATGTTGATCTGCCCGTAGTCTTCCATATCGTGAACATCAAGCCCCATCATGTGACCTAATCCATGAGGAAAGAAAAGGGCATGTGCTCCATTTGCAACGGCTTCGTGGACATCGCCTTTCATAAGTCCTAAATCCTTTAATCCTTCAGCGATTACTTCCGCAGCTTTAAGATGAATACTTAAATAGGTTTCGCCGGGCTTGATCAGTGAGGTGGCTGTATTATTCGCTTTAAGTACAATATTATAGATGTCGCGCTGTTTTTGTGAAAATTTTCCGCCAACCGGAGCGACGCGGGTAAAATCAGCAGCGTAATGCAAATTCGATTCAGCCCCGGCGTCCACAATCATTAGTCTGCCTTTCTCGAGCATGAACGAATGGTCATGATTGTGAAGTGTTTGTCCGTTCTGGGTCAGAATAGTCGGAAAGGAGGTTCCTCCTCCATGTGAAAGGGCAATTCCTTCAATTGTTCCGGCAATTTCCTGTTCTGTGATTCCGGGTTTTGCCATCTTCATAGCGGTCACATGCATTTGATAACCAATTGCGCATGCCTTTTCAATCTCAACAATTTCAAACTGATCCTTTAACGATCTCATTGCTACCAGACTTCGGATTAGTAAGGCGGAAGCATTTGCTGAAAGTGAACCAGCCGGGATATTGAGTAATTCCTGAAGCAATAGTTTATTTTCAGCACGATAAGGAGGGAGGAAATGAACTGAACTTCCCTTGCTGTCATTTTGAGATACAGTGAGGAAAAGTTCTTTAAATGGCAAAGTATTTTCCACTCCTGCTGAGGCAGCAAGTTCCTTTACCGACGGTTTTGTTCCCATCCAGATAATGTCTTCCATTGAGAGATCATTTCCAAAAAGTGTGTCATTCCCGGTATTTGCATCAATTATTCCGAATAATCCGGGAATATCGAGGCCGAAAAGGTACAGAAAGGTGCTGTCCTGCCTGAAATGATAAGCATTATCTGTGTAATTCATAGGTGATTCCGTATTGCCGGGAATCAGAATAATCCCACTTCCCATTTTTGAACGCAGACGATCCCTTCTTTCTGAATAAACTTGTTTCCCGAACATATCTTAACGAATTAATAGAATTTAACTAATTATTGATCCGCCAACCGGCGGAGAACATTGAACATTGATTATTGAACATTAAATAAATTACCCTGTAATCTTTGCCGGCAAGCCTGATTTTATCACTTTCTTCGCTTTGGCCGGACGAGGCAGAAACATATCATTCGCGGTTATTCCGGCTGCCTTGACTGCTTTAAGACAGTATTCAAGTCTTCCCAAATCATCGTTGGAGCCGTTGTTGGTTCCGAAAGTAAATTTGATACCAGCCGCTTTCGCCCTTTGGATAAAGGCAATACTTGGAAGTTTGAACCGTGCATTGATTTCGAGGGCTACATCATTGTTCTTTAGTGCTTTAATTACGCGGTCCATCCTGGCAGGAGTCCAAAGACGGTCGTAGTCAGGAGCAAGTTTAGCGGGAAGATATGTGGGATTTACATGAATATCTACAGGTTCACCGCCAACGATGGCTTCGATTTTACCAACCAGCATATCCATAAATTGCTGTTCATCATCTACAAAAGTCTCGTCCGGCATCCATAGACGCATACGTCGTCCTTTCATGTCAGTCCAGGTCATGGCATCCGTGAAGATATAATCAAACCGGGCCACAGCGGCTGGAGAAAACAAAGTAACCCACTCGCGTCCTTCGCATTGCATCGCTTTGAAGATGGGCTCTTTGCTGATTCCGTCAAGGTAGGCATTTAAAGTAGAATCGTTTGTAACAGGAAATTTCAATCCGCAGTTAGCAGCCACACCATAATTACACCCAATCTGACGTGCATGATCACATGCCTGATCCATGGTTAATCCTCCTTTGAGGTGACAATGAAAATCGATCAGCGGAAACTCCTGCTGGTTTAGAAGGTCAACTACTTTTGTCAGACTATCGGATGCTGCGGAGATAATGTTGTCCGCTTTTATGTTGTCCTCAAGTGAGAGAACAGTCATCTCTCCAATAAGTAATTCACCTTTGGGGGTTGATTTTTTGATCACCAGAGAACCATTCGAAAGCATTATCCCCTTAAGATCTCCGGTTCGCTGTATGCCGGCAGGTTCGGTATATTCGATAACCGTCTTATTGTTAACCGTAACTTTAATTAAATTTCCTTTCACTATTACTGCCAGGTCGAACCAAACATCATCGTTTGCAGTTCTGACAAAGTTATTTCTGATTTTGACAAGACTGCCTGTTTTTTGAGGACTTCCTTCGCGATAGTCACTGTTATTTATTTTAATAACATAACCTTTTAACAACCCTGTCAGCTGAGGCAAGGCAAAAATTATTTCTCCTTCAGCACCTGCCGTGGTTTTCAGTTTAGCTGTAAACTCAAAATTTCTGACTTTAAATTTCGAATCTATTGCAGCAGCCTGATTCTTAAGAACTATCCAGTCTTTCGACGGAGAATTATCATGTTGAACCCAGTATTGAGCAACATTTGAAGAATTCATTCTGGTAACCTTTCCTTTTTGAAGTCCTGCGAGACAGGTAAAAGCCGATAGCATAATCAGGATTGCCGGTAATAATTTGATGAGTCGCATTTATGATTGATTTTAGGTATTACTTGGAGTGACGAAAATACCAAGATTATTTTTCAGTTCCATTAAGATCGTCTGATATTTTTTATCAATTACTCGAACGCAGCAAATTTAGCCAAGCTTCGCCTGTTAATCTTATGGATCGAATGGTCATTCTTTTCCCATTCTCTTTGCAATGGTACTCCCTGCGAGTAATTGGAGGGCATGATAAACCATCAATGGAAGGAGGACAACACCAAGCACTGCCTGATCGGGAAATATTACTTTTCCCATAACCGCTCCTTGTACCAATGATTTCTTCGATCCGCAGAAAATTACTGTGATTCTGTCTTCGCGCTTAAATTTCATCCAGATTGAAAGCAGATCCATCAGCGTAAATACAACCAAAAACAGGGTTAACATCATTCCTCCGAGTATAAATATTTCCGATAATGAAAAATTATCAAACATTTTACCTGAAAATGATTCGCAGAATGAAGTGTAGACAATTAGTAAAATGATGGTCTGATCGAAGTTTCGCAGCGTTGTTTTATAATGGTTTACCCATTTCCCCAATTTGTAGTGCAAAAGTAATCCCAACACGACAGGCAAAAGCACCTGCAGGCAGAGATGAATGATTGTGTGGCTGATATCGAATCCGGAAGTCGATTTTTCCAGAATACTGCTCATCAATAAAGGTGTGATGAAAATGCCTAAGATGCTCGAAACGCTTGCATTAAATATTGCAGCTGCAATGTTCCCTCTGGCAATTGAAACCATAACCACCGAAGAAGTTACTGTTGACGGCAATGCGGCAAGGTAAAAAATTCCTAATCCAATTAGTGAGGTGAAGTAATCTTTGAAAATCAACCGTAGAAGTAAAATGGTGACCGGAAAAAGAACAAATGTTGAAAGTTGGACCATCAGATGCAACCGCCATTTGCTCAGTCCATTAATGATATTTTCCGGACTTAATTTCGCGCCGTAGAAGAAAAATATCACAGAAACGCCATAACCTGCAATTGAGGGAAGGTGAAGCTGACTTTCAGCTACGCCAAGCGGAGGGAAAAGCCAGGCAATAAAAATTGTTCCAATCATCAGAAAGAAGAAAGCGTTCAGACCAACCTTGGAAAGGATTTTGAAAAGACCTTGAGTCATAAAAAGCTTAAATTCACCATTAATACTACGATTTTGCCATTTTACGCCGGTAATTCTCTACTTCCCAATTGTCGATAAACTCAATCTGCGCTTTATTCATAAATTTAGGACCACCAAAATATTCAGATAAAAAACTGATTTTCAAAATATTCGAATATACTTCGAGAACATTTAAAACTGATTTATGATTATCTTCAACTGCGATCACACCTTCACCTTCAACCACTAAAACTTTGGGAAGATATCCATAGGTTCTAAAATAATCTGCAATAAGAATTTTGGCCGATTCCAACTGTTCATTTTCGTTTCCAGAAGCAGGAATAAACAGATAATAGGCTTTGCAATAAACGATATCATCCGGCGTAAAGGCAGTACTTGCTTTTAAAAAGCTGGTTCGGTCTTTTGAAAAATAATGGATCAAAGGACTCGTAATCCCCATCGCCTCCGAAGATTCAAATCCAGGATTCAGCTCCTTGATTTTATTGGTTAAAGGCGAAATAAATTGCGTTATTTCTTCAGATGGAAGTGACCCCTTGATTCTTGCATCAATTTTTTTCATCATTTCTGCATAGAGGTCGTTAATCTCTGGAATAGTTTTAGCCGCAACAAAGACTCCATGATTTTCGAGAAAAATAAGTGGGGGTGCAATTCCATATTTATTTGTGTACTGCTTAATTTCAGTCTCAACTTTTTTGAACAGGATGTACCCGGGATCAGTATAAGAAATGAATAATGCTGATTCTCCATAAAGTTCGCGACAAACACGTTCTGAATTTTTCGAACACATCAATGCATTTACTTTGGTGGGATGTGTGTGAACAACATATTGATAATCAATAATATCATGCATGGATGTCTCAACTGAGGGCCGATTATTTCCTGTAGAAACGATGGCTTGTGTAAGATCAGCTTTTACTTCAGCTTCACGTTGAGCAGCATCCGGAGGGTACGTTTTTGAGGATACAATTTTTAGTTTTTCACGTGAAAGGCAAACAAAACCCTGTTCATCAATTGTTTCAAGTGCGACCCCGCTTGCTTTGATCCAAATATAGTTTTCGTCTTTAAATGAGGTGTTTCCACCTCCGGCAATGACAAAAGTTTTATCTTTTCCGTATAGGCGTGACACTTCAACTAACTCTGCGAGATTCTGATTCATTTGTATGTTGTTGTTTATTTCTGATTATTCTGCTTTGCTCTTTTCAAAAACCAAAAGTAAGTGAAAAAATGGTTCAGTAACGCGAATTGAACTGAGATTTGATTCACACAATTTGTATTACCTTTGCACCTTAATCCGAGGTTAAACTCCGTGTGCTTGAATACCACGTAAAAAACAAGAATGATGAAAAAGACCGTTTCTGTATTATTTATGCTTGCAGGCATTCTGTTTGCAATTTGTTTGCTGATATCCAATATTTTAGCTACAAAAATTATTTTGGTGGGATCATGGGCAGCTCCGGCAGGCGTATTGATTTTTCCTATTGCCTATATCCTTAATGATGTTATTGTTGAGGTTTGGGGTTATCAAAAAGCCCGTCTGATTATCTGGTCTGGTTTTGCTGTGAATCTTTTAGCCGCATTGTTTTTTGTCCTGGCAATTATCGTTCCTGCTGCCCCATTCTGGCAAAATCAGTCTGCCTTTGCAACCATTCTGGGAAGCACTCCCCGGATTATTATCGCCAGCTTATTGGCCTATCTCACTGGTTCTCTTTTGAATGCCTTTGTGATGAGCAGGGTTAAGGTTTTGATGAAAGGGAAGAACTTTTCAGTCCGGGCAATTCTCTCCACTTTAATCGGTGAAGCAGCTGACTCCTTTATTTTTATAATCATTGCTTTCGCCGGAAATATGCCATTTGCCGTTTTAATTGGAATGATCGTAACTCAGGCATGTATAAAAACGGTTTATGAGATTGTGATTTTGCCGTTTACTATTTTGATTGTCAGGTGGGTGAAAAAAGTTGAAGGTGTTGACACCTACGATGAGTCAATTTCTTATAATCCGTTTTCAATCACTCAGATCTGAAATGTTAGGTTTCCCTGGAATCGATTCAACCTTTCGGCTGCTCATTTTGCATTGTTTGTGCAGAAGAAGTGTGAGATCAATGAGGAATTGCGATTGTTAATACTCCTGAAAATCAATAATTAAGATCATTGTTAATTGAACATTATTAATTGATAATTAGTTAAAACATTTTATAGGGATCATAAAAAACTGGATGAATTTCAACGAAATGAAAATAAAGGGGGTTAACTATGGATCCATCTAAAGCACTGGTGGTTTATTCAGGTGGTCAGGATTCCACAACCTGCCTTTTCTGGGCGATAAAGCATTTTGACAATGTTTCAGCAATTGCTTTTGATTATGGACAACGCCACATCGTTGAAATAAACGCTGCGAAGCAGATTGCAGCACTGGCGAATGTCAGCCTTAACATCTTTAAAATAAACCTGCTAAGCGAAATATCTCATAATTCACTTACTGACAAAGCGATAGAAGTTGAGATTGATCAGCCTGATCATCGTCCGCCCAACACCTTGGTTGAAGGAAGAAATATGTTGTTTCTCACTTATGCTTCAGTATTTGCCAAGGCTAATGGAATCAGAAATATCATAACAGGTGTCGGTCAGGCCGATTACAGCGGATATCCCGATTGCAGAAATGAATTTATCCAATCACTGAATCAGACACTTAATTTATCGATGGATTTCGAGTATCATATTCATACCCCGTTAATGTGGCTTGACAAATCTGAAATCTGGCAGATGGCCGATGATCTGGGTGTATTTGAAATCGTGAGGGATAAGACAATTACCTGTTATCATGGAATTCCAGGCAATGGTTGCGGAATTTGTCCTTCATGTAAATTACGAAATAAAGGATTACTAAAATATTTAAAATCGAAGCAAAATGGATGATCTGAAAAGTTTGGGAAAATCAACCGGATACGAATTCAGTTATTCACCGGAAGTACTTGAAACATTTGAAAACCGTCATCCGGGAAACGACTACTGGGTTAAATTCAACTGTCCGGAGTTCACTTCATTGTGCCCGATTACCGGTCAGCCCGATTTTGCAGCCATATATATCAGCTATATCCCTGATGTGAAAATGGTGGAAAGCAAAAGTCTTAAACTTTATCTTTTTAGTTTCAGAAATCATGGTGGATTTCATGAAGATTGTGTCAATATCATTATGAAAGATCTGATCAAACTCATGGAGCCACGGTATATTGAGGTATGGGGAAAATTCACCCCCCGGGGTGGTATAAGTATTGATCCTTACTGCAATTATGGCAGGCCCGGCACCCGGTTTGTGGCAATGTCGGAATTCAGACTCACTAACCACGATCTTAATCCTGAAAAGATTGACAACCGTTAGGCAAAAGTAATAATCATTGAATAAAATTAAATTTTAACAGACCAGTTTCATTCCTTCATATTTATTCATAAAACAGAAAAGGTGCCCGATCAGAGCACCTTTTCTATAGATTATCAATGAGTAATTATCCTTTCTTTACTTTTTTAACACCGTAAATCGCGCTTGCACCCAATTCTTCTTCTATGCGGAGCAATTGATTGTATTTCGCCATGCGGTCGGAGCGGCTTAAAGAACCGGTTTTGATTTGTCCGCTGTTGGTTGCAACGGCGATATCAGCGATGGTAGTATCTTCGGTCTCACCTGAACGATGTGAAGTTACACTGGTATAGCCGGCGCGGTGTGCCATTTCAATAGCATCGAGTGTCTCGGTAAGCGTTCCAATCTGGTTGACTTTAATGAGAATTGAGTTACAGGCACCCATTTCAATCCCTTTTTTCAGGTATTCAATATTGGTAACAAAATTATCATCACCAACAAGCTGGATCTTATCCCCGATTTTCTGAGTTAACAAAACCCATCCTTCCCAGTCGCCTTCTGAACAACCATCTTCGATTGAGTCGATCGGATAATTTGCAACAAGGTCCGCAAGATAATCAACCTGTTGTTCGCGATTTCTTTTCGCACCAGTTGCTCCTTCGAATTTGGCATAGTTGTAAATTCCATTTTCGTAGAATTCTGAAGCTGCACAATCAAGACCGATTGAGATATCACCACCATCTTCGGCGCGTCCGGCTTTGTATCCGGCTTTTCTGATTGCTTCGAGGATGCTGTTCAGTGCATCTTCTGTACCATCAAGTTTAGGCGCAAACCCACCTTCGTCGCCAACTGCTGTGCTGAGGTGACGATCGTGAAGTACTTTTTTGAGGCTGTGGAAAACTTCAGCTCCCATGCGAAGACCTTCGCGGAAAGAAGTTGCTCCGATTGGCCGGATCATAAATTCCTGAAATGCAATTGGGGCATCAGAATGAGATCCGCCATTGATAATGTTCATCATTGGAACAGGCAATGTTTTAGCATTTACTCCTCCTATATAGCGGTAAAGGGGCATATCAAGGTAAGCGGCAGCAGCTTTGGCAACAGCCAGGGAGACGCCTAAAATAGCATTTGCTCCAAGATTTGATTTGGTTTTAGTTCCATCAAGTTCGATTAGTTTATTGTCTAAAGCAACCTGATTAAGAGCACTCATACCAATAACCTCTGCAGCAATGGTTTTGTTGACATTTTCAACGGCTTTAAGAACACCCTTGCCGAGATAGCGTTTTTTGTCACCGTCGCGTAATTCAATGGCTTCGTTTTCGCCGGTGGATGCACCTGATGGTACGGCAGCACGGCCAATGATTCCACTTTCAAGGGTAACTTCCACTTCAACCGTTGGGTTCCCGCGTGAATCAAGAATTTCTCTTCCGATTACTTTGTAAATTAACATCGTTTTTTTGTATTTATAGTATTAGACAATAATGTTTCTGTCAGATTGACAGAACGATACGAAAAATTGGTTCCTAAATCGTTAAACAGCCCAAAGATAATCATTCCTCGTTTCAAACACTACAAATTTACGGTGCAACTGTTAAGAAGAGGTTAAGTTTTAGCGGGAAAGAATTATTTTATTGTTTTTCCTTTTCAAGCTTCTTTTGAATTTTCCTGATGGCTGATTCAATAGATTTTTCTGGTTCAATTACATTGTGTTCGCCCCAGAATTGTTGGTCGGCAAATCCTGAAATCTCATCCGTCATCACTATGCCCGGCTTCATCCGTTCTGAAATTTTGGCCGGCTTCTCTATTGTTGGTTCCCAATCCGTTACAGCCATTTCAATAGTTGATTCATAATAGGTGTTGAACAGTCGTTTGTTCCAGTCAATTTTGAAAGTAATCTGACCTCTTGAATAACCATAATACCATTTGCCGTTTTTCTCCCGGTAATCGACATGGTATGCAGCCACTGTCGGATAAACTTTGGCACTGGCCGGCTTCTTTTTAATAAACATATCGCTGGCAAGTGTTTTATTTTCGACATTCAGGTTGAAAGTAGCACTGGTTATGGCCAGACTTTCAGTATCAATATACAGCTTTCCATAATACAGCGGCTCCGAAATATGAGAACGCTGCTTGAACCCCAATACATAAATCAATTTATCGTTGATTTTGGTAACGTTTTCAAGATTGAATTCATAATTGCCAATCATATCCTCTGTGAAGATCATCTCCGGATTCTTCATTACATCTAAGTACAATGTGGTGTAAGGACCTCCCTGAAGTTTAAACGCCAATGTATCTAGTTTTATATAATCGGTACTTTTCCTGGCTTTGTACAACTGGGCGATATCTTCACGCAAAGATGTATAAGGCTGTTTATATATCTCAACAACTGCCTCAGATAAAGATACATATGTCTTTCTTTTTTTAATCGTTTCACGGTAAAAGGCAGACATCATTGTCGAATTACTGAAATAGTTCTCGGCCCGTTTGTTCATTACTGCCCGAATCAGCAATTCAGGATCTTTAGGATAAACGCGGATCTCATTCAATGCAATGATTAGCTGCTCAAGTTCGATTTTTGTTTTTTCAGATTTAAACTGGGTCTGATCTAAAGTTTTATTCTTATACCCGATAAAGGAAATTGTCACTTTTACTTCGGGCATGGATTTTGGAACTTTGAGCGAAAATTCACCCTCGGTATTGGTTATCGTAACAATATTCGTTCCCTCAAGTGATAACGATGCAAAGGCAAGCGGTGATCTTGAATCCTGATCAATTACCGAACCTTTATACTGAACATAGGTCAGCGTATCGGCCTGACGCAATTTTGGAGTTGCAGGAAGAGCCAGTGCAGCGCTGTATGTTCCTATGAAAATAACAGCAGATAGTGCTAATGCCTTCTTAATGAATTGGAAATTTAGTGTTTTCATGGCCTTCATTTTAAAATTTCACTTATAACCAAAAGACAGACTTGAATTAAAATACCCTTAAGCTAGAGTATTTATTTTATTTCCTTCATCAAGCCCGATTTCTTGCCTTAAACAACGGTAAATTAAATATTAAGACTTTTTTTATTATTATTGACAGTAAATTGAAATCTGTTTATTGTACTAAATATATTCTAAATCCACCATATGAAGCAGCTAATTTTATTGATTTGGGGATCTTTATTTCTGAGTGGGTTATTATACGCACAATCCGGACTCGAATTTAAAGGAAAGGCAATACAGAATGCAGGTTATTCTGTATATGTTATGGGTGCTGATGATGGTGAGATTATTTACTCAACACCGCAGATAAGTTTGTCAACGGCTTCTGTCATGAAGGTAGTGACAACTGCTGCAGCGCTGGAAATTCTTGGAGCTGATTTTAAATTTCGTACTCAATTAGGGATTACAGGGAACGTGAATCGGGAAACCGGCATATTGGATGGTAATCTGGTGCTTAAAGGTGGTTGCGATCCCTCGTTTTATTCCGAATATTTTCCTGAACACTACAAGGGAACCTTCGAAGCCTGGGTTGCGGCACTTGCTGCCTGTGGGATTAAAAATATTCATGGAAATCTTGTAATTGATCTCTCCAGGATGGATGAGTCATCGATCCCGGGAGGTTGGTTGTGGGAAGATATTGGTAACTATTATGGTGCCGGAGTGTCGGCTCTAAGTTATTCAGATAATTATTACAAGATACATTTTGCGGCTCCGGAGGCTTCGGGACAACTTGTCACAATTACAAAAACAGATCCGGTTATGGACAGCCTCAAACTCATCAATAAGGTTGTGTCTTCGGATATCGAACGCGATCTGTCCGTTGTATATGGTGCACCAGGCTCTTTTTCTCAAATGGCTGAAGGGTCGATACCAAAAGGGAAATTGGATTTTATTGTTAAAGCTGCCATGCCTGATCCTGCAAGAACGGCTGCCCTTCAATTTATTAAGGTGTTAAAAACCGGTAATATAGTTTTATCCGGGAAAATAATTTTCAGATCGAAGCCAGACGATGAAGCGTTTACAATCATCGCAGAAAAACTTTCCCCTGCGCTTAAGGAGTTATTAGTGCCGTTGAATCAAGAGAGTATTAACCTGTTTGCTGAGCATTTGTTACGCGAGACAGGTCTTGCCATAAAAGGATCTCCAACATTGAACAGCAGTCTTGAGGCATTAACCGAATTCTGGTCTGAGAAGAAGATTTTTCTTCAGGGATTCTACCCCACAGACGGAAGCGGTCTTTCGCGGTCCAATGCACTTTGTTCCCGTACTTTGGCTGAAGTGATTCGTTATATGTATCTGAGTCCCAATCGGGATTATTTTTTCAATTCCTTGCCTTTGGCCGGGCGAAGTGGCACCTTGAAGGCGTCTTTTAAAGGATCGAAACTTGAAAATAATCTCAGAGCAAAGACCGGTTCCATGTCGAGGGTCAGAAGTTTAGCAGGGATTTTCACAAATCAGTATGGACGGAAAATAATTTTTGCAATAATTACCAATAATTTTGAAGGTTCCCAAGCGTCAGTAAGTCATTTGATTGAAGAATTTTTGAATCAAATTTACAGCCTGGATACAACAGCTGGAAAGTCTGTGGCAAAATAGCTGCCAAGTGAGAGGTAAAGTCTATTATTCAATCAGCGAAAGGAATTCGGATTTAATCCAGCCTTGCCTGTTTTCCGGAGTGAGAACTTCCGTCCATCCGTCGCCAAGTTTTTGTAATGTTCTGACAAAAGACCCTTTCGATAACGTTGACCGAATAACTGCATTATCCTCAGGCTGAGCTCTAAGCCTGATCATACCTGCATTCGTTACTTTATAAATTTTCCTGGCATATTCAGAACATTGTCCGTTAAGCACAATTCTTTTGAATTCTTGTTGTCCTCTTGTCGCATCAGTCGAACTGACATAAATCTTTAGTTTGACTCCTCTTAATCTGTTGGGATTTAAAATATAGCCGGTCATTGGAGCTGGATCAGAACCATAGATCCGGATTTGTCCACTATAATATAAATTTCCGGTGCCTGGATGCAAATCATAAATCTTATCCTTTACCTCTAATTTTATAGTTTTTAAATCGCTGGCTTGACTCGAAGAGCTGCCCTCCTGGAAAAAACTAAATTCAAATTTATCTCCCCAATATAATTCCATCGGATTTGTAATTCTGCCCATTACCGGAATTTTTAGCTGACCATCAATGTTGAGAACATTATCGTCATATTCCCTCGGAACATTGACTGCAAGTTTAAAAGCCTGCTCTAATCCTTCGCAATTACTGTCTCTGAAATCTTCAACTTTATTAATAATATCTTTGGAGCTTTGGCTGATTGCCTTTGTGCTGATTACCAGTGAATCTTTTAAAGCTTCTATTTTTTCATTTAATTTTTTATTTTCAACTGAAGCCAATTCTTTTTGTTCATTCGTTTTCAGTTCCTTTAAAACACCTAAAGTAAAAGTCAAAAGCAAACAAGACAAAGAGATATATCCTCTTAGGGTAATTCTCATGATTAAAGGCTCATCTCCTTTTTTCCATGTTTCTCCACCAAACGCAGCTAAGGTTGCGGTCAAGCCAAAAAATGCGATTAAAATATTGATTATTAGCATTGTAGTGTGGCTTTTATTGCTAATTTTAATTGATAATCAAATATAGCTGATTTACTTGACTTTTCAAAATTTTGCAATCTGATAATAACTTACAAGTGCAGATCAAGAATTATTTTTCTTGGTTCTTAATCCTTCAATTATTGAAATGGCACCGGCTGTAAACATTCCAATCCAGCCAATCCAATCGAATAACCTCAGATCTAAATTGTTTATTAACCGGTCAGCAATATAAATCATTGCGATGGTAAACCACAAAACTCCTAATAAAATTCAGACTTAAATCCTTAAATATTCTTAAACAGTAGTAAAAAGCCAAAATAAATTTCGAATTGTATTAAATAATTGTAAAATGCTTACGGATTTATTTTGTAGTGATAATATAATTTGTAGTTTTGTCACGAAGTTTACAAATATTCAGTGTCAGATCAATTTAGACAAAACAAAAGTAAAAGTTCATTTGTTAATTTTACTAGATTTGCATTTAAGTAATTATGAAAAATATAATTTCACATAGTCTCCTACTCGTGGTCATTCTAATTCTCGTCTATGCCGGCTGAGGAAGGTGAACTATTGTATGATAAACATATAAAAGCCTTTCTCGAAATGAGAAAGGCTTTTTTTTAATGAATTATTACAATGATGAAACACCCATGAATCTGCGCTTCGCAAACACGAATGAAGATGACTCAGGTGTTCCATCAGGCAATTAAAAATCAAATTATCTTCTGATGAAAATTGAATTAAGAAGCGAAACAACAACACGTGGCCGAAGAATGGCTGGCGCAAGAAGTCTATGGCGTGCTAACGGCATGAAAGAGGAGCATTTTGGAAAACCGCTGATCGCAGTTGTCAATTCTTTTACCCAATTTGTACCGGGTCATGCGCACCTCCACGAAATCGGTCAGATGGTGAAAAAACTGATCGAAGAGGAGGGTTGTTTTGCGGCTGAATTCAATACCATCGCAATTGATGATGGAATCGCAATGGGTCACGATGGAATGTTGTATTCACTGCCTTCAAGAGACCTGATCGCCGATAGTGTTGAATATATGATCAACGGGCACAAAGCCGACGCTATGATCTGCATCTCGAACTGTGATAAAATTACTCCCGGGATGCTGATGGCTGCCATGCGGCTTAATATTCCGTGCGTATTCGTCTCAGGCGGACCAATGGAAGCCGGTATTGTTGCCGATAAGAAATACGATCTGGTGGATGCCATGGTAATGGCCGCAGATCCTTCGGTTGATGAAAATTTACTCGCAAAAGTTGAACAGGAAGCCTGCCCAACCTGCGGATCGTGCTCCGGTATGTTCACGGCTAATTCAATGAACTGTCTGACAGAGGCTTTAGGCCTTTCTCTTCCCGGTAACGGAACTGTTGTCGCAACGCATTTAAACCGGAAAAAACTTTTTGAAAAAGCGGCAAAAAGGTTGGTTGAGATTACCTGGGATTATTATAAGAATGGAAATGAAAAAGTGTTGCCACGAGCTATTGCTTCACGTGATGCTTTTATGAATGCCATGACACTTGACATCGCCATGGGCGGTTCGACCAATACTGTTTTACATTTGCTAGCTGTGGCTCACGAGGCTGGCGTGGATTTCACAATGCAGGATATCGACGCACTTTCGCGAAAAGTGCCATGTATCTGCAAAGTATCTCCAAGTTCTCACTATCATATTCAGGATGTTAACCGTGCTGGTGGTATTATGGGAATTTTAGGTGAACTGGAAAAAGGAGGACTTTTGAATACTTCGGTTTCACGCATAACAGAAGATACTTTAATAAATACGATTGGCAAGTGGGATATTCTGAGACCTACAGCCGATGATGAGGCGAGGAAATTATATGCTTCGGCTCCCGGAAATATAGGCCGCAACCTGCAGCTGGGTTCCCAGGATACTTATTATGCCGAATTGGATACCGACAGGCAGAAAGGATGTATCCGTGATATCGGGCATGCCTATACCAAAGAGGGTGGTCTGGCCATTCTTTACGGAAACATCGCCCGTCAGGGTTGCATTGTCAAAACGGCAGGTGTCGATCCCTCAGTATTTCAGTTCAGTGGCGTTGCCCGTGTTTATGAATCACAGGATGATGCTTGTGAAGGCATTTTAAAACGTGAAGTTTTAGCCGGAGAGGTGGTGATTATTCGCTATGAAGGACCCAAAGGAGGCCCGGGAATGCAGGAGATGCTTTATCCGACTTCTTATTTAAAAGCTTCGAAGCTCGATAAAGTTTGTGCTCTGCTCACAGATGGTCGTTTTTCCGGCGGAACATCGGGCCTTTCAATCGGTCATGTTTCACCTGAAGCAGCTGCCGGTGGTGCGATTGCTTTGGTGAGAAATGGTGATCGCATTGAGATCGATATCCCCCAACGGAAGATCGAGCTGATTATTTCGGAGGAAGAGCTCGAAAACAGAAAAAATGAGGAGGAAGCCCGGGGGAAAATGGCTTATCAACCACAAAATAGAAACAGAATAATTAGTAAGGCGTTAAAAGCATACGCAAGCCTTGTTGCCTCGGCAGATAAAGGAGCGGTAAGAATAATTGAATAATCATTAAATTAATTAGTTATGACATCTATATCGAACGACAATCCATTAGATCAGGAACCAGTCGAAATAACAGGTTCTGAAGCCGTTATCCGCTCTTTGATTGCCGAAGGTGTTGATACCATCTTTGGCTATCCGGGCGGTGCAATTATGCCGGTGTATGATGCACTGCATGATCACCATCATAATCTGAAGCATGTCCTCACACGACATGAACAGGGTGCGGTTCACGCTGCTCAGGGTTATGCCCGGGTATCAGGTAAAGTAGGTGTTTGCATCGCAACATCGGGTCCGGGAGCAACGAATCTGATTACAGGTATCGCCGATGCACTCATTGATTCTACACCGCTGGTGTGCATAACCGGACAGGTTGTTTCAGGTTTATTGGGGACCGATGCTTTTCAGGAGTCGGATGTGATTGGCATAACGATGCCTGTCACCAAATGGAATTATCAGATCACAAGTGCAGAAGAAATTCCGGAGGCAATTGCAAGGGCTTTTTATATTGCATCATCCGGCCGGCCGGGACCTGTGGTTTTGGATATTACCAAAGATGCTCAGTTTGCAAAATTAAATTACTCTTATTCCAAATGCAGTAAGATTCGGTCGTATGTTCCTGAATTTCCTGCTGATAAAACATTGTTAAAGAAGGCTTCTGAACTGATTAACGGTGCAAAGAAACCATTCTTGCTATATGGTCAGGGCGTTATGTTGTCAGGAGGCGAAAAAGAGCTGATCAGTTTTCTTGAGAAAACCGGTATTCCTGCTGCAGGAACTTTGTTAGGCTTGTCGGCTATTCCAACCGATCATCCTTTGAATATGGGGATGCTTGGAATGCATGGAAACTATGGACCGAACATCAAGACTAATGAATGTGACGTATTAATTGCTGTCGGAATGCGGTTCGATGATCGGGTGACCGGCAGTATTCATACTTATGCAAAGCAGGCGAAAATTATTCATATCGAGATTGACCCCGCGGAGGTGGATAAAAATGTAAAGACCGACATCGCCTTGATTGGTGATGCAAAACATACACTTAGACTGCTCTTGCGTCTTGTGAATGAGCAGCAGCACCCCGAATGGCTGGGTGAGTTCAGAGATGCCAAAGAGATTGAGGAGCAGAAGGTCATCAATAATGATCTTGCTCCGAAGAAGTCTGGTATGACAATGGCCGAGGTAGTGCGGATGGCTTCAAATCTTACTGATAATAAAGCTGTTGTAATTACAGATGTGGGTCAAAACCAGATGGCCGCTGCCAGATATTCGAAATTTATTGATTCACGCAGCTGGGTTACTTCCGGTGGCTTGGGAACGATGGGCTTCGGTTTGCCGGCCGCTATGGGAGCTAAATTTGGAGCACCCGACCGTGAGGTGGTGATTTTTACCGGTGATGGCGGTATGCAAATGACGATTCAGGAGCTTGGGACGATTGCCCAGGAAAAACTCGCAGTTAAAATTGTAATTTTGAATAATCATTTTCTCGGAATGGTGAGGCAATGGCAGGAGCTGTTTTTCGAAAAACGTTATTCATTTACTGAAATTTTAAGTCCTGACTTTGTGAAAGTTGCTGATGCCTACGGTATTCCTGGCAGTGCAGTTCATAACCGGAGTGAGCTGGCAGGTGAAATGAAGAAAATGTTTGACTGCGACGGCCCGTATCTGCTTGAAGTGATGATCGAAAAAGAGGATAACATCTTTCCGATGGTTCCGGCAGGAAAATCGGTTTCTCAAATAATTTTGAGTGCAGACGAGCTGAAATAAGTTTTCAAATCAGAAGAAAATTAAAACCAACAAGATGAAACAAGAATATATTATTACAGCCTACAGCGAAAATCATATTGGTTTGCTGAACCGGATTACCATCATATTCACACGTCGCAAGGTTAATATCGAAAGTTTGACAGTCTCTGAATCTGCACTGAAAGGAATCAGTAAATTTACCATTGTCGTAAATGAAGAGAAAGAAAAAGTCGTTAATATTGTCAAGCAAATCGACAAGCAGATTGAGGTGCTAAAAGCCTTTTATTATACCAACGACGAGATGATCTTTCAGGAGATAGCATTGTATAAAGTACCGACAACAGCCCTGATGGAAAGCGATCAGATCGAGAAGCTGATCCGTCTGCATAATGCCAGAATTCTTGAGATTACACGCGAATATACGGTAATCGAAAAGACCGGTCACAAAGAAGAGACACAGGAACTTTTTGAGGGACTCAATACTTTCGGAGTATTGCAATTTATCCGTTCGGGAAGAGTCGCGATTACCCGTTCACCAATCGAGAAATTATCGGTATTTCTAAAAGAACGCGATTCCCTCTTAGAAAAACTGGAAGAGAAGAAAAATAGTTAATGAACATCAATTAGTTAATAAAGAAATAGTTATGGATAATCGCGTATATATTTTTGATACAACGCTGAGGGATGGCGAACAGGTTCCCGGTTGTCAGTTGAACACAATCGAAAAAGTAGAAGTCGCAAAAGTGCTCGAACAATTGGGTGTTGATGTGATCGAGGCCGGATTTCCAATCTCCAGTCCGGGTGATTTTAAATCGGTAGTTGAAATCTCAAAAGCGGTAACATGGCCAATAATCTGTGCGCTTACAAGGGCCGTAGAAAAGGATATTGATGTGGCTGCCGAATCACTGAAATTTGCCAAACGTGGCCGGATTCACACGGGAATCGGAACATCGCCCTATCATATTCAATATAAATTGAACTCAACACCGGATGAAATTCTAGCCAGAGCTGTTGCTGCGGTAAAATATGCCAAGAAATATGTTGAGGATGTTGAATTTTATGCCGAAGATGCCGGTCGTTCCGATAATGTTTACCTTGCAAGGGTAGTAGAAGCGGTTATTAAGGCAGGTGCAACGGTGGTGAATATTCCGGATACTACAGGCTATTGTTTGCCAAGCGATTATGGAGCTAAGATCAAGTTTTTGATTGATAATGTTCCAAATATTCATAAAGCGATTCTGTCAACCCATTGTCACAATGATTTGGGAATGGCAACCGCCAACTCTATTGCCGGAGTGATGAACGGAGCCCGTCAGATTGAGGTGACCATTAATGGAATTGGTGAGCGTGCCGGAAATACAGCGCTCGAAGAAGTGGTGATGATCATGCGCTCACATAAAGAACTTGATCTTCATACCAATATTAATTCAAAAAATATCTACAAGACCAGCCGCCTTATTTCGAGTTTGATGAATATGCCTGTTCAGCCAAATAAAGCAATCGTTGGCCGGAATGCATTTTCACATTCGAGTGGTATTCATCAGGACGGGGTACTGAAAAACAGGGAAAACTACGAAATCATCGATCCTGTTGAAGTTGGAATCAGTGAATCATCCATTGTTTTAACTGCAAGAAGCGGACGTGCGGCTTTGAAACACCGTCTTGAATTATTGGGTATCACCCTTGAAAAAGAAAAACTTGACGAAGTTTATGAGGAGTTTCTCCTCTTGGCAGATAAGAAAAAAGACATCAAAGAAGATGATCTGCTGATGCTTGTAGGCGAACGGGTGATGAGCGAACGACGCATCAAACTTGATTTCCTTCAGGTGGTTACCGGTAAGAATCTGGTCCCTATGGCAACCATCAGGCTCGATATTGCAGGAGAGAAATTCTCTGCAACCGAATCCGGGAATGGCCCTGTTGATGCTGCGATTAAAGCCGTAAAAAGCATTATTCACCGTAAGGTTACTCTTCAGGAATTTCTTATTCAGGCGATTAATAAAGGGAGTGATGATATTGGAAAGGTTCACATGCAGGTAGAGTATGACGATAATATTTACAATGGTTTTGGCGCAAATACTGATATTATTACGGCCTCTGTCGAAGCTTTTATTGATGCGATTAATAAGATCGGCAATGCGGAATTAGCCAAAGCTAAATGAACAATTGCGAATTTAAAATTGTAATAATTCAGTAATTTTAATAATCATGATTTTGGAATCAAAAACACTTTTTGATAAAATCTGGGATGCCCACGTGGTAAAACAAGTAAAAGACGGTCCCGATGTATTGTATATCGACCGCCATTTTATCCATGAAGTCACAAGTCCTGTTGCTTTTTTGGGCTTGGAAAAGAGGGGTATGAAGGTTTTCAGACCACAAAATACCATTGCAACCCCTGATCATAATGTTCCCACAATAGAACAGCATTTGCCTATCAAGGAGGAGCTTTCGCGTCTTCAGGTAGAAGCCCTGAAACAGAATTGTCTGAATAATGGTATTGAATTGTATGATCTCGATCATCAATATCATGGAATAGTTCATATTATTGGACCTGAGTTAGGGATTACTCAGCCGGGAATGACCATTGTTTGCGGCGACAGCCACACTTCCACACACGGCGCTTTCGGAAGTATTGCTTTTGGAATAGGAACAAGTGAGGTTGAGATGGTTTTTGCAAGTCAGTGCATTCTTCAGCCGAAGCCTAAAAAAATGCTTATCAGCGTTGAAGGAAAGTTGCTAAAGGATGTCACTGCAAAAGATATTGCACTTTATGTAATTGCTAAAATATCAACCTCGGGCGGGACAGGTCACTTTATAGAATTTGCCGGTTCCGCTATTCGCAACCTGACGATGGAAGGTCGTATGACACTGTGCAACATGAGCATCGAATGTGGTGCACGAGGTGGAATGATTGCTCCTGATGAGGCAACATTCGCATACATCAAAGGGCGAACATTTGCACCCAAAGGGGAGGAATGGGATCGGCAGCTTGAATTGTGGAAACAGCTAAAATCTGATGAAGGCGCTGTTTTTGATTCTGAATATACGTTTGACGCTTCCGATATTGAACCTATGATCACCTATGGCACTAATCCCGGAATGGGAATTGGTGTTAGCGGCACGATCCCGACAGGCATCGGTCTGGTAGGATCTGACCGTATAACATTTGATAAATCACTGGAATATATGGGATTAAATCCCGGAGATAAAATCAAGGGAAAAAAAATTGATTACGTCTTTATCGGAAGTTGCACAAATGGTCGTATCGAAGATTTCAGACTGTTCGCCAATTTTGTGAAAGGGAAAAAGAAGGCTGAATCTGTCACCGCATGGATTGTTCCGGGTTCAAAGAAAGTGGAGCAACAGATTAGGGAAGAGGGATTGGTCGAAATTCTTGAAGCTGCTGGTTTTGCGCTTCGTCAACCGGGCTGCTCTGCTTGTCTGGCCATGAATGATGACAAAATTCCGGAAGGGAAATATGCCGTCTCAACTTCTAACCGCAACTTCGAAGGCAGACAAGGTCCCGGTGCACGCACCATGCTTGCCAGTCCGTTGATGGCTGCAGCAGCCGCAATTACAGGTGTTGTGTCCGATCCGCGGGAGATGTAGGCAATGATGAATTGCAAATGATGAATTACGAATTACGAATTTCAAAAGTATTACAATGTCAATAGAAAAATTCCAGAAACTGGTCAGTACAGTTGTTCCGCTTCCCATTGAGAATGTGGATACCGATCAGATCATCCCGGCCCGCTTCCTCAAAGCTGTGGAAAGAAAAGGATTTGGAGATAATCTTTTCAGAGACTGGCGCTATAAAAAAGATGGTACGCCAAATCCTGATTTTGTATTGAATAACGCTCGTTTTTCAGGTAAGATTCTGGTAGCCGGAAAAAATTTCGGAAGTGGTTCGAGCCGCGAACATGCTGCCTGGGCAGTTTATGATGCCGGATTCAGAGTCGTTGTCTCAAGTTTTTTTGCAGATATCTTCAAAAGTAATGTGTTAAATAATGGATTATTGCCCGTTCAGGTACCAGATAATTTCCTTGCAGGAATTTTTGAAACTGTGGAAGCCGATCCGGCTGCACAATTTGAAATTGATCTTGAGAATCAAACTATTTGCAACTTAAAGGCGGGAGTATGCGTTAAATTTGATATTAATCCTTACAAAAAGGAGTGCCTGCTGAATGGATACGACGATATTGACTTTCTGTTAAGTTTGAAAGAAGAGATCGTTGCATTCGAACAGGCTTAATCACAGACATATCCGACAGTGGACACAAATAAAGCACATATGGTTTACATAATGGATACTACCCTGAGAGATGGTGAGCAAACCTCAGGAGTCTCTTTTTCCGAGTTGGAAAAGCTGAATATTGCCAAAATACTTATCGAAGAACTAAGGCTCGATTTTATTGAGGTGGCATCGGCACGTGTTTCTGACGGGGAATTCAGGGGAGCCAAAAAAGTGCTCGATTGGGCAAGTGAGGCCGGCTATCTTGAACGGATCGAGATTCTTGGTTTCGTTGACGGGAAAACATCTCTTGAATGGATCGCCCGCGCCGGAGGGAAAGTGATGAATCTGCTGGCAAAGGGATCATTGAGGCATGTAACACAGCAATTAAAAAAATCACCTGAGGAGCATCTGTCCGGAATTAAAAGCTCGCTTCAACTGGCACATTCTATGGGAATCAAGGTGAATATCTACCTTGAAGACTGGTCGAATGGCATGAGAAATTCGCCCGAATATGTTGATTTTATGCTTGAAGGTCTTAGACATGAAAAAATTGGGCGGATCATGCTGCCTGACACCCTTGGTATCTTAAATCCAACCGAAACCTTCAGCTTTTGCTCATCTATGATCAGCAAATTTCCCGATCTTAATTTCGATTTTCATGCCCATAACGATTATGATCTCGCTGTTGCCAATGTGGATGCTGCCATCCGTGCAGGAATCAAAACAATTCATACCACTATAAATGGTCTTGGTGAACGAGCCGGTAATGCTCCGCTTTCGAGCGTTGTGGCTTTGCTGAATGATCAGCTGAAGCTTCCGAACTCGATTAATGAACGAAAGTTAGGACTGGCCAGCCGTATTGTTGAAAATTTCTCCGGAATACGCATTTCCGGTAATAAACCAATCATCGGGGAGAATGTATTTACACAATGCAGCGGCATTCATGCCGATGGAGACAATAAAGACAATCTTTACTTTAACGACTTACTGCCTGAGCGATTTGGCAGAATACGTAAATACGCATTAGGTAAAACCTCCGGAAAGGCAAACATTGCTAAAAATCTTGAGGATATGGGCATTCACCTTGATCCGGAAGATCTGATCCGTGTAACTGACAAAGTGATTGAGCTGGCCGATAAGAAGGAATCAGTTACATCAGACGATCTTCCATATATTCTTTCAGATGTATTGAAGAGTGAGGCCGTAAACGAAAAAATCAGATTGCGTAATTACGCCATTTCTCATGCCTTGGGTTTGCGGCCGATGGCCACTGTCGCAATAGAAGTAGATGGTGAGTTTTTTGAAGAAGCTGCATCCGGCGATGGACAATACGACGCCTTTATGAATGCTTTGCGACAGATCTACCATAAGCAGAAAAAACAGTTTCCTGCACTGGTCGATTATGTGGTGACCATTCCGCCGGGAGGGAAAACCGATGCTTTGGTTGAGACATTGATTACATGGGACATGGGCCGCGAATTTAAAACCAGGGGACTCGATCCTGACCAAACTGCCGCTGCCATCAAAGCAACGATAAAAATGCTCAATATCATTGAAAACGATAATCAGATATTTTAAATATAAGTAGTAACCATTAAATCAACGAATGAAGCTTAATATTGCAGTATTGCCCGGAGACGGCATCGGGCCTGAAATCATAGAACAGGCGCTACGCGTCACGAAAGTTATTTGTCAGAAATTTGGCCACGAGCTGGTTACCAAAACGGCGCTGGTAGGTGCAGTAGCGATTGATCAGGTTGGCAATCCCTATCCCGACGAAACGCACAATCTTTGCATGAACTCCGATGCCGTTCTTTTCGGTGCCATTGGTCATCCCCGTTTTGATAACGACCCATCGGCGAAAGTGCGTCCTGAACAAGGTTTGCTGGCGATGCGCAAAAAGCTTGGTTTATATGCCAATATTCGTCCTGTAATCATTTTTGAATCACTGCTCGGTAAATCGCCATTAAAACTGGACCGCATTGAAGGGGTGGATTTTGTGGCTATCCGCGAGTTAACAGGCGGTATCTACTTTGGAGAACCACAGGGCAGATCAGAAGATGGAAATACTGCATTCGATTCATGTGTTTATACCCGAATGGAAGTAGAACGAATCCTTGAACTGGCTTTTGAGTTTGCGATGAAGCGCCGCAAGAAACTTACCGTTGTTGATAAGGCCAATGTGTTGGCTACGTCGCGGTTGTGGAGACAGATTGCCAAGGAAATGGAACCAAAATTCCCTGCAGTAACTGTTGATTATATGTTTGTGGACAATGCTGCAATGCAGATTATTCAATGGCCAAAGAAGTTCGATGTGATGGTTACCGAAAATATGTTCGGAGATATTCTGACTGATGAAGCCAGCGTCATCTCCGGCTCAATGGGCCTTTTACCCTCGGCATCCGTCGGCATACATACGTCGGTATTTGAGCCGATTCACGGATCGTATCCTCAGGCTGCCGGATTAAATATTGCCAATCCATGTGCTACAATTCTTTCAGCTGCAATGATGTTCGAATATGCCTTTTCATTAATGGAAGAGGGAGCATTGATTCGCAAAGCTGTTGAAGCCTCGATCGTTGCCGGCGCTGTCACTGAAGATCTGACCGATGATAAATCAAAGTCGTTAAGTACTTCTGCTGTTGGTGACTGGATTATTGATTACCTCAGCAAATAAGAGAAAAATTCAAAAATAATAAATCCTTTAAAAATTCAAAAATGGCAAATTATTTCAGTTCACTTCCGTTAAGACTCAAAATTCAGGAGCTTGGAAAATGCGACTTCATGGATCAGTCGGAATTCGCCGATGGTGTAAAGAAGTTGGAAGGTAAAAAATTAGTCGTTCTCGGCTGCGGAGCACAAGGTCTTGCCCAGGGTCTAAACCTGCGAGACAGCGGTTTGGATGTTTCTTATGCCTTGCGTCAGGTTGAGATTGATGAAAAACATATTTCCTATATCAATACCACGGAAAACAATTTCAAAGTCGGAACTTTCGAGGAGATGATTCCACAGGCCGATCTTGTATTGAATCTTACGCCCGACAAATACCACACTCCGGTTGTGAATGCAGCTGTTCCTCTGATGAAAAAAGGGGCTTGCCTCTCTTATTCACACGGTTTTAATATTGTGGAGGAAGGTATCCAGATTCGTAAAGATATCACGGTCATTATGGTGGCGCCAAAATCACCGGCATCAGAGGTTAGAGCCGAATATCTGCGAGGATTCGGTGTTCCCACTCTGATTGCCGTTCACCTCGATAACGATCCGAACGGGGATGGTTTTGAAATCGCCAAAGCGTATTGTGCCGGTACCGGTGGTCATAAAGCAGGCGTATTAAAATCGTCGTTTGTAGCTGAAGTAAAGTCTGACCTGATGGGTGAGCAGACCATCCTTTGCGGTGTGTTGCAAACTGCTTCTATTCTTTGTTTTAACAAAATGGTGGAGAAGGGGATTGAACCATCCTATGCTTCTAAGCTGATCCAATATGGTTGGGAAGTTACTACCGAAGCGTTGAAGCTGGGTGGTATTACCCATATGATGGATCGTTTGTCGAATCCTGCAAAAATTGCCGCCTTTAAACTGGCCGATGAACTAAAAACAATTATGCGTCCTTTGTATGAGCATCATATGGACGATATCATGAGCGGAGCCTTCTCTGCCACAATGATGGAAGACTGGAAGGCTGGAGATAAAAATCTTTTGGCCTGGCGTGCTGCAACGGGCGAAACTGCCTTTGAAAAAACTCCTGCAGGAACTATGAAAATTTCTGAACAGGAATATTTCGATAACGGGACACTAATGGTTGCATTTGTGAAAGCCGGCGTGGAACTCGCCTTCGAGGTGATGACCGAGGCAGGTATTAAGGCTGAGTCGGCTTATTACGAATCACTCCACGAGACGCCGTTAATTGCCAATACAATAGCCCGCAAGAAGCTGTTCGAAATGAATCGCGTAATCTCCGATACCGCCGAATATGGCTGTTATCTGTTCGATCATGCTGCGAAACCTTTACTGGCTGATTTTATGTCGAAGATCGACACCAATGTTATCGGAAAAAATTTCAACACAGGCATTGATAATCACGTAGATAATAAAATGCTGATTCAGATTAACGAAGAAATTCGTTACCACGAGGTTGAATTAGTTGGTCAGGAGTTGCGTGAAGCCATGGAGGCAATGGAAGCGATTGTCTAATAAACAGAAACAAAATAGATCATTGAAAAGAGGCTGTATCAAAAGTAAGAAAATTAACCGCTGAGATCCGCTGAGGGAAACCGCTGAGAACCGCAAAGTATTAAAATACAGAAGAATATCTCTGCGTAGCTTTGCTCCTTCTCTGCGTATCTCCGCGGTAAAAAGACTTTTGAAACAGCCTCTTTTTTGGTAACCGGCGCTTATAGATCAGTTTTGTCGATGCCGGCTTGTTTAGGAATTGCGTAAAGGGTATTCAAGCATTTTTGATTCATCAGGAATAGATTCATTATTTGCGATAAGGCTATCGACATACAATCCAATTGCTTCAGTCTAAAAAATCAGGTGTTTTAGTTTTTTCTCTTGTCAAAATCTCTCAGTCAATCCTCGCCACTACCCTGACAATTGAACTGTCCGCCTCAATCTTTAGCGGAAATGCGAAAACTTCGAAGTCAGTTTCTTTCAAAAGCCGGCCAAGATTGGTGAGATTTTCAAGTATCAGGATGTTGTTCTCCAACAGAATCTTATGGATAGGGTAGGGATGATGATCAGGTGAAAACCAGTCCAGTCCGACCATTTTTACCTGCCGGGAAGATAAAAACAGGGCAAGTTCGCTGCTAATATCAGGATAAGCAGTAAAATATTCGGGCTTGCCGAAATGCTGATCCAATCCCGAGTAAAACAATACAATACTATCAGGCTGAATGATTGTGCGATACGACTCCTTCAACTGAATTTCCATCTCGCCTCTCACATCAATCACCACACCTTTTCCGGTAAACCTATCAAGCGGAAGATCAGCTATCAGCCGTTTATCTGTTGTCATATGTGCCGGTCCGTCAATATGCGTTCCAATATGCATATCAGCCGAGAGTCTGTAATTATTATAGCCATCACCCCCAAGGGTTCTGACCTGATTTAAAATAACAGGATCATCACCGGGAAAAACCGGAATACTTTTATGCAGCGTATGAGTCAGATCAATCAATTTCATCAGAAGATAACATCATGGGAATAAATGATATTATTTTTTGCTCACCGGTTTAGTCTGCTGACTGGCACTCTCCTTAAAGGCACTTTTTGAATAGTTGATGCCCTGAAAATCGTATCGACGGGTAAATAATTGGATGCGGAAAAGGAAATTATCCCAATTGCGGACTTCCTTCGGACTCCATAAAGATTCGGCCATTGCTGCAATTCGCGGGAAGGTCATGTATTGAACATGTTTAATATCAGGGACATATTCGGTCCACAAATTAGCCTGAGCACCCAATATGTGTTTGGCTGCTTCGGCATCCAGTTCAGTAGGTACCGGATTGAATTCATAAACTTTGTTTAACGGATTAAATCCGCCTATTGCCAATGGTTCCTCCGCTTTTGGTCCCTGATAATGGTCGAAATAGCATGGATTACCTGGTGTCATCACTACATCATGACCAAGTTTCGCGGCATCAATACCACCCTGGGTTCCGCGCCAGCTCATAACCGTGGCCTTAGGAGGCAATCCTCCCTCAAGAATTTCGTCCCATCCAAGCAAGACTCTTCCCTTTGCATTGATAAATTTTTCTATTCGCTTGATGAAATAGCTTTGTAGCTCTCCAACATTTTTTAATCCTTCAGTTTTAATGCGTTTTTTGCAATCGGGACATTTTTCCCAGACGGTCTTGGTGGCTTCATCACCTCCGATATGGATGTATTTTGAAGGGAACAGATCCATAACTTCGGTTAGTACATCTTCCAGAAAAAGGAAAGTGGAATCTTTACCTGCACAATAAATATCGGTAATAGGCCATACACCGCCGGGAAGCACGCTGAATGAACCACCCAGGCATGACAGTTGAGGATAGGCAGCGAGCGCTCCTGTTACATGGGCAGGCATTTCAATCTCGGGAACGATATTTATATAACGTTTACCCGCATAAGCTACCATCTCCTTGATATCCTCACCGGTATAAAAACCGCCATAGGTAGCTTTTTCTCCCGGTTCTTGTTTTGCACGCGAATTCCATGGTTTATCTTCGCGGTTGACACGCCATGCTCCAACGGCAGTAAGTTTAGGATATTTTTTTATTTCGATGCGCCATCCCTGATCATCGACGAGGTGCAGATGGAGCGTATTTATTTTGTGAATCGCAAGATAGTCAATCATTTGAATAACTTCTTCTTTTGGGAAAAAATGACGTGAGACATCCAGCATATAGCCTCTCCATTTGAACGCAGGACTATCTGAAATCGAGATAACAGGAACAATCCAGTCTGTTTTTTCCTGTTTCTGACTGCTTTCGATTTCGGCAGGCAGTAATTGTCGCAATGTCTGCATCGCGTAAAAGAACCCTGCCGGCTTGGCTGCCTTTATCCCAATCCCGTTCTTTGAAACATCCAGGGCATAAGCTTCAGTTGCTAACGAAGGGTCTGTATTGAAATAAACCTGATTAAAGCTTGGGCTGCCATTTATTACAATCTCTGGCTTCCAGCCGGCAGATTTTTCGAATCGTTCGGTTAATTGGCTGGCAATTTCTTGTTGTTCCGCATCCTGAACAACAAATTTTGTGTTTTTGTTAAATCGGAAGGAGGAGTTGCCTAAGCTCATTTTTTGAACCTGTGGAATGAGCACAATTTCTTTTTCAGTGAAAGTTTTATTTGGTATGCAACTTATTAGCAAAGCGCAACTCACTAAATTCAATATTCCGGTTAAAGATGTTCTCATTGTTCTTTTTTTTTAGTTTTAGGACGTGCTAAGATAGCAGATTATTTTAATTTTACAGTTGTAGAAATCAAATTTAATCTATTCCAATATAGTCATGAAACTTGTAAAACTAATTTTTCTCTTTTCTATTCTTTCGGTTTTGAAAGTCGCCGGTCAGCACCAGGAGCAGACTTACACTCCCGATCCTGATCCGCGTATTCAGCAACGGATCAGCGAGTGGCAAGACATCAAATTCGGGCTCTTAATGCACTGGGGCCCTTACAGTCAATGGGGAATTGTCGAGTCGTGGTCGATTTGTCCTGAAGATGAAGGATGGTGTGTTCCCGACACTGTTACGGACTATTTTGCCTACAAAAAACGGTACGAAAATTTGGGAAAAACTTTTAATCCGGTGAAATTTGATCCTGAGAAATGGGCAACAGCCGCTAAAGAAGCAGGGATGAAATATGTGGTCTTCACGACCAAGCACCACGATGGCTTTTGTATGTTCGACAGCAAATACACCGATTATAAAATTACCGGAAAGGATTGTCCTTTTCATACTAACCCCAAAGCCGATGTAACCAAAGAAATCTTCAATGCTTTTCGCAACAAAGGGTTATGGGTTGGCGCCTATTTCTCGAAACCCGACTGGCACAGCCCCGATTTCTGGTGGCCTCATTTCCCACCCCTCGACCGGAATATTAATTATGATCCGGCAAAGTATCCCGGACGCTGGAATGATTTTGTGAATTTTACTCATAATCAGGTAATGGAGCTCTGTACAAATTATGGAAAAATTGATTTACTGTGGTTTGACGGGGGCTGGGTTCAGAAAAATACCCCGGTAGGTACAGCGCCTCATGTGTCGGGATTCACCGTTAAAAAATACTACGATCAGGATATCAAAATGGATGAGCTGGTAGCCAAAATACGTTCAAAACAGCCTGATGCTATTGTTGTTGACCGTGCCGTTGAAGGGAAAAATCAGAATTACCTGACTCCTGAAAATACTGTTCCCGACAAAATGTTGGCCTATCCCTGGGAGTCGTGTATCATTCTTGGCGGTGGCTGGTCGTACTCATACAATGCCAAAATGCGGCCTGCCCGTGAAATGATCCATATGCTTACCGACATAGTCGCCAAGGGTGGTAACCTGTTGCTGAATATTGGCCCTGGACCTGATGGCACCTGGTACGATTCGGCTTATGAAAGGCTTAGAAATATTGGCGATTGGCTGAAGATCAACGGGGAGGCTATTTATGGAACGAGGCCTATAGCTCCTTATGTTGATGGAAAACTTCGCTTTACCCGAAGCAAAGACGGATCTGCGTCCATTATTTATCTGCTTGCAGAAAACGAGAAGCTTCCGGCCGAAATCCAGGTAAAAGGTTTTGTCCCTGAGAAAGGGGCGAAAATTGGGATGTTAGGCAAGAAAGGGAGTTCGGTAAATTGGCAATTGGATGGAACAGGCTTTAAAATTACTATTCCTGCCGCATTGTCAAAGGCGATGCCGTCGGAGTACGCCGTTGTACTTAAGATTAGCAAGATTGCGAAATAATAAAAAATACCTGGATTCATGAGTTCAATAGCTATTGGAGTTGACATAGGTGGCAGCCATATAAGTTGTGCTGCCTGTAATATTGTAGAAAAACGATACCTGCCCGAAACTTTCTCTGAAAATGATGCGGATAATCAGGGAACCATCGAGGAGATTATCGGGATTTGGAGCAAAACTATACAACGCACCATCGATAAAGTTGGTTTTGAAAACGTAGCCGGAATTGGATTTGCAATGCCGGGACCTTTCGATTATGCCAATGGGATTGCCATGTTTAAGGGAAACAATAAAAAGTTTGAGAATCTTTATGGACTTGATGTACGCGACGCATTACGAAAAAAAATGAACCTTCCGGATACCTTCCCGATTCGTTTTATTAATGATGCAACTGCATTTGCAATTGGAGAAGACTGGATTGGTAAAGCCAGCGGATCAAAACGCTCGATGGCCATTACCCTCGGGACTGGATTTGGCTCAGCCTTTTTATGCGACCGGCTTCCGGTTGTAGATGGCAGCAAAGTCCCTGAAAAAGGCTGTGTATGGTATCTGCCGTTTGAAAATGCGAATGCTGATGATTATTTCTCGACCCGGGGCTTTCTGAATCGATATTTTGAAAAAACAGGAATTCAGCTTTCGGGGGTTAAGGAACTGGCACAACTAGTAGAAAATACACCTGAGGCGAAATTTTTATTCGATGATTTTGGCAGTAAGCTTGGTCAGTTCTTGAGCCCTTTGATGATTAATTTCGGGGTTGAGGTTTTGGTTATAGGCGGAAATATCTCAAATGCCTTTCCATTGTTTCGTGATAGTCTTAACACATATTTAAAAGCGAATGGCGCTGACATTCTGGTTTCAGTCTCAGAACTAAAAGAAACCGCTTCAATGATCGGCAGCTCTGTTCTGGTCGATGAGACTTACTACGAAAAAGTGAAATTACTCTTGCCCCAAATGTCGTAACCTTATACTTTGATTTGGTCTCATTGAAAATTGAAAATTAATAATTTACCATTGATAATTACTTTCCTTCATGCTTTCAATAACTAATTTGCGGATGAAAACAGCGCTGCTGTTTACCTTGCTCGGATTTTTTGTATCCTGCTCTGTTCCGAGGAAAACTTTTAATCCTTCGGCTTATGTCGATCCCCAAATCGGTTCAGTACATGGCCGTTGGTTTTTCTATACCCCCGCCTCATTACCTTTCGGGATGGCCAAGCTTGCCCCGCACACCAATGCTTACGGAAGTGCGGGAAGCTGGGGTCCTTGCGGGTATGACGACCGGCATACATCCATCGAAGGGTTTGGACATTTCCACGAATTTCAGATTGGTGGTGTAGTATTTATGCCGACAGTAGGAAAATTGAAAACTGTTCCCGGAAAACTGGAAAATCCCGATGGTGGTTATCGTTCCCGTTTTGATAAAAAGAGCGAACATGCCGAACCCGGATATTATTCAGTATTTCTGAAAGATTATGGAATCAAAGCCGAACTGACGGCAACCGAGCGTGTGGGTTTTCATCGTTATACTTTTCCTGAAACCAAACAAGCCCGCCTGATTATCGATATCGGTCACAAGCAAGGCGAAAGCAGCGACGTGACAGATGCTTTTGCGCAGATTGTAAATGGTAATGAAATAGAAGGATATGTTGAGACTTATCCCGAATATGTGAAATTCGGAGATCCTGGGAAACGGGTGAAAATGTATTTTATTGCAAAGTTGAGTAAGCAACCATCCGAAACCGGAGCATTTACTGATTCGGTTCAGCAAACCGGAGTGATCGCCACAAAGGGTGTTGCAAATGGTCTTTACCTGACTTTTGATATGAAACAAAATGAACAGCTCGAAATTCAAACCGGATTAAGCTATACTTCAATAGAAAACGCACGGCTGAATCTTCAAACAGAAGCAACAGGAAAGACCTTTGACGCAGTTCATGCAGCCGCACAGGTTATTTGGAACGAAAAACTGGGGCGTATCAGGGCCGATGGAGGCGACAGCACCAGCCGTGTAAAATTCTATACCGGCCTTTATCATGCCTTATTGGGACGTGGCCTTTCGAATGATGTAAACGGGAAATATCCGCTTGTCGATGGAGGAATCGGGCAAATACCAACCGGTGAGGATGGCAAACCAAAATACCACCATTATAATACCGATGGCATCTGGGGTGGATTCTGGAATCTTAGTCAGCTTTGGGCGCTGGCGTATCCCGACTACTTCAGTGAATATGTTCAGTCCAATATCGATTTTTATAAGACCCGTGGCTGGCTGCACGATGGTGAAGCCGCGGGAACGTATACCAATGGTGTGCAGACGAATTTTCAGGGATTGATGATTGCCTCGGCATATAACTGCGGCATCCGTGACTTTGATCTTAAGACCGGATACGAAGCGGCACTTAAAAATGAGGTGGAATATCATGGCCGGGATCTCGGGAACGGGAAATACGATCTTAATTATTTCGTTAAAAATGGTTATGTGCCTTATCGCGATACCTTGATTTCAAATGGATGGAAATTTAATTTTGGATCATCGCATACCCTTGAATATTGCTTTAGCTCCTTCGCGGTAGCCCAATTGGCAAAGGCTTTGGGTCATGATTCCGACTATGAAAAACTGATGAAACAAGCTGCTTGCTACCAAAATCTTTTTGATTCTGAGACAAAATTCATCAGACCTAAGATGGCAGATGGCACTTTTATCCCAAAATTCGATCCGATGAAGGCATGGGATGGTTTTCAGGAAGGAAATGCTTATCAGTACACCTGGTATGTTCCCCACGATGTGGCAGGACTTATTCAATTGATGGGAAAGGACGAATTTAACCGGCGGCTTGGTGAGATGTTTATCGATGCTCAAAAAAGCAAGTTCGGTGGCGGATCAGATTCGATTGACAGTTTTTCGGGTATTGAAAAATTGTATAATCATGGTAATCAGCCTTGTTTGCATGATTCGTGGCTGTTTAATTACAGCGGTCAGCCATGGCTTACCCAAAAGTGGACCCATGCTATTTGCGATGAGTTTTATGGCGTCCAGCCTTTGCGGGGATATGGCGTTGGACAGGATGAAGACCAGGGTCAGCTTGGCGCATGGTATGTGATGGCAGCCCTTGGACTCTTTGATGTGCAGGGCCATTCTGCCATGAATCCCACGTTTCAGTTTGGCAGTCCTCAATTTGATAAAGTGACGATTCAACTTGATCCTAAATATTACAAAGGCAAAGAACTGGTTATTCAAACCAGAAACAATTCTAAAGTTAACAGCTATATACAATCATTGTCGTTCAATAACGAAAAATTGGATAACTGTTGGATTGACCGTAAAAAATTAACTGATGGCGGCACGCTGATCTTTGAAATGGGAGCACAGCCAAATACCGGCTGGGGGGTAAATATTCCTCCTCCAAGCATGAGTAAAATGCAAACTAACACCCGATAAAATGATAAAGTCCACTTCCGAAAGAAAACAAATATTCTACGTATGAAAATAATAAAACTCTTCGTTTTACTGCTGTTATTCCTTTCTCTCCAGGCTGTGGCACAACATGAACCGGTTAAGCTTTGCTCAGGTTGGAAGGCTAAAAAGGCCATTGAAGTAATGGTTGACGGAACTGTTGTATCCGGGAAAAATTATAAATTCTACGGCTGGAT
This sequence comes from Mariniphaga sp., assembly GCA_037133495.1. GTDB lineage: Bacteria > Bacteroidota > Bacteroidia > Bacteroidales > Prolixibacteraceae > JAAFHB01. Next base: position 17,829 of record JBAXOA010000008.1, on the reverse strand, counting down.
GGAAGCGGTAGTTCCCGGAACGGTGCTGACAACCCTGCTCCATAATCAATTAATTCCGGATCCGTTTTTTGGAATGAATAATGAACAGATTCCCGATATTTATCAAACCGGAGCCGATTATTACACCTATTGGTTTTACGACGAATTTAATATTCCGGAATTGAAGGAAGGGGAACAGGTCTGGTTGAAATTCAGGGGAATTAATTATTCTGCCGAGCTGTTTTTAAATGGCAAAAAGATCAATCCGGATACTCATGAGGGGATGTTTCTGCGCGAAAAATACCTGATTACTCCTTTCATTGAGAAAGGAATTAATCGGCTTGCTGTTCTGGTGCATCCGCCAAATCCTGTTGGAGCTCCTAATGGACAGGGAGGCGACGGAACCATAGCCCGCTCGGTAACTATGCAATTTACTGCAGGGTGGGATTGGATTTGTCCGATTAAGGATCGAAATACAGGTATCTGGGACGAAGTAGCATTGGAATTTAGCGGTTCAGTTGATTTACTCGACCCACACATTCAGACCAAAGTACCCGGGAAAAGAGTGCCTTCAGGAAAGCAGGCTCCGGCATTCGTTGTCGCTTCTGCTGATTTACTGAATACAAGCGATCAACTTCAACGGGGTAAATTAATTGCGCGGTGTGGTAATTACGAAACCTCGGAAATGGTGGAGATTCCTTCCGGAGGGAAAATAACTGCGACGCTTCCTGAGTTTAAAATAGAAAATCCTCAGTTGTGGTGGCCAAATGGAATGGGAGAGCACCCGCTTTACAACATAACTTTCTCTTTCATTGGAAATAACGGAGAAATTGTTGATCAGGAAAAGGTCGTTTTTGGAATCCGGGAATCCGCAAGCCGGTTTAACGAAACGTTGAGAGCCAGAGTATTTTCAGTAAACGGTCAGGATGTATTCATTAAAGGGGGAAACTGGATTGCTTCAGATGCGTTGTTGCGATTGTCAACTGATCGTTATGAGGCTGATGTAAAAATGCATGCCGAAATGAATATGAACATGATTCGGGTCTGGGGCGGATCGATGACCGAACGACCTGAATTTTATGATGCCTGCGACAAATATGGTTTACTGGTATGGCAGGACCTTTATGTTTCAGGCGATTGCAATGGCCGGTGGTTCGATCCTGCAAAAAAGGAGACCCAGGAACGACGTCGTGCCTACCCCGACAATCATTCGTTATTTGTCAATACGGTCATCGATCAGGTGAAAATGCTGCGCAACCATCCCAGCCTGTATTTGTGGTGCGGTGGCAATGAATATCCTCCTCCCGCAGATATCGATAAAAAACTTAGGGAAGAAGTGTTCCCAAAATATGACGGAACGCGTTATTACCTTAATGAATCGACTTCAACCGATCTGGCAAGAAGCAGTCTGGGAGGGAATGGGGATGGTCCTTATGGAATACAAAATCCGCTTCGTTTTTTCACGTTTACTTCTTTCCCGTTTAATCCGGAATTGGGCTCCGTCGGAATGCCTAATGTTGAAACAATGCGTAAAATTATGGAGGAAAAGGATTTGGTGCTTCCGTCAAAGAGAGGTGAAAATGCAACCTGGACTTATCATAAATATATTGGTTATGATAATTTTATTGATCAGTACGGTAAACCGGCAGGAATTACGGACTTCTGCAGAAAAGCACAGCTTGTGAATTATGAGCAATACCGTGCGTTGCAGGAAGGTTTTAATGCCGGGATGTGGACGACCTATTCGGGAATGCTTGTCTGGAAAAACCAGAATCCATGGACAGCGCTGCGAGGACAATTTTACGATGTTTTTCTCGAGCAGAACGGTGGTTTTTATGGTTATCAGCATGGTGCAAAACCGCTTCATGTACAATTAAATCTGAATGATTCTTCCATTTGTGTGGTGAATCAGACCCCTCTTGACTTTAATGATATGACAATCAGTGCTGAATTATTTGATATTCACGGAAAGCCACTCGCCACTGACCAATATAAATCCTCTTTTTCTGCCAATAAGTTAAAGGTTTTAAATAAAATTAAAACTCAGAATATTAAAGATGAAGTTTATTTTTTGAGGTTGAAACTGACAGATAAGGATAATCAGCTCAGAGATGAAAATTTTTATTGGTTATCAACACCCGGGAAGAGTTATGAGAAGTTAAACGATTTAAAGCCCGCTACTTTGCAAGGTGAGTTTATAAATAATTCAAAAGGCGGGAAATCGGTAATAATAAACAATAAAGGATTGGAAACAGCTTTTTTTGTTCGGTTGAAAGTCGTGGATGAGAAAAGCGGAGAACTGGCTCTCCCGGTCTATTTCAGTGATAATTATATCACACTATTTCCGGGTGAAAGCAGGGAAATCAATGTTGATTTAACGCTTCTTTCCGATGGGATTAAATCCAGATCATTACGGATTGAAATGGAAGGATGGAATATTAAAAATCAAATTATAAAATAAAAAACTATGAAGCTTAATTACAACTTGTTTTTACTCCTGTTAATTTTTATTGCATGCTCGTTGCATACAGGTGCGAGCCCCAAAAATGAACTGGCCGAAAAAATTAAAAATGATCAATATTTTGCTTTTGTTAAAGCCAAGGCACTTGAGGTGATGAAAACCGGTTTTAATGCCGGAGATGGTTACCGCGAAGTGTGGATCCGCGATTACAATACCTTTATTCAGCTTGCGGCTCAGGTTAATGAGAAGAAAACATTGAAAGAAAATCTGCTTGTTTTTTTTAGAATGCAAGGAGCGGACGGGAATATTATTGATGGGTTTACACCGGTTGAGAAAATTGGTGCTGAAAAATATGATTTCATCTATTCGGAACTCGAACCGAGGTATGCTGGTCATAAAAATACGGTAGAAACCGATCAGGAAAGCTCTTTGGTTCAGGCTGTTTACAAATACATACAATTAACAGGAGATAAAACCATTCTGGATGAGAAAATCGGGGATAAAAAAGTGTCCGACAGGCTCGAATGGGCAATGGAATTTTTAATAAGCCAACGTTTTAATAAGCAATACGGACTCATTATCGGGGCAACTACAGCCGACTGGGGCGATGTTCAGCCTGAACATGGCTGGGGAGTTGATTTGGATGCCAACACCCATCCGGCGATTGATATTTACGACAACGCCATGTTTATTATAGCGCTGAACAACCTGATGGAAATCATTCCGGCATCGAAAGCGAAATGGAATAAAATCCGATATTCCATCTCCGGTAACTGCCGCAAATATTTATGGGATAATCAAAATCAAAAATTCATTCCACACATCTATCTCGAAAAAGGATCACCCTTTCCAAAAGATTTTGACGAGAACAAAATCTTCTATTTCGGAGGAACCACAATAGCCATTGAAGCCGGATTACTCAGCAAAGATGAGATCAAAAAATCGCTGGATATGATGGTCAGCCGTGTAAAACAGGCAGGTGCCGGTTCTATTGGCCTTACACTTTATCCTCCGTATCCCAAAGGTTTATTTGCCAATAAAATTATGAACCCGGAATACAGCTACCAGAACGGAGGCGATTGGACATGGTTTGGCGGCAGAATGATTCAGCAGCTCGTAAAAAATGGATTTATTGAAGAAGCCTATGAGCAAATGATTCCAATGGTGAAAAGGGTAAAGGATAATAATGGTTTCTATGAATGGTATTCGGTTGATAATAAACCCAGAGGATCAGGCACTTTCAGAGGTGAAGCCGGTGTTTTGTTTACAGCAATCTCAATGTTTGAAGAGTGGGCCAGATAATTAATGTTCAATGACCAATTTTCAATGCTCTCCGCAAGCCGGCAGATCAATGATGTTGCCTGCAAATAATCTCTGCAAAAGAAAATTTTTATTAATACATTTATTCATTACTGTTACCTGATTTTTATAGTATGAAAATAGCTGCAATTATTTTATTCTGTTTAACTATTACGCAACAGTTATCCAGTCAGACAAAACCAACTCCTTCAGGTGTAAAGGAGGTAATTGTTGTTTTTAAAACTCATTTTGATATAGGTTATACCGATTGGGCTGATAATGTAAGCTACAATTATTCACACGGAATGGTGACCGGCGCTTTGGATGTTATTGAAAAGTCGAAACAATTACCTGAAAGTCAGCAATTCAAATGGACTGTTGCGGGTTGGCCAATGAAAGAAATGCTTGCCAAATCGAAGCCGGAGGTGAAGCAACGCATCGAAAAGGCAATAAAAGAAGGTAATTTCCAGGTTCACGGGTTGCCATTTACCTTTGAGACTGAGGCTTGTGATCTTGAACCTTTGGTTCGTTCGTTGGAGTATTCTTCGAAAATAAGCAGGGATGCCGGCTTGTCCTTACCCATTGATGCCAAACAAACCGACGTTCCAGGTCATTCATGGATTCTTCCAACAATTCTTACCAATGCAGGGATTAAATTCCTTCATATTGGCTGTAATGCGGCATCAAAATCTCCCGAGGTTCCATTGCTTTTCTGGTGGGAAGGGCCTGACAAGTCCCTCCTAATGACCATGTATTTTGGCCCATATTACGGAACCACCCCTGCACCTCCTCAAGGATGGCCTTACCAGACGTGGATGGCTATCATCCATACCAACGACAATACAGGAGCCCCGACTTATGAACAATTTAAGGAAGCAATAAAAGATATTGAAAGGCAAAATCCCGGAGCAAAAGTCAGAACCGGGAGTATGGCCGATTTTTACAATTCAATTATGAAAGAGCACCCTGAATTGCCTGTTGTTAAAGGAGATATGCCTGACACCTGGATTCATGGATACATGTCGATGCCTCGCGAGGTGAAGTCGGGCAGAGATTTGAGCAAAACGGCAACTAATCTGGAAGCACTTAATGCGCTTGCTGCGATATGGGGCGCTAACAATGAAAAGGGAATTGTTCCAATTGTTGACAGTGCTTTGGAGCAAATCCAGCTTTTCGACGAACACTCATTTGGAATGGCGATGAGTCACGGGCATGCCGGCTATTGGGCTTACGGCGATGAATTTGAGGATTTGAGGGCTAAAGGGTTATACGAGCCGATTGAATATTCGTGGAAGGAGAAATCGAACCATATCACCTTTGCTGCAAAATACCTCTATCCTGCGTTAAGCCGCGAAATAAAAGGACTTGCTGCTGCTGTAAATGTTCCCGGCGAAAGGATCGTTGTATATAATCCGCTGCCTTGGGAACGCAGTGAACTCGTGACGATTCAGACCATTCAGCCACTTAAAAAAGCATTGAAAAATCTGACTAACGGCGAGATTGTACCGGTATCCCGAAACAGGAATATCGTTCAGTTTCACGCGAATCACATTCCTTCGATGGGGTATGCCACATTTGTTCCTGTTGACGAACTCAGTTCAAACCAAAAAACATCGCTGGTATTCAATGCCGGAAACTCAAGTATTGAGAATAAATTTTTCAGGATCGTTTTTGATCCCCAAAATGGAACCATTAAATCACTGATCGATAAAAAATCCGGACGGGAAGCAGTTAATCCGAATGAGGAATTTCAATTCGGTCAGTATGTTTATGAGCGTTTCAGCAAGCAAAATACCGATAAGTATGCCAAAGATTACATCAAAGGCGGCTGGGACTGGGCTTATGCAGAACTTGGACGGATCAATCTAACGGATGAACCCTATAAGCGTACATCGGGAAAAAATGCGCATATTGAATATCTGAAAGATTCTGTTTCCGTGTCGGCTGTAATGCATTTTAATGCAACTGCAGATTTAAAGCACAATTATTCTTTAACCTTCAGCTTGACTGAAAACAGACCATCCATTGAAATGATCTGGAGTATCAACGGTAAGCCGGCTGATTCATGGCCCGAAGGAGGCTGGATAAGTTTTCCGTTTAATATCGATAAGCCCATATTTAAACTGGGCCGGCCTGGCGCCGTTGTAGATCCGTCATTAGATTTTATAAATGGATCAAACAGAGATTATTGCTTTCTGAATACTGGAATGGCTGTTCTTGACTCAAATAATCAGGGATTCGGTATTATGTCACCCGATGTTCCCGGAATCAGCCTCGATCGTCCCGGATTATGGTCTTATTCACCTACATTTGTTCCGAAAAAAGCAAATGTATTCTTCAATCTGTATAACAATCAATGGAGTACCAATTTTACAGAATGGGTGGAAGGCTCGTGGAGTACCCGATTTTATATCTGGAGTATCGACAAGTATTCAAACGCTTCTTCGGTTGTTATTCCTTCAGAGGAAATCCGGAATCCGTTGATATGTGCCCTGGCAACTGGAAAAACCGGAAATCTTCCCGCTGTTGGTCATGGAATTAGTTTGTCGGAGAAAGGTATTCTGATTACTTTCTTCGGAAAAAACAGAGATGGGGCAGGGGACATTCTACGGCTTTGGGAACAAAACGGGACCAGCACGTCATGTAAGGTTACATTGCCGGCGGAAAGCAAATACAAATTTGTTCAGCCCTGTAACCTAAGGGGTGAAAAGAAAGGGAAAGCATTTCCTGTGATCAACCACAGCTTCGATACCCCAATAAATGCTTATCAGCCGGTTTCATTTATTTTGCTTAAATGAAAGTCGAATCTGATTGTCGAAAAATTACTGTTTTTACAAGATCAAGACGCCTTAATTTAATCTAATATAAAACATTATCAAGCCTTAAGTCACCCTTGGAGCATTAGAAATTCCTGAAAAATTCCGTTATTTGCAGTTAACATCTTACATCGAAATTTATGATTAATAAATTCTTAGTGATTATTTTTGTTTCCATTCTTTTTGTGTCGTGTGCCAAAAAGCAGAATCTGATTCAAAATCCGGCACGACTTGCTGATATTCAACGGATGCTGGTTGTTCAGAAAGAGCTTACCTCTAAAAGTAAGCTTTCAGTCTGGGATATTTTTAAGCAGCCACTTACTAATTCAGAGAAACAATCCCTGGAATTTTTATATGCCTATATGCCATTAAGCGATCTGGCTGATTATAAGCCTGATTTTTTTCTTAAAAATGTGCGTTTGAATTTGCAGGCTCGCGAGGAGATGCCATGGGGAAAAATAATTCCGGAAGAAGAATTTTTACATTTTGTACTTCCACTAAGGGTAAACAATGAGAATATGGATAATTTCAGGGAGGTGATGTATCCTGAAATTAAGGCGCGTATTAAAGGGTTGGGAATGAAAGAGGCTGCACTCGAAATTAATCACTGGTGCCGCGAAAAAGTAACCTATCGTGGAACTGATTCCCGGACAAGTGCCCCTTTAAGTACAGTTAAAAAATCATTTGGCCGGTGTGGTGAAGAATCTACCTTTGCTGTAACCGCTTTACGCACTGTGGGAATTCCTGCTCGCCAGGTTTATACACCTCGTTGGGCCCATTCGGATGATAATCATGCCTGGGTAGAGGTATGGATCGATGGTAAATGGAACTATCTCGGCGCATGTGAGCCTGAAGCTGATCTCAATAAAGGCTGGTTCAGCGAGCCTGCCAGTCGCGCAATGCTTGTTCATACACGTGCTTACGGTCATTATTTTGGCAATGAGGATGTCGTAACTACTGCCGATCGTTTCTCCGAGCTTAATCTGACTTCGAACTATGCAACAGTGAAAAAAATTACCATTTTGGTGAATAATTGTGATGGTACTCCTGCCGACAGCGCGAAAGTTGAATATCAGCTGTATAATTATGCAGAATATTATCCCATCGCCTCAGGATATACGAACTCGCGCGGCACAAATAGCCTGACCACAGGTATGGGTGATCTGATTATCTGGGCTTCCAAAGATGGAAAATTTGCCTGGCAAAAATTTTCTGTACCCGAAAAGGATACGCTTAAGCTTGTGCTTAATCAAACAACACCGGCAATAAGCGGTAAATTGTTTGATTTTATTCCGCCACATGCAACAAAATTGACCTTTAATATAAGCGATGAGGCGCGAAAGGAAAATGAACGTAAGCTGGGGCTCGATAATTCGATCCGCGGGGCCTATATGGAGACTTTTAAAGATTCGGCGTGGGTCGCTGCTTTTGCCAATAAAACCAAGCTTCCTTTTGACACTATTTCCCGGTTTATCAAATTAAGCTATGGGAATTGGGACCAGATTTCAGCTTATCTCGAAAAGAATGGCCTCCAAAACCGCGAATTGATGCTTGAAATGGCTATTCAGTTATCAGACAAGGATTTCAGTGATGCTTCCGAAGCAGTGCTGACTGATCACCTGGTGCAGACAGCATTGTCAGGGGCACAAAAACTGGTGCTATCAAAAGAATTATTCACCCGCTATGTGCTTGCTCCGCGCATTGGTCTTGAAAATTTAAGTCCATGGAGAAGTTTTTTGAGTGCTTCATTTGGATCTGATATGGCACTGTCGGCGCGTAACGATATTTCCATTTTATCTGACTGGATTCGCCAAAATATCCGAATCGACGACGATGCCAACAAGCATTCGCGTACTCCTCTTTCACCCATCGGTGTCTATAATCTGAGGGTGGCTGATCCAATTTCCAGGGCTACATTTTTTGTAGCCGCTTGCCGCACATTTGGTATTCCAGCACGGTTAAATCCTGAGACACAGCTGCCGGAATATTCTAAAAAAGGTGAATGGCTGCTGGCAGGTTTTGAACATGATGCAGTGGCACAACCTGATAAAGGTTTGCTTAAACTGCTTGATAAAAATAATCCGCTGGTGCCACAATATTACCTTCACTACACCATTGCTATTTTGCGTAACGGCTTTTACCGTACGCTTGAATTTCCTGAAGGAAAAAAACTGACAGATTCCGATCAGCCACTTTCTTTGGAGACCGGTCATTATGCACTGGTTACAGGTAATCGTATTCAAGACGGATCTGTACTCAGTAAAATGACTTTCTTCGATATCGAAAAAGGAAAGCTTACTACGTTGCCCATCGAAATCCGGAGGGAATCGGAAGTACTTAAACCGTCAGGAAAACTAAATTTCGGAAAGTTAAATATTCAAAATTTAAGTGATGGTAAAGTGGTGAGTCTGTCATCGCTGGTTTCCGGCAAATATTCGGTGTTAGTTTTGCTTGAGCCAGACAAGGAGCCTTCGAAACATATTCTGAATGATCTCGGTCCTTATACAGATCATTTCAATAAATGGGGCGGTCAGTTTATATTTGCTATACCAGTCGAAAAAGCAAGTCAGGCCGGCGTACTGAAAACGTATCAGCTTCCCGGCAAAATAGAGACAGGAATCGATCAGAACGGAAATATATTGACTGCCATATCGGCTATTTATGGAGAAGATCTCAAAGATAAGCTGCCACTGGTACTATTTTGTGATGAGTCTGGGAACATTTACCTCTTCTCCGCCGGCTATAGAATTGGCGTAGGTGAGCAACTTCTCAAAGTGATCTCTATGGTAGCCTCGAATCAGAAGATGACTTCAGCCAAAGCTTCCTGCACAAAGTGAAAATTTGTGTTAAATATTTGTTTTATTGAGTTCATCAGTCTCATCATATTCATCAAGGTCTTCGTCATCGTATATTTCGACGATGGGTTCTGTAAATGCCTTGCTGGTCAGTCGTTTGTCGAGTGTTAGCAACAGCGAAGGCAACACCATGATGTTGAAGAACATTGCAATCAGTAAAGTAGTTGAGATCAGAATTCCCAATGCCTGAGTTCCGCCAAATCCCGATACAATAAATACACTAAATCCGAGTACAAGTACAATGCTGGTGTAAATCATACTAAAACCGGCTTCATGCAGAGCACTGATCGCCGATTGCCTGATGGCTCCATTGGTGATTTTCAACTCGTGCCGATATCGCGAAAGATATTGGATCGCATTGTCAACTGAAATTCCGAGAGCAATACTGAAAACGATAATTGTTGATGGTTTGATTGGTATTCCCGCAAATCCCATTATCGCCGCGGTGATCAGTAAGGGTATGATATTTGGAATCATAGAAACCAGGATCATTCTTAAGGAAGAGAAAAGCAAGGCCATCAACAATGAAATTAAAACGATGGCAATTAAGACACTTTCAAAAAGGTTGCGAATCAGGAAATTAGTGCCACGTGCAAAAATAACACTATTCCCTGTGACGCTAACCTTATATTTGGCAGGACTAAAAATACTGTCAATTTTAGGGTGAATTTCTGCCATTAGCGAATCCATGTGATGTGTTCCGATATCTGCCATCTGAAAACTTACGCGTGTGTATCTCTTCGTGCTGTCAAGAAATGAATAGAGCAGGTTATTTTTATTCCCATTTTGATTTTTAGGAAGATAACCTAAAATGAATCCTTTTTCTACATTATTCGGCATCGAATACATCGAAGAATCTCCTCCAAAATAAGCCTGTTTTGAAAACTTAAAAAGCTCCGCGATTGATAGTGGCTTTGAAAATTCAGGATACGTATTGATCATTTTTTGAAGTTCATTGATCTTGTCGATAGTAGCACCTGCTAGCACACCATTTTTCTTTTTGGTATCAATGGAAATCTCAAAAGGCATTACTCCTCCAAAATTATGTTCAAAGAAATTCAGATCCATAAGTATGGGATCATCACTTTGGAAATCATCAACAATCTTTCCCGATGTTTTCATCATGCTGATTCCTAAAAAACCAACCAGCAAGAGTCCGCCTGCAATCCCATATATAAGATTGCGGCGAAAAGTGATCATGTAGATGATCTTATGAATGATTGCACCGAAAAAATTACTATCGAGATGCTTAACGTGTTTGGCGCTTGGAGGATCGATAAAACTGAAAATAATGGGCAGTAAGGTGATACACAGCACATATTCTAGCATTATGTTAAGAGCAGTAATGATTCCAAACTCTCTTAGCATTTGATTTGAGATCAGAATAAAAGCTGCAAATCCAAGAGCCGTTGCAGCATTTGTCATTAACGATGCAAATCCAATTCGTTGAACAACCCTGATCAGAGCCCGCATTTTATTTCCATGACTTCGGTATTCCCAATGATATTTATTGAGTATATAGATGCAATTCTCGATCGCGATAATCACGATCAGCGACGGAATGACGCCTGTGAGTATTGAAATTTTAAAATGGAATAGTGCCGTAGTACCGAGTACCCATACAATACTGATCGCGACAATCAGCAAAGAACTTAAAACCACTTTCACAGATCTGAAAAACAAATACATAATTAGCGCAGATATTGCAATGCTCATCAAGACAAAAAGCAAAAGCTCGTGTTTTACTTTTTTCATCGTTATGGTCCTGATATATGGCATTCCAGAGTAGTGCACCTCAACCTTATTTAGCTTTTCATAAGCCGATGCTGCATCTACTATATTGGCAACCAGTGTGATGCGGCTTTTGTCGTTTAGTTTATTCTTGTCGAGAGTTATTGCCATTAAGGCAGCATTGGTCTTTGGATTGTAAAGCATTCCCTCATAAAACTTAAGACCAAGAATTGTATTTTTAAGACTGTCTACCTGTTCCTGAGTAGTCGGGCGCTTTTTAACTAATGGAAAATAATCGAATTGATGTGTTGATTCATTTTTAAAAAGATTAAGTCCTCTGGTCATGCTGATCACATCCTGAACTCCGTCAATACTGCGAATTGAATTTCCGAGATCATACCATGCTGTAAATTGTGCGAGCGTAAACATGTCCGGGTTTTTAATTCCAATCATCAATACATTCCCATCTTCACCATATTGTTTGGTGAATTTCTGATATTCAATCATCACGGTATCTTTAGCAGACAGCAGTGATGTGTTTTCGTATGATAATTTAACACTTTGAGCTTGAAATGCCATATAGGCAGTGAAGGCTGAGAGAATAATAATAATCAGGATTCTGTTACGAAGCAGTAGGCGGGATATTTTTGTAAACATGCTGGAGTAGATAATAGCTTATTGTAATTGCTTATTTTTGATATTTCCCTTTTCATTTGAGGCTCCAAAAATAGTACAATAAAAAATCTTAACAAAAGACAATTAAATTTTACATTGTTAAAACAGATAATCCTAGTTCGCCCGCCTTGCCTAAATCTGAATGCCCACTGTCTTTCTGGCCTAGTGTACCCTTTAAAAGTCCTCTCTTGTTGTAAGCTTCCGCATATTCTGGATCAATCTCGATCGCCTTTGTAAAGTCGATTATTGCTCCCAAATGATCATTGTAGTATTTTTTTGCCAGACCTCTGCTGTAATATGCTTTAGCAAACCTGGGATTAATCTCAATTGCCCTGTCAAAATCAGCAATTGCGCCGGAATAATTTTTCATGAAGCATTCCATTGCAAGATCTGCCTGATTGCAAATTCCTGAATAGCCGGGGGCAGCTTCCACAGCTCTGGTGAAATTCATTATCACCTCTATATGATCCTGGAAATAGTTTTTCACTACTCCTCTGCTGTAATAAGCCTTGGCATACCTGGGATTGATCTTTATTGCTTTGTCGAAGTCCGCAATCGCTCCGGCATAGTCTTTAAGCTGATTCGCATCGATTGATTCTGCATACTCAAGATCGGACTCAACAGCATTGGTAAAATCAATGATCACTCCTGCATGATTTTGGAAATAGTTTTTTGCCAGTCCTCTGCTGTAATATGCTTCTGCATATTGAGAGTTGATCTCAATCGCTTTGTCAAAATCGGCAATGGCACCTGCACAATGCTTTGACTGGCAATCTTTCACAATATTTGCCATGTCGGAAGTTGCTGTCACTACTGAATCAGTTTCAGCAGCCATTGCAAAGTCAGCAATTACGCCCGCGTGATTTTGAAAATAATTTTTTGCCAGTCCTCTGCTGTAATATGCCTCTGCATATTTAGGATCAATCTCTATGGCTTTGTCAAAGTCTGCAATTACTCCTGCATAGTCGTTGAGATTATAATCTTTTGTAAGTTCTCCGTTATAATATGCATTTGCAAACTCAGGCGAAATTTCTATCTCTTTAGTGAAATCGACCTTGGATCCCGCATGACTTTGGAAATAGTTTTTTGCCAAGCCTCTGCTATAATAAGCTTTTGCAAATCTTGGATTTATCTCTATGGCTTTGTCGAAATCGGCGATTGCCCCGGTATAGACTTGGAGTTTATACCCTGTCGCAAGGCCTCTTTTGTTATAGGCTTCCGCATTGTTTGGATCGATCTCAATGGCTTTCGAAAAATCAATAATTGTTCCTTCATGATCCTGGTAATAGGTTTTTGCTAACCCCCGGCGGTAATACGCCTTTGCAAATTTTGGATTTATCTCTATCGCCCTGTCGAAACAAACAATTGCTTCCGCATAGTCTTTGAGGAATATTTTTGAATTTCCCCGGATAAAAAACTCCTGTGCGGTCTTCATTGGATCATATTTATTGCATTAATTGCAACAAACCTACTAAACAATATCCATATTACCAAAAATAGATATGATAAATTGATGTTTTTTCTTAATATGTAAAAAAAATATCGTGTTTATTTTACATATCAACAAAAATGTCCTCTCTTATCCTGGGGATAATCCCGAGCTTAGTCGCCTCAATATAAAGTGTATCAATAGCTTTTTTTCCTTCTGTGCCCAAATCATACGTAAAATTATTTACGTATAGTTTTATGTGGTTTTGCATGACGGCAATGTCCATCTCCTGAGCATGCTGCTTAACAAAAGGATATGAGATGTTGGGATTTTCGAATGCATATTTGACACTTCTTCCCATTATCCGATTAACTTTTTGTCTGATTTCTGCCGATAATTTTCTGTTAACAATAATTCCCCCCAAGGGTATTGCCAATCCGGTTTTGGCCTCCCAAAACTCGCCTAAATCAGCTATTTTTTTAAGCCCCTTTTGGTGATAGGTAAAGCGATTTTCGTGAATAATTAGCCCGGCATCCATTTCACCTGATAATACCACCTCTTCAATATCCGAAAAGAGGTATTCTTTTTTGATTTTATGATTTGGATAGGCAATGCTTAATAATAGGTTTGCAGTAGTATGTTTCCCTGGAATGGCAATTTTGAGGTTCTCGATTTCATCGGGATACACCTTATGTTTACTAATCAGAAGGGGACCATTCTGATAGCCCAGTGCACTGCCTGAATTTAACAGCAGGTATGAATCTGCAATATAAGAATACGCGTGGTAACTGATTTTGGTAATGTCGATTTCTCCTGCGAATGCTTGTCTGTTGAGCTCTTCAACGTCCGACATTATTAATTCGAATTCAATTCCTTCCGTATCTATTCTCCCGTGCACCATAGCATCAAAAATGTAAGTGTCATTGGGGCATGTCGAGAATCCGAGCGTCAATTTCATGATTAACAAATTTATGGGTTGCTTTTTATCTGGTCGCAGTCAGCTGAATCGGCCAATCCAGTCAGTATTTTAAGGAGTTCGTCGGCAAGGTTTCTGATTGCACCAGGAATATCCCATTTATTGGTATCGCGTACTTCGACATAATTGGAGATTGCCCTGATTTCAAGAAACGGAACTTTTTCCATCAGACACACGTAAAAAGCTGCAGCTCCTTCCATTGATTCTATATCAGGATCGAATTCCTTTCTGATTCTGGCGATGCTTTGGGATGTACCATGGCTAATATTGCTTGTAAATCCTTTTACATTCTGTAATGTAATCGTATCTATAGACCAGGGGTTGATCAACTGCCCATTGGTAAACGGAAATTCATTGGCATCAGCAAATCCTGATTCAAAAACGGTCGAAATGCGATCTTCTTTTTCAATTCCAAAGTCTCCAATTTGTTCGCTCTTCACATTGACAACTGTTCCGATAGGAATTTTTTCGCTGAAACTTCCTGCAATGCCGGCATTGATAACCAAATCGTACATACAAAGTTGAAGTGCTTTTACCAGAGAATAGGCCGTAAAGGTTGTGCCCAGACCGGTTGTTATATGATCGATATCAATACCATTCCATTTATAATAAAAAATGGAACCGCCATTGCCAGGAACTTCCTTAAGATTTTCAAAAAAAGGAGATAGCTCAAAACGTGTTGCGCTTGCAAAAAGTATTCTCATTAGCAATTCGGTGAATAAATATTAAACGACAAAAGTAATTTAACGTTTCGTTAAACAATCAATTTGTTTGGCTACATTCACCTACAATTACTCAAAAAAAGGCAAAAAAGTTGTTCTTTTGTAATCGCTAATGTCAGGAAACTTTTTCAAAGGCGCAATTCTTTATTTTAATGCATTAGTAGTCTGAATATAAAATATGAAACAGCCATGAATTTAAATTCATAATTCGAAATGAATATTTCCTCATTGCTTTTCCGCACGACTTTTTAAATTAAATAATATCTGCATGAAATTCTCACTCAATAGTAAAGATAACCAAGGCTATAGTAAGGTCGAAGTTTATCATGAAGCGAATGTTTTAAAAATGGCCGCTCATTATCGCGAAATTTTAAAACTGATCGGTGAAGATACAGGTCGTGAAGGGTTGCTTCAATCACCCGTAAGAATTTCAAAAGCGATGCAATTTCTAACTCAGGGTTACAATATGGATCCCGAGTTAATTCTCAAATCCGCCATCTTCAAACAGGATTATCGTCAGATGGTCATAGTAAAAGATATAGAGATATATTCGCTTTGCGAACATCATATGCTCCCCTTCGTTGGCAAGGCTTATGTCGCTTATATTCCCAATGGTTATATAACCGGTTTAAGTAAGATTGCGCGGGTTGTTGAAGCCTATTCGCGGCGGTTACAGGTTCAGGAGCGGCTTACTACCCAAATAAAAGATTGCATTCAAAACGCGCTAAATCCGTTAGGTGTTGCTGTTGTGATTGAAGCAAAACACATGTGTATGAGTATGCGGGGAGTAGAAAAACAAAATTCAGTCACTACAACTTCCGATTTTACCGGTGCATTTCAGAAGGAGGCAACCAGACAGGAGTTTATACGGCTTATCAGCTCTGATTTGTCGTAACGCTAACGAGTTAAGAGTTAGAAGTTATGACTCAGCATGAAATAGCGAACATCATTATTGAAAGCGAACAAAAGTTAACCGACAAATTGCTGAAATTTTTGTACTTTTAAAGAATGGATGTCTCCAAAAAAATAGAACAGGGTTTTATTATCGACAGACTGACAAATTCGATCCTGAACACAGTTTCAGGCGACAGTTTCCAGACAGAAGTTATTCGGTTAAGTAAATCGGATTTGAAAAATATCACCAAAAACAAAGGGTGGAATTTTAATTGGAAACAGGAATTTGACGAAATAAAGAAAGAAGTTTATAAACTGACTATCGTAAACAACCCTAATATTATACAAGGACTTTTATGTTTAACAATCGAGCAAGACCATATTTTTATGGACTTATTGGAAAGCGCACCTTTCAATATTGGTAAACACAAAATATATGAAGGCGTTTCTGGAAATTTAGTGGCTTATGCCTGCAAAATATCGTTTCAAAAAGGTTTTGAAGGATACGTTGCATTTACAGCTAAAACTAAATTGATTGACCATTATGAGAGAACTTTGGGTGCTTGCCATTTCAAAAATCAACGAATGATAATAGAAACTCAGGCAGCGAGAATTTTAGTGGAAAAATATTTTAAAATTTAAAAACATGGGCTTAATAAAAGAACCGGAAGGTGTTGATTTTATAATACAAAGTCCGCCGTTGACCGACAACGAAAGAAAAGAGATAAGCGAATTTATACGAATCAGAAAAATACAAAATAAGATAAAGGTTAAACAGACAATCTCGAAAAAGAGAATAAAAAATAATGTGATAGAAATCCCGAACGCATAACAAACGCTATGGCCAATAAGGGTTTAGGTGGTTTGCATGGCTAAATTCTCGCACCAATATTTTTGTTTTGGTTGAAAGGTTTGATGCTCCGAAATCCCTTACTGACCATAGCGTCGACCGTTACCGGTTACTATTTATACCCGTAACCTGTAACAGCAAGGAGTTACAAGTTACATGTTACCCGTTACCCATTACCTGTACCCTGTAACCCGTACCCATAAGGAGTTACAAGTTACATGTTATACCCCCAACCAGGAAAACAGTGCAGGATTCATTAAATTAACAATAGTTTCGATTAGCTGAATATTTCATTGTAGAACCTATTTTATATATTTGCAGACTAAATTTTCTAAAATCAGAATATGAAAGCATATGTTTTTCCGGGGCAGGGAGCCCAGTTTGTTGGTATGGGCAAAGACTTGTATGACAATTCTCCAATGGCACGTGAGCTATTCGAACAAGCGAATAATCTGCTCGGTTTTCGCATTACTGATCTGATGTTCGAAGGGACAGACGAGGATCTGCGTCAAACCAAAGTAACTCAGCCCGCTATATTTCTCCATTCTGTTCTTTTGGCAAAAACTCTGGGTGATAGTTTCATGCCTGATATGGTTGCTGGTCATTCGTTGGGTGAATTCTCCGCATTGGTTGCAAGTGGCGCTTTGTCTTTTGAGGATGGACTGCTGCTGGTGTCGAAAAGGGCAATGGCTATGCAAAAAGCCTGTGAAGCGGAACCGTCAACAATGGCAGCTATTTTGGGCCTTGATGATGAAATCGTCGAGCGAATTTGTGGCGAGATCGCTGAAGTAGTCGTCCCGGCGAACTATAATAGTCCGGGTCAATTGGTGATTTCCGGTTCTATGGAAGGCATCGATATGGCATGTGCCAGACTAACAGAAGCGGGTGCAAAACGCGCCTTGAAATTAAGCGTTGGAGGAGCATTTCACTCTCCCTTGATGGAGCCTGCCCGTACTGAATTGGCTGAAGCCATCCACTCCACCCATTTCAATGTACCTGTTTGTCCGGTTTATCAGAATGTAAATGCAACTCCTGTTACGGATCCTGAAGAAATCAAGAAAAATCTTATTGCACAGTTAACAGCGCCGGTTCGATGGACGCAAACTGTTGTGAATATGATTGCCGATGGTTGCGACTCCTTC
>JBAXOA010000007.1:0-70707 GCA_037133495.1 Mariniphaga sp. | reverse complement strand
CCTCCTTTTCCCCATTAGGCTTGGCTTCGCCGGTAGCAATTTTAGAGACAGTCTTATTCACCGACAGTCCAAACGAAATGGGCAGACCACTCTCTTTGATAATGGTATGACGCAATTCATGGGCCCATTTCATACATCCGAAAAAGCGGTCCATTCCTGTAATATCGAGATAATGCTCATCGATCGAAGCCTTTTCATAGACAGGTGCCCGCTCTGCAATGATCTGCGTTACCACATCCGAATGACGGCTATAGCTCTCCATATCGCCGCGGATCAAAAAAGATTCGGGACAGAGCCGCCGGGCCAGTTTCATGGGCATCCCCGAGCGGACCCCAAACAACCGGGTTTCGTAGCTGCAACTCGCCACCACTCCCCGATCGGAAGTGCCTCCGATAATCACCGGCTTCCCGATAAGCTTACTGTTATTCAGCCGTTCTACCGACACAAAAAAAGTGTCGAGATCGTAGTGAACGACCGTTTTATTTGATGGCTGACTGATCTCATTCATGGCTTGTCATTTATTTTTCTCTGAAAAATTTTATTTCTCTGAAAAATGAATTATATTTGATTAATATTTAATCATTTTTCAGGTTATAATATAATCATTATTTGAAAGAATTGTTATTCGGAGAGAAAAAAAATGACAATTTGAAAATGAGATGATAGGCATTTAGGCTATTAGACTATTTGGCTATTAGGCTGATAGCGTAATTGAAATAAAATTGAACTCCCCCGTTGTAAAAAGGGATCAGCGGGCGTAGCTCTCCCCCTTAGAAAAAAGGGGGGCCAGGGGGGATTTTTATAGGAAATTTGGAAATGAGGGAACAGGCAGAAGGGAACAGTGTACATACATCTCTTCTGCTTCGCTCAGTGACCTTCAACTCATAATTCATTCCGCCAGCTGGCGGACGTAATTCATAATTCACACTATGTATTTCAACTCTAATATTAAATTGATGCGCAAGCGGCGCGGACGGACGCAGGACGAAATGGCTTTTGCACTGAAGATGAAGCGTCCGACATTGAGTGGTTACGAAAATGGAGTGGCACAGCCGGGCATTCAGCAAATGATTGCCTACTCGGAATATTTCGGCATATCAATTGACACATTAATTAAAATTGACCTGTCGAAGCTCAGGGAGAGCGAATTACGCCAACTGGAGAGTGGCTTCGACGTATTTGTAAAAGGGTCGAAATTGAGGGTACTCACCACAACGGTTGACAGTGCCAACAACGAAAATATCGAGCTGGTGCCCGAGAAAGCAAAGGCCGGCTATATGCGGGGTTTCGCCGATCCCGAGTTTGTACGCGAACTCCCGGTATTTCAACTCCCCTTTCTCTCACCCGAACGAAAATATCGCACCTTTCAAATAAGCGGCGATTCGATGTTGCCCATTCCCGACGGAGCATGGGTGACCGGTGAATTTGTTCAGGACTGGAACACATTGAAAAGTGGCGAAGCCTGCATCGTTCTGACCCTTGACGAGGGGATTGTCTTTAAAATGATAGAAAACCGCATCAGAAAAGAAGGAAAAATAGAGCTGACATCCTTGAATCAACTCTATAGACCGTATGAACTGGCAGTGGTTGAAATTCGTGAAATCTGGCGGTTTGTGCATTACATCAGCGAAGAATTACCTTTGGGGGAGGTGTCACCTGCCAATCTTGCTTATACCCTCAACCAACTCAAACAGGATGTTGCACTGATTAAAGTCAAATTAATCAAAAGTGAGAAATAAAGGTTATATTCTTTTCTGCCACTTATGAATTTCTCAAATTAACCATCATCATAACCACCCCTAAAATCAGGTAAACTCCACCCATTAACCTCGAAAGTGATTTTTCGCTGATCTTGCTGGCAAACCGTGCGCAAAAAATTCCTGTAAATATAGCACTGGAGGCCAGCGTTATTCCGGTCATTAAATTGACATTACCCAGTGAAGCGTGACCAATGACTCCCGACAAGGCGGTAAACGACATGATCATGATGGAAGTCCCAAGTGCTTTATGCATCGGAAACCGGTTTATAAACAGGAGTATCAATAAAATATTTGTTCCTCCTCCGGCACCGATAAATCCGGTCATAAAACCACTGATTCCAGCTAATATAACAGATAAAAGAAGTCGCCAAAGCGGGGATCTGTGATCGGAAAGATCGAAAGGATCAACCGGCGATTTATCGCGCTTAATACCTGTCCTCCAAATAATTAATGCCAGAACAATCAAAACAAAAGCAAATCCGGAATCGAGTCCCCGCTCAGGAATTGTATCGGAAAAACGAGCGCCAATCTGTGCCATTATTACGGAAGAAATAGCCACCCAGCCTGCCAATTTAAGTGCAATGTTGTCATTTTTGAAATAGGTCACAGAAATCAACATAGAGGTTAGAACATCAACAACAAGGCTTGTACCAATTGCTTCGTGAATAGGGAATTTGAATAAAATCGTAATCAAAGGGACGACAACCATTACACCTGAGGCTCCGGTTAAACCCGTCACCATACCTGAAAAACATCCCACAAGCAGTAAAAGAAAGATCTCCATTTAAAATTAGATTGACCGATGACTAACCTTCATATTTTTGAACAAAAGTAGCAAATAGAAGCGGGTTATAAAAGTTACCTGTAAATTTGTTACCTTAGTGGACGCAGCAATTGCAAAAAATAAAAACAAAACATTATGGATTTCAAGGATTTAGCAAAAAACAACCGCAGCTTCAGAAGGTTTGATGAGCAATTTGTGATCGAACGGACCACTTTGGTTGATTTGATCGGTCTGACCCGATATGCGGCGTCGGGTAGAAATGCTCAGCCATTGAAATACGTCTTAAGTAATGATCCAAATTTGAACGATCAGATTTTTCCAACATTGGCATGGGCAGGTTATCTTAAAGAGTGGCAGGGGCCTGTAAAAGGGGAACGCCCTTCCGCTTATATTGTCGTGATGCTCGACCGACATATCTCAGATACTTTTTTCTGTGATGATGGAATCGCGATGCAAAACATATTGCTTGGGGCCGTCGAGAAAGGTTTGGGAGGGTGTATAATCCGCACGATCAACAAGCCCCGGTTAAAAGCAATTCTCCAGCTACCGGATCATCTTGAAATTATTGATGTCGTAGCGCTGGGAAAACCTGTTGAAAAAGTGATAATTACCGACGCAGAAAAAGAAGGCGATATAAAATACTATCGTGATGAAAATAGTTTTCACTACGTTCCGAAGAGAACTCTTGACGAGTTGATTATCAAATAAGTGACTGGGGTACAGAGTGACGGGTTACGGTAACTTGTAACTTTGTAACTTGTAACTTGTAACCTGTAACCTGTAACTTATGAACGGGTTACGGGTGTACTGGGTGACGGGTTACGGTAACCTGTAACTTTGTAACCTTGTAACTAGTATCTCTTTGTCCGGCTATTTTAGCTTGCGTGCAAAAATCTTTTTAAATTTCGCCAACTTTGGAGTAATTACGATGCGACAATAGCCCTGGTTTGAATTATTCGAATAATAAGACTGATGATAATCTTCAGCAGGATAAAACTTTTCGAATCTGGTAATTTCAGTAACAATCGGATCACTCCAGATTTTTTCTTTGACCAGCTTTGACATATAGGCAAACGCAACCTCTTTTTGATCCTCGTCAGTATAAAAAATTGCCGAACGGTATTGTGTTCCGCTGTCCGCTCCTTGTCTGTTCAGCGTTGTTGGGTCGTGCGTCATCCAGAAAACTTCCAGAAGTTCGGTAAAAGTAATTTGATCCGGATCGTAGGTGATCTGGGTGCATTCCGCATGACCGGTTGTTCCTGTGCATACCTGCTCGTAAGTCGGATTGGGTACCGTTCCGCCTGAATAGCCTGAAATTACTTTTTCAACCCCTTTTAGCTGAGAGAACATTGCCTCGGTACACCAAAAACATCCACCAGCAAAAACAGCTGTCTTTGACGTTGTTTTTTTCATTTCCATATTCCAATAAATTGACTTTGAACTAATTAATTCAGAATGGATTAAGGTTAATAACCCAATCAGGCATATAAATATCCGTTTCATCAGAAAATTATTTGTTTTTTAATTACCTGATAATACACCTGTGTTCTCTGCATTCGTTTTTGCGAAGCGAAGAATCATGGGTGTTTCACAGTACTTCTAATTCTATATCCGGATAACGGTTTTCGACAAAAATAGTTGCAGTAATTTTTCTGCTTCACAAAAATATAATAATCCGGTAATATTTTACTGTAGAATTTGCATCTTCAACCATCTGTAAAAATATCTTTATTCTGTTTTTTTGTATAGAAAAACATACAATAAAACACAAATATCTACTGATAAATTTGGATTTCGACTTTTATTGTTGTAGCTTTAACAGCATCTATTAACATATTTTATGTTTTCACCCTCTTCCGGCTGAAAAGCAGTTTTTGTGCGTCATTTGTATTGTCTTTATATTTTGAATGAATTTAAAGTTATAAAATGAAAGAATTTACCAGCCATTTTAATGCAATAGAAATTCCAGTTATAGCTAGCCAGATTCTCCGCAATTATAAGCGTGACAGGTCTTTATTTGAACAATACTCCCCAAAATTCAATCATGAATTTCTGGCTAGTTTTGAAGAAATAGTTAATAATCTGACTCATCCTAGACCCTTGACAGTTCTAAAAAAAGAAATAACGGAAAAAACAGAGAAAATACATGTTCTTATCAGTCATTTTCTACCCTTGATAAGCATCACCGAGGATTTAATTAGAGGTACTCATGGGAAAAAAGATTTTCCAGTTTCAGATTTAAGAATGCTCGAACTTAAGAATTCTGTCAATAAAAATCACGTATGGGAAATTCAAAGAAGTTGCAGGAAAATTGTAAGTGAACTGGAGCTCAACATGGAATCTATAATTGACAAAGGATTTCTTTTCAGAGTTCTGGATGATTTTAACATTTTATTGAATCAGTTAAAGAATGCAGAATCGGAGTTAGCTAATCTTACCCACTTACACGATATGATTTCCGAAGAATACCTGATAGCTGACAACCAGATAAATAGCTTCCTTGAAACAATTATCGAATCATCGCATGACGTATTCGGTGAACATAACTCTAAAAAACGGAGTGAGTACTCAATCGAAAAATTGATGACTAATGCTCAGTTTAGAAGGAGCGAGAGTCAGTAATTACAGTACGTTTAGTTCTGGCAATCGAATTAACATCATCCTCCTTTTTGATTATTTTTAACCGGAAAGTGTAATTGTAGACCTTGTCAGTGAGCGTGTACTGTTGGTGCGTGCGCGCTCCCCAGCTGTCGTCGCCTCCAACTCCCATTTGTTTGCAATCAAGATTTACGGAAACAAAGTTTCGCTCCTTCACATCTGTCGTATGGCGGTTAACGACCTCCTTCCCGTCGTAAATCCGGCCAATTGTGCGAACCGGAGATTCGAAATCTTCCATTAAATTATGATGGGCACTGATGCTTAATGCCGGCAATCCAACTGACAGCAATCCATTGCCTTCGTTATTCGTAAATGAAACCCATCTCACATCGGTTTTATTTCCATTCTCCTGCGGACGAATATAAGCCCAGTATTGATCCTTTACTTTGCCGTGATAAAGACCAACCAGTGCACCGCTATTTCTGTCAAGGTAGTTTTCCTGCGGTCCCCGGCCAAACCATTCCATATTATCAAATTCACGGGCGATCTGAAGGTTCATTCCCATCCGTGGAATCTCCGGTAAATCAGATGCCAGTTTCTTAAATTGATTTTCAACTTCAATTTCGCGATCTCCATAGACCTTGTACAGCGAAATATATTGAGCGATGGTTTCTCCTTTTAATCCCGGAATATCAAAAGAAAGCACTACATTGATCTGATTTTCTGAAATCCGGCTGATTTTCGAATTGGTAAGTTTCCTATTCTCTCCTGCCTTGCGCCACACGCGGCATCTTTTATCAAGTCCGTTTCCAAAATCGTTGTCAGTCGGTGCACGCCAAAAATCAGGTTCGGGTCCTTTTCCATCGTTAAGCATCTCCTTCCCGCTAAAAATCAAACTATTCATTCCCCCTTTAACCAAATCAAAAGTCACCGTAAAATCGATGCCTTTGATTATTGCTTTCGTAGTGCTTTTTTCCATCAGCAGTTTACCATTCGGACTATCTGTAACCGCAGGGGAGGCAACTGGCAATTTGAATTGTTCGTAAGCAACTTCGTGACCAATGGCAATTAAATCTGTAGCTTTTGAAGTTTTGGCGCTGAAAATGATAAAATATTCTTTCCCCGGTTCCGGCTTCAGTTTAACCGGAACAGACACTTCAGTCATTCCGTGTGCCGGCACGTCAGGCATGGCGATTTTACCTGCTGCCACCTTTATTCCATCAGCCTCTATGCGCCAGTCGAATTCAAAATTATTAAGGTTCAAAAAATCATATTTATTGATCAGTTGAAATTTTCCTTTTTCAATATCAAGAGCCTTAAATCCAATATATTGATATACTTTTTTAACTTCAAATAATCCGGGATGGGGATTGCGATTTGCATCGACCAGCCCGTTACAACAGAAATTCCCATCTGTCCATACATCTTTCGGCCCAAAATCGCCGCCATAGGCCCAGAACTTCTCCCCTTTTTCATTGGTAGTCAGCAACCCCTGATCGACCCAGTCCCAGATACAACCGCCCTGGAGCATATCATACTTTTCGATAGCGTCCCAATAATCCTGAAGATTTCCGGTACTGTTACCCATTGCATGAGCATATTCACATTGAATCAATGGTTTATCCTTATGTGTTGTTGCGTATTTAATCATTTCATCAATCCTGGCATACATCGGACAAAAAATATCGGTGTGTGATGCAGTACCTGCTCTTTCATATTGAACCGGCCGCGACTTATCCTGTAATTTAATCCATGCCGATGTGTTTACAAAATTGATACCGTCGCCGGCCTCATTTCCCAATGACCAGATGATAACCGCCGGATGATTTTTATCCCGTTCAACCATATTGCGCGTTCTGAAAAGATGAGCATTATACCAGCTGGGATCTTTGGCAAGTGACTCTTTTCCATAACCCATTCCATGCGATTCGATATTCGCTTCATCAATAAGATACAACCCGTATTTGTCGCATAATTCATACCATTTTTCGGGCTGAGGATAGTGACAACACCGCATAGTATTGATATTGAATTTCTTCATATTAGAAATATCCCTGATCATCGTTTCAAGATCCTGCACATGTCCGTTAGTCTCATTGTGTTCGTGCATGTTCACTCCTTTGACCAGAATACGAACTCCATTCACACATAATTGTCCGTTTTTAATTTCGATGTTTCGAAAACCAACCTGACAACCCAGAGATTCTATTACTTTTCCCGTTTCATCTTTCGTTGTAAGTATTAGCTGGTATAAATCCGGAGTTTCAGCACTCCACTTTTTAACATCAGGCAGCTTTCCATTGAAATTAACAGATTGATTGGCACCTGTGATAATTAGTTTTTTTGAAAAATCGAGAACTGTACTGTTTCCATCTTTTAGCTGAGCATGTACTGTAAGATTTTGTGGTGTCTTTCCCAGATTTCGAAGCTTAATGTCCGCATTAAAAATACCATCTTTATAAAGGGCATCGAGGCCGGAATTTAATTGAAAATCAAATATATGAGCCGGATTTCGGGCAACGAGATAAACATCACGCGTTATTCCGCTCATCCTCCAAAAATCCTGATCTTCGAGATAAGAACCATCAGACCAGCGAAAAACCTGAACGGCCAATAAATTCTTTCCGCTCTTCAAATACCTGGTTATATTGAACTCTGCCGGAGTTTTACTATCTTCACTATAGCCAACCTCTTCACCATTTACCCAAACATAAATCGCTGAACTGACAGCACCAAAATGGAGAATGATCTCTTTTCCACTCCAGCCGGCAGCTGTTTCAAATTCCATCCGGTACGAACCAACCGGATTATAATTTGCCTGTATTGTTGGAGGCGTTGCCTTATGCGGATATTTGATATTTGTATATATTGGATAGTCGTAGCCTTTCAGCTCCCAGTTCGAAGGCACATCAATTAATTTCCAGCTGCTGTCGTCAAACTTTTTTTGATAAAATGAAGCAGGACGATCGGCGGGTTTGGTCACAAGATTGAATTTCCACCGGCCGTTAAGTGATTTATAAAAAGGTGAAGCCGAAAAATCATTTGCGGGAACCTTTGTATCAGTATCAAAAGGCATCAGCGAAGCATGTGGAGCTTCTCTGTTAATTTC
This sequence comes from Mariniphaga sp., assembly GCA_037133495.1. Classification (GTDB taxonomy): domain Bacteria; phylum Bacteroidota; class Bacteroidia; order Bacteroidales; family Prolixibacteraceae; genus JAAFHB01. The sequence goes on along the minus strand of JBAXOA010000007.1, from coordinate 62,456 downwards.
TGAAACAGCCTGATTCTCCCAGTCTTGTGGCATCTTATCATTGAAAGAGACACTTTTTGTCTGACCGTCGCTTTTAAACACAATAAAGAGGAGTAATCCCAACAAAATCAAATTTTTTATCATGGCAAGAATATTAAATTCAATTATAACCGGTAGGTACTGATAGGGAGTAAATTTAGCCTATTTTTGCTAATTGACAGTAAAAAAAAGGCTTTTAGGCTATTCGGCTGTGGGCTAAAGTTAGAAACCAAATTTACAGGACGACTCAATAATTACCTTAATTTATTATATGTCAATACATTTCCGTTAACGATAGCCTATGATCTAAAAGCCTAAAGCCTAAAGCCTAAAAGCCTAAAATTCAGATGTAAAGTGAAATCTTATTTTAGGAAAATCGCGTTGAGCCATATCGAGAATAAAAGACGAATCGGCCATAAATACATCGCGGCCATGATTATCAATCGACATTTTATTGTATTTCCTCTTTTTAAAATCCTCAAGCATCGCTTTGTCTTCACTCTGAATCCAGCATGCTTTGTAGAGAGACAATGATTCCCACCGGCATTTTGCATTATATTCATGTTCAAGACGATACTCGATCACCTCAAACTGCAGCGCTCCAACCGTTCCAATAATTTTGCGGCCGTTCAACTGACTGACAAATAACTGTGCAACCCCCTCGTCCATCAGTTGATCAACTCCCTTTGCCAGCTGTTTCGATTTCATAGGATCGGCATTCTCGATATAGCGGAAGATCTCGGGCGAAAACGAGGGTATGCCTTTGTAATGCAAGATCTCACCTTCAGTAAGGGTATCGCCGATTACAAAATTGCCGGTATCAGGAATACCGACAATATCTCCCGGAAAAGCTTCGTCGATGACCTCTTTTTTGTCAGCCATAAATGCAGTAGGACTCGAATATTTAAAGACTTTTCCTAAACGGATGTGTCGATAGTTTTTATTCCTTTCAAATCTGCCGGAACAAACTTTGACGAAGGCAATTCGGCTTCTGTGATTCGGATCAATATTAGCATGAATTTTAAAAACAAATCCCGTAAAAGTCGCCTCGTCAACCTGAACTAAACGCTCTTCTGCTTTTTTAGCACGGGGAGAGGGAGCAATCCGGACAAAAGTATCAAGCAATTCCTTGACGCCGAAATTGTACAATGCACTTCCAAAAAAAACGGGTGCCAGATCGCCTGCAAGATATTGATCAATATCAAATTCGGGATAAACTTCATCCAATATTTCGAGTTCTTCGCGCAAAACTCCGGCATCTTTGCCAATAATATTTTCGAGTTCGGGACTATTAATATCAGTAAAACTTATTCCGGTCCGTATATCGGTTATACTTGGATCGAAAAGATTCAGGTTTTGGTCGTAAAGATTATAAACCCCTTTAAAATCGGGTCCGCTATTGATCGGCCAGCTTAATGGCCGCACTTTAATCAGCAATTGCTTCTCAATATCATCCAGAAGATCAAAAGTATCATCTGCCGGACGGTCCATTTTATTCACAAAAACGATCACCGGCGTTTTACGGCTACGACAAACGCTCATGAGTTTTTCGGTCTGCGGCTCTACTCCTTTGGCTGCATCGATCACAATAATTACACTGTCAACTGCTGTCAATGTACGAAATGTATCCTCCTGGAAATCCTGATGGCCAGGCGTATCCAAAATATTGACCTTGTAACCGTTAAATTCAAAACCCATTACAGATGTGGCAACAGAAATACCACGCTGCCGCTCGATTTCCATAAAATCGGAGGTAGCTCCTTTTTTAATTTTATTACTTTTAACTGCTCCTGCAACATGAATAGCGCCTCCAAAAAGGAGTAGTTTTTCAGTAAGGGTAGTTTTCCCCGCATCGGGATGACTGACAATGCCAAATGTTCTTCGGCGTAGTATTTCTTCTTTAAAGCCCATAACAAATATTGAGGATGCAAACTTAGCTCAAAATAATGAATGAGATCTCATAATATATTAATATATTGCACACAGAAAAATGCTTCCAAACTACTTCATATGAAAAAATTTAAAATTATTTCCTCTGTGTTATTGGTATTCTTTATCAGCTGTTCAAGTGGAATCCGCGAATACCATGTTGCTGTATCGGGTAACGATTCGAATGATGGTTCAATTAAGAAACCGTTCCAAACAATTTCAGCCGCTGCACGTATTGCTAAGGCAGACGATATTGTAACTGTTCATGCCGGAACCTACCGGGAGTATGTTATCCCGGAAAACGGAGGAACGGATGAGAACCATAGAATTGTATATCAAGCTGCTAAAGATGAAATTGTGGCTATAAAAGGTTCGGAGATCATTAAAACCTGGCAGCCGGCAGAAAACGGTGTCTGGAAAGTGACCATTCCCAATGCTTTTTTCGGAAAATATAATCCGTATCAGGATTCAATCTGGGGTGACTGGTTTACCGACAAAGGGAGAATTCACCATACCGGTGAAGTATATCTCAACGGAAAATCTTTCTATGAGGTAGAAAATTTAGACAAGGTAATGAATCCAAAACCTTTGAAATCCGCTGTGGATTCAATTGGATCAACCTATACCTGGTACACCGAAAGCGCCAAAGAATCGACCACAATATGGGCAAATTTTCATGGCTCTGATCCAAATAAGGAATTGGTGGAAATCAATGCACGTCCGGCTTGCTTCTTTCCTGAAAAAACAGGCTTGAATTATATCACACTCCGGGGTTTCAAAATCAGTCAGGCTGCTACCCAGTGGGCTGCTCCCACTGCCGAACAAATCGGGATGATCGGACCTCATTGGAGTAAGGGCTGGATTATCGAAAATAATGTGATCAGTGACTCTAAATGTTCGGGTATTTCACTTGGAAAAGAGAAAGCCACAGGTCATAATGTCTGGTTAGCCGACATGAAAAAAGATGGCGCAATACATTATATAGAAGTGGTTTTCAGAGCCTTAAAGATCGGATGGAACAAAGAAAACATTGGTTCGCATATCATTCGCAACAATACCATTTTCAATTGTGAACAAACCGGTATTTGTGGAAGTTTAGGCGCTGTTTTTAGTCAGATTACAAATAATCACATCTATAATATTCATGTGAAGCGACAGTTTACCGGCGCTGAAATGGCTGGAATAAAAATACATGCTTCAATTGATATGCTCATCAAAAGCAACCGCATTCATAATTGCAGCTTAGGGCTTTGGATGGATTGGATGGCCCAAGGCACACGTATTTCGTCCAATCTGATGTATCATAACAATCAGGATCTTTTTACTGAGGTTGACCATGGTCCGATCTTAATTGACAATAACATTATGCTGGCTCCTACTCCACTGCTGGAATGTTCTGAGGGAGTGGCAACAGTTCACAATCTCTTTACTGGTAACATAGCCCATTGGGTCGATGGCGGGCGCTTTACTCCATATCACTTACCTCATTCCACCTGGGTAGCCGGTTTAATCACATTTTTTGGCCGAGATCACAGGTTTTACAATAATATCTTCGCGACAGTTAAAGCAGCAAAAATATCCAAAGAACCCACAGGTCTGGCAAGATATAACGACAGTAAAATGCCGGTTTGGATCGCATCAAATATTTACTTCAACGGAGCCACACCCTATAATAAAGAGGTGAATGCATTTGAGAACAAATCTTTCGATCCAAACGTGACAATTGAAGAAAAAGGAGAAGAAGTTTTTTTACATATCAATGTTGATGACTCCTTCAGAAAATTAAAAACGCAATTGGTGACAACTGAATTATTGGGTAAAGCAATCGTCCCAAATGCATCGTTCGAAAATCCGGATGGAACCCCGTTGAAAATAAATACTGATTATTTTGGAAATAAACGTTCCGAAACCAATCCTTTCGTCGGTCCTTTTGAAGGTATGAAGGAAGGTCAACAAGTGATTAAAGTATGGTAAAAAAAATATTTCTTGTACTTGCAGTCTGTTTTTTGTTCAATACTATAAAAGCCGGAAAAACTTCAAAAGAAAATAGTAATTCAGGAAAAATCACTGTCGCGGCTTACTATTTTCCAAATTACCATACTAATGATGCGAGAAATATAAAAAACAAAGGGAAAGACTGGTCAGAATGGGAACTAATAAAAGCAGCGCAACCCAGATTTCCCGGACATGATCAGCCAAAGGTTCCGCTATGGGGGTATACTGATGAGAAGGATCCGAAGGTGATGGAGCAAAAGATTAGAACCGCCTCGGAATACGGGGTCGATTGTTTTATCTTTGACTGGTACATGTATGAGGATGGTCCGTTTCTGAACCAATGTCTGGATGCTGGATTTTTGAAGGCGAAAAATGTTGATAAAATCAAATTTGCATTGATGTGGGCCAACCACGACTGGAATGACATTCATCCCTATACCCGTGGCGCAGCTCAAAAATTAATTTATCCGGCCAAAATGTCACCAAAACGATACGATGAAATCTGTGATATCCTCGTTTCCCAATATTTTACCCGTCCAGGTTACTGGAAAATAGATGGAAAAGCTTATTTTTCCATCTATGACATACAGAAATTTATGGAAATATTCGGTACCATAGAAGCAACCAAAAGTGCAATGAAACGATTGAATGACAAGGCTGTTGCTGCGGGACTTAAAGGCGTTCACTGGAATCTGGTTGCATGGGGAAGACCCATTCTTCCTGTAGAAAAAATTCCTGCCAGCTATCCTGAATTAATTAAAATGCTGGGTTTTGATTCGGCAACTTCTTATGTCTGGGTTCATCATGTGGGCTTGCCCGACCGGCAAACCGATTTCAACAAAACGCGCGATGAGTACTTTAGCTATTGGGATAAAGCCAGGTCGGAATATAAAGTACCTTACTATCCAAATGTTTCAATGGGATGGGATCCTAGTCCACGCTGTGACCTGAAATCGGAATGGGGAAATTATGGCTATCCCTTTACGTATACAATCGGGAATAATACTCCTGAAAACTTTAAAACAGCCTTACAGATGACAAAGGATAAACTACTTGCAGATGCAGACGGGCCGAGAATAATGAATATTAATTGCTGGAACGAATGGACAGAAGGCAGCTACCTGGAACCTGATATCAAGAATAAATTCGGATATCTTGAGGCTGTTAAGAGTGTATTTAAATAGCTGATATTTACCAAAATACATCTGATTTCCAAACAAGTATTGTATGAAAAAACTTCTTCTTTTTAGTTTACTGTTATTCGCCTGGACAGCTTACAGTCAGCCAAATGGCAGCAATATTGCAAATCCAACTAACTACCTGACTGATTTAAAGTTAGAATTACAAAAAGAATGGCCAAAAAACCGAACGATTAACATTGTGTTTCATGGACATAGTGTTCCGGCGGGATATTTTAAAACACCCATTGTCAATACGACAGAGGCATATCCTAATTTATTTCTGAAAAACTTGAAAACGGCCTATCCCTTAGCTTTAGTAAATGTGATCGTTACCGCGATTGGAGGCGAAAATTCTATTCGAGGTGCTGCCCGTTTTAAACGCGAGGTTCTAACGCTTCGACCCGATCTGATCCTGATAGATTACGCATTGAATGATCGTGGTGCAGGCTTGGATAAAGCACGGATAGCTTGGGAAAAGATGATAAAAATGGCAAAAAAACAGGGAATAAAAATAATTCTGTTTACTCCGTCACCTGATCAAAGTGTCAATTTTGCTGATCCTTCAAACGAATTGAAGAAACATACTAATCAAATATGTAAATTAGCTGAAGAAAACCAGATTGGACTTGTTGATAGTTATAAAGCGTTTGAGTTCCTCTATCCGGATAAAGAGCAATTAAGCCAATACATGTCTCAGGTAAATCATCCCAACAAACAAGGACATGAACTGATAGTCAAAGAGCTCATGAAGTGGTTTTAACAAATAAACATCTTTAAATAAGCATATTATGAACCGTTTTAAAATAATATTATTCATTATACTCGCCCTCAGTGTCGGGTCGGCCTGCTATGCCACAGTACCAAAAAGCGAGGAACAGCGTACCGATTTGAAAAAAGGATTCCTAAATCCGCCAGATGCTGCCCGGCCAGGAGTTTACTGGTATTTCATGGATGGTAATCTATCAAAAACGGCTATTTCAGCTGATTTAGAGTCAATGAAAGCGGCAGGTATTGGCAATGTACTTTTTCTGGAGGTAAATGTTGGTGTTCCTCGTGGAAAAGTCGACTTTTTGAGCGAGGAGTGGCAGGATATATTCCGGCATGCAGTTCGTGAGGCAGAGAGACTTGGAATCACTATTTCGCTTGGTGTCGGCCCCGGCTGGTCAGGCAGTGGCGGCCCCTGGGTAGAAGGTAAAGCATCGATGCAGCATCTGGTGTCAGCAAGTGTACAGGTAACCGGAGGCGATCAAAAAACAATTTCACTTCCCAAACCGGAACCCAAACAGCCCTATTTTGGAGAAGGCGGCTTTACTCCTGAACTTAAAAAACGCTGGAAAGATTATTATGAAGATGTTGCTGTTCTGGCATTTCCAACTCCTGCAACCGATTATAAAATTGAAGATATCGATGAAAAAGCACTCTACTACCGGGCACCATATACCTCAAAGGTTGGCGTCAAACAATTTTTACCTTCTCTTGCAAAATACAATGAACCAACAAAAGAAGCTGTAATTTCACCGGCAAAAATAATTAATATCACCGGTTTATTAAAGCCGGATGGGACACTGGATTGGAAGGTTCCAGAAGGAAAATGGACAATCCTGCGGTTAGGAAGCCGGAATAACGGAGCAGTCACAAGACCTGCCCCAATACCTGGATTGGGTTTTGAAGCCGACAAATTCGATACAGTAGCTATCGATGCTCATATGGCAAATTTCACCGGAAAACTGTTCAAAAAAATTGGCATTCCCGATCCTCACTTGCAGGGAGGTTTAAAAATGCTTCATATGGACAGCTGGGAAATGGGGGCACAAAACTGGACCGGAAAATTCCGGGAAGAGTTCAGGAAAAGAAGAGGTTACGATCCCCTCCTGTTCTATCCCGTATATTCCGGATTAGTTGTTGAAAGTCTTGAAAAAAGTGAACGTTTTCTGTGGGATTTACGCCAAACCGCACAGGAAATGGTGATTGAATACCATGCTATCCACCTTAAAAAATACGGACAAAAATATAATCTTGGCTTTTCGATCGAACCGTACGACATGAACCCAACAGCTGACATGGAACTGGGAGCTGTTGCTGACGTACCAATGTGCGAGTTCTGGAGTAAAGGATATGGTTTCAACTCGTCTTTCAGTTGCATCCAAGCCGCGTCAATCGCGCATATTAACGGGGCATCGGTTGTTGCTGCAGAGGCGTTTACCGCAGCTAACGATGCCTGGAAACAGTATCCCGGCTCAATGAAAAACCAAGGCGACTGGGCTTTTGCAACAGGGATAAACAAATTTGTTTACCACACCTTTCAACATCAGTTCCTCGATGACAGTCTGAAACCGGGGATGACAATGGGTCCTTATGGCGTGCACTGGGACCGGAGTCAGACATGGTGGCCAATGGCTGACGGCTATCATCAATACATCACGCGCTGCCAGTATATTCTGCAGCAAGGAAGAACAGAAGCCGACATTCTTTACCTGACTCCAGAGGGTGCACCTCATGTTTTTCGGGCTCCATTCTCGGCGCTGACAGGAGATGAAATGCTGCCCGACCGCAGAGAATATAATTTTGACGGATGTTCACCATCACAATTGTTGACAGCCGGCGTTGCTGACCAGCGAATCATCTTTCCAAGCGGAGCAGCATATCGTTTGCTGGTTTTGCCGGCCGCCGAAACCATGACTCCAGCGTTGCTGGAAAAAATCGAATCCCTCGTGAAAGCGGGTGCTTTCATTATTGGCAACCCACCAAAAAAGTCTCCAAGTCTGGTAAATTACCCCGCTTGTGATCAATTGGTAGCCGCCAAAGCATTATCACTCTGGGGAAAAACCACCCCTCCATCCGAAATTTCTGAGCAAATTGTCGAAAAAGGTAAAATTTATTGGGGAGGAGCGTTTTCATCTGTTAAACTGCCGGAATTATACCCTGACTATAAAGTGACAACCGATTTACTGAAAAAGATGAGCGTTCAGCCGGATTTTGAATCTACAGGCCCCATACGATATACTCATCACACTCAAAAAGAAAGAGATATCTATTTTGTTTCAAATAAAACAAATGAACTTGTTAATTCATCCTGTACTTTTCGCATCGATGAAGGAGCTCCTGAATTATGGAATCCGCTAACCGGCGAAATTCGCACGCTTCCGGATTTTTCAAGGCAGAACGGCCAGATAAAGCTTTCCCTTCAATTCGAATCCTATCAAAGTTTTTTTATTGTTTTTGATAAAAAAGTGATCACTCCAACTCCAAAAGCATCAAAAGATCTTAATTTCAAACAACCAACAGTTTTATTGGAAGTGAATCAACCCTGGAATGTTTCCTTTAATCCTAAATGGGGCGGTCCCAAAAATATTTTATTTGATAAATTAACCGACTGGACGAAAAGACCGGAGGAAGGAATTAAATATTATTCGGGTATAGCCAACTATCACACAACTATTCAATTAACGGATAAAATGGTATCCGATAAAAATAAAGCAATGTACCTCGATCTTGGGGAAGTGAATAATCTGGCACGAATACGAGTAAATGGCAAAGACATGGGCGTTGTTTGGACAGCTCCGTATCAACTAAAAATATCGGATGCTACCCATCCGGGTATCAATCAGATAGATATTGAGGTAGCTAACCTTTGGCCAAACAGACTGATCGGGGATGAACAGTTTCCAGATGACGGGGTGAAAAATAACCAATGGCCGGAATGGCTTTCGAAAAATCAACCCAGAACTTCAGGCCGGTATACTTTTACTACATCGAAATTCTTTAAAAAAGATTCCGAATTGATTAAATCAGGCCTCATCGGTCCTGTACGGATAATAGAGAAATAATAAATGGTCAATTATCAATGGTTAATTATCAATGGTCAATAAAAAATTAAGAATCCGGACTCATGAGTTGTCGTAGTCTACACATAATACTGCTCACCTTCATTTCACTTTCCCTAACACATTTAGTTGCCGGAGAGGGGAAAGAAACCGGAGAAAATAAAAGTCTGCCCGGAATAAAAGCCTCGGCAGATACCGTCATTCTGGTTTCTGGTAACGAGCAACAGATGTTAAACTTAGCCCTTCCCGATGGCGGTCTTCGGCCAATGCCCGGTGTTTTAAACTTACAATTGCTTCGTACAACACGGGATGCACCCCTTCTGGCCGATGGCGATGGCTGGACTTATGCCCATCATATGGACCTGGCTGAGTGGAGGGGCCGGCTTTATGCAGCCTGGAATATGACCCTGAAAGATGAAGATGTTCCTCCTTCGAAGGTAGTTTTCGCAACTTCCGTTGACGGTATTGAATGGAGCAAACCTGCTGATCTTTTTCCAGGAGATTTGGCATGGGCATGCCGCTTCTATTTTTATCATACTCAAAATGACAAAATGCTCGCCTTTTGTGCTGCCAGGCTCAGTGATGGTATTGTAACAGAAAATTTAAAATCAGTACTTTTAGTTAGGGAGATCTTACCCGATCACCGGTTGGGCAAAGTCTTTACATTGATCCATCCAATGGAAAAAATGCCTCCCTATTTTAAAACTTCTGAGGATAGCGCATTTGTGGAAGCCTGCCGGGAAGCAACAGAAAATAATATGTTATTGGAACAACAGGATTACGGCATGTTTCTGGGTGATCGAAAGATGATCTGGCATGATAAAACACCACCTTACAAAGGGTTCTATAAATTTGGAAAAGCCCTTAGTTTTTTCAGGAGACAGGATCAACAATGGATAGGAATTTCAAAGATGGGATTTGTCACTCAATCCGCCGATGAAGGTAAAAGTTGGTCGGAACCGGTTTTACCATCCACTTTAATTGCCGGCGCAGCTAAAGTATGGGGACAACAAACCAACGACAATCATTATATTCTTGCCTATAATCCCGATCCAAAAAGGGAAAAACGGTTTCCGCTCGTAATGGTTAACGGTATTGATGGGCAGCATTTTAAAGATATGCGTGTGATCCATGGAGAATTCCCGCCACTGCGTTATCCCGGAAAATATAAAGATTTTGGGTACCAGTATATCAGAGGTGTAGCACCCTGGTCAACAGATCACAGCTTTGCAGACAAGAACGCTATATGGCTGATTTACAGTGTCCATAAAGAAGATGTCTGGCTGTCAAGAATTCCGCTGCCCTTAAAAGCTGAACCAGCCTCAAGCTTGCTTGATGACTTTCAGGATATAATTCCAGGTGCGCTTATCCGGAACTGGAATATTTATTCACCCAAATGGGCGCCTGTTAGAGTCGTGAAAGAACCCGGTAAAAGACTTAACCAATGTCTTGAACTTCGTGACGGTGATCCCACCGATTATGCACGTGCGATGAGGCTTTTTCCGGCTTCAGAAAGTATAGAAGCAAAATTCAGGATCAAACCTCTGCAAACAGACGCCAATTTGGAAATTGAGATTCAGAATGAGCACGGATCACCCTCCCTTTGCATTCAATTTACAAAAGAGGGTTCAATAAAAGCCACAGTGAATCAAAAAGTTACATTCATAGGCAATTACCTGGCGGACAAGTGGCTTTCCTTTAACGTAACTAAAAATCAGAAAACCAGAGAAACCAAAATAACAGTCAACAGTAAAACTTTAATTATTCCCCAAATGGGAAAAGAGCGTGATCTGAAATTAGACCGGCTGATCTTCAGGACAGGAGGTTTCCGACAACTCGGGGATACCGGTCAGCCAATCGAGGGTGAGGACAAACCGTTGATAAATCCGGCTCAGTTTCTTCTGGATGATTTTTCAATAATAAACAGATAAAATTTCATATGAACAGTAAATTAACCCTTGCATTTCTTTTTATGCTTGTCGTAGCGACAGGCAGGTTATTCGCTCAAACCGGGAATAGTTCCGTTCAGCCAAAAGACGATCCGTTAGCGGTAAAATTAACACAGCATTTATCAGAAACTGATACCTATGTGTGGCCCAAAGACCCCAAAGTAATGGAAAACCTGAAAAAATGGCAGGGATACAAATTTGGATTATTGATACACATGGGCCTGTATTCGGAACTTGGAATTGTTGAATCATGGGCATTATGTCCTGAAGACTGGATTACACGCAACGGATACAACGATTATTATAAATTCTGTAATGATTACAGAAATACAAAGACAAAATTCAATCCTCTTAACTTCGATCCTGATAAATGGGCTAAAATGTTTAAGAACTCAGGTGCTAAGTACATGATTTATTCTGCAAAGCATCATGATGGATTTTGTCTCTATGATACCAAATACACAGATTTCAAAGTTACAGACAAAGGTTGCCCTTTCTCAGTTAATCCTAAGGCAAATGTGCTAAAAGAAGTGCTTGAAGCTACCCGAAAGGAAGGATTGGCAACGGGAGTCTATTTTTCAAAACCCGACTGGGATACACAATACTTTTGGTGGTCGTATTACCCTCCAAAAGACCGAAATCCGTCTTACGATATCACCAAACATCCTGACAGGTGGAAGAAATTTGTGGAATTCACTCAAAATCAAATCAATGAATTAACAACTGAGTACGGCAAGGTCGATATTCTATGGCTTGACGGATGTTGGGTCCGGCCTTTGTCAACGATCAATAAAAATGTTGAAGAGTTTTGCAAATATCCTTATGACATGGATATAAATATGAAACTAATCTCAGAAAAAGCACGGGTAAATCAGCCGGGAATGCTGGTTGTTGACCGTTGGGTCCCAAGTGAATATGAAGATTATTTAACTCCTGAACAAAAAACACCCGAAAAAGCATTGCCTGTTCCATGGGAAAGTTGCATCACCATGGGTGGCGCATGGGGTTGGGTTAAAAATGATAATTATAAATCATCAAAAGAGCTTGTGCAGTTACTGGTCAATATTGTAGCTAAAGGGGGAAACCTACTCCTCGGCGTTGGTCCTAACGGGAAAGGAGACTTCGAACCTCAAGTATATGAAAATCTTAATTTACTGGGCAAATGGCTCCGGATAAACGGCGAAGCTATTTACAATACAAAGCCTGTAGTGCCATTCCTCGATGGCAAAGTTGCCTATACTTCAAAAGGGGATAACATTATTTATGCCATTTATATGCCTGCAAAAGATGAGAAAGAAATACCTTCTGAAATAATCATTAAAACGCAGTTAACCGGAAAACTTAAGGTAAGCCTCCTTGAATCAAATCAAAAATTAAGCAGTAAAATAACTGAGCGCGGACAAATAATAACTATACCCCGGAACTTAAGAGCACCATTGGCAAAACAGGAGGCTGTAGTTATAAAGATTACTAAATAACCATCATTCATATTTGAAAATAATGATTTATCGCAAATCAAAATTCGTTATTTGTTTAATATTAATCATTTTATCAGGCATTTCAGTGTTTGGGAATTCTCCGGATGGATTGCGAAATTCGTTTCTTTCGCCACCTGATTCGGCCAAACCCCGGGTTTATTGGTGGTGGCTTTTCAATCGTGTGGATAAGGCAGGAATTACAAGGGATTTGGAAGAATTTAGGGCAAAAGGGATAAGCGGTGTCAATCTTATATGCACGGGAGGATATGCCGGGAAGACTCCGCTTTTAGGGGTCGATTTTCTTGGAGCTGAATGGAGAGATCTCTTTCGGCATGCTGTCCGGGAAGCCAAACGGTTTAATATCGAAATTGGATTTAATCTTGCAGGTGGCTGGACCATGATGGGACCATGGGTTACGCCCGATAATGCGATGAAAAAGATCGTTCAGACCCAACTGAAGGTCGAAGGTGGCAGAAAATTCTCAGGAAAACTTACCCAACCCGTAACGGTTGATGGGTATTACCACGACCTATGGGTCCAGGCTTTCCGCATTCAGGATGATGAGAAAAAAATTATTGCTGAAACATTAATTGATCTGACGAATAATTTAAATCCTGACGGTCAGTTCGAATGGGAAGTTCCTGAGGGGAAATGGGTGATCTTACGCAACGGATATACCCTGACCGGAACGACCTGGAGTAAATGGCATGCTTATCCTGAGGGCGACACTTTCACAGGAGGTGACGGTTATGAAATTGATTATTTAAGTACTGCTTCGTTGGATGATCATTTCGACCATCTTGGTAAACTGGTTATTGAAGAGGCGAAAAAGGCGGGTGGAAAATTGGCCTATCTCTGGTCCGACAGCTGGGAATGTGGAAAATTAACCTGGACACAGGATTTCCCTAACCAATTCCGAAGATTCAGGGGATACGATCTCAAGCCCTACCTTCCCGTTCTGGCAGGTTTCACCGTTGGCGATTCCTTGATTTCCAATCGGTTTCGCGAAGACTTTGACCGTACGATTCAGGATTGCATAGCAGAGAATTATTATGCTCATTTCCAGGATCTGTGTCATAAATATGGAATGAAAGTGGGCAATGAAGCAGGTGGACCCAACGATATTCCGCCTCAGGATGTACTTAAAAACCTGGGGCGCTGTGATATCCCTGCCGGAGAATTTTGGGTAAATGGTCATTTCACAGCTCCTGGCGGGTACAATTCCGACCGGCATCTGCGACTCAATCTCAAACAAACCGCAACAGCCTCTCATATCTATGGTAAAAAAGAGGCTATGGCTGAGTCTTTCACACAACAAGAACAGGACCGCACCCATTGGTCACTGGGGCCATCCGATTTAAAACCTTATGCCAACGATGCTTTTTGCGAGGGAATAAACCGCATTATGTTACACCAGGCTACGTGTCAGCCCCCATCGGATGGTAAACCGGGATACGAATTCTGTGCAGGACAGCACTGGACACCAAATATCACCTGGTGGGAGCAGTCAAAGCCATTCTTTACATGGCTTTCACGTTGCCAGTTTATGCTCCAACAAGGGAAGTTTGTGGGAGATGTTTGCTTTTATTTGGGCGAAAGAGCGCCAACACTGGTGCCACCCAAATATATCATACCGTCTCTTGGCCCCGGTTATGATTGCGACTACACCAATGCAGAGGTACTGCTCACACGGATGTCGGTCAAAAATGGACAGATCCTGCTGCCCGACGGAATGAGTTATCGATTGTTGGTCTTGCAAAACTGCACCTCCACCTCTCCTGAGATCTGTTTGCAAGTTAGTCGGTATCAGAAACTAAATATCTCTCCCATTCCGTCGAAGGCTATGTCAATTGAAGTGATAAAAAAAATTCGTGAACTGGTGCTTATGGGTGCAACGGTGGTCGGATCTCCCCCTGAATATTCCGAAGGACTGAAAAACTTCCCGGACTCTGATGACGAGGTCCGAAGAATCGCTGCTGAAGTCTGGGGCAATCTCAACGGCAAAGATCGAACCGAGCGGCAATTTGGGAAAGGAAGAGTGATTTGGGGTAAAACACCGCGGGAAATTCTTTTAGCCGATGGGGTGAAGCCTGACTTTTCATTCACCGAACAATCCCAACAACCTGAGAAATTCGACTATATTCATCGGAAAAGTGGTGATGATGAGATTTATTTCGTTATAAATCGCACAAATAAGCCCGAAAAATCCAATTTTACTTTTCGTGTTAATGGAAAGCAACCCGAAATCTGGAATGCCGTTACCGGTGAAATCAGGCCTGTCGTTGACTTTGTGGCGACCGATAAGAGTACCACCCTTTCGTTGGAATTCGATAAGTTCGACTCCTGGTTCATCGTATTTCGGAAGCCAATATCGATTAGCACTATGGAAAAGACGAAATCAAACTTTCCAAAACTTACCGAATTGATTAACCTTAGTGATGCCTGGAAAGTTACATTCGATCCACTTTGGGGCGGCCCGGGCATTGTGAAATTTCCCAAACTTATTAATTGGATAAACAGTACTGAAGATGGAATTAAGTACTATTCAGGAAAAGCAACCTATCATAAAGACTTTGATCTGAATTCAAAAATCAAGGGAGAAGTAAAAGCTGAACATAAGGGTGAACGACTGTTTCTCGATCTCGGCAATGTGAAAAATGTTGCTGAAGTAAGATTAAATGGCAAGAATCTTGGAATTCTGTGGTGTGCCCCGTGGCGTGTTGAGATTTCTAACTTGGTTAAACCGACAGGCAATACGTTGGAGATCGATATAATAAATCTTTGGGCAAACCGTGTTGTTGGAGATCTGAACTTGCCGAAAGATAAGCGGTACACCAAAACTCACGACGCATTCCGCTTTGATATGCTCAAGTCGGATACGCCATTGCTCGAATCGGGATTGCTAGGGCCGGTAAGGATAGTGACCAGCCCAATAACTAATTGATTTACAAGCATTAAAAATTAGGTCCGCCAGCTGGCGGAAAGAATGAATATTAACATATCAAATAAACATGCAAACCAGAGTAGGATTATTTGGAATTGGCCTCGACACATACTGGGCGCAGTTTGATGGATTGCTCGACAATCTGAAAGATTATCAGTCGCAGGTTAAAAATAGAATTGCCGGTTTTGGAGTTGAAGTTATCGATGCCGGAATGGTTGATAATCCTGTCAAAGCACGCGAGGCCGCTGATTTTCTGAAAAGTCAGGACGTGGAAATTGTATTTCTTTATGTATCTACTTATGCGCTTTCATCCACCGTATTACCCATCGCCCAAAGGTTGAAGGTGCCTGTGGTTATCCTGAATCTTCAACCTGTGGCTATGCTTGATTATAAGGCATTTAATCAGCTTGGTGACCGTGGAAAAATGACGGGAATCTGGCTCGAGCATTGTCAGGCCTGTTCGGTTCCGGAAATTGCCAGCGTTTTTAACCGGTCGGGAATTAAGTACGATATCGTCACGGGTTATCTAAAGGATGAAGAAGCATGGAAGGAGATTGGAGAATGGACTGAAGCTGCCCGTGTTACAACAGCGATGCGACATAATCGGCTGGGAGTTTTGGGTCATTATTATGGTGGAATGCTCGACGTTTACACTGATCTGACAAAACAATCGGCAGTTTTTGGCACCCATATTGAAATGCTCGAAATGTGCGAGCTGAAAAGGTACCGCGATGAAACCACAAATTCGGAAATTGAAGAAAAAATCAAGGAGTTTAAATCAAATTTTGAAGTTGCTTCCGAATGCGAATCGGCAGAAATAGAGCGGGCTGCACATACTTCAGTCGCATTGGATAAATTGGTGAAAAATCACAATCTGGGAGCAATGGCTTATTATTACGAAGGTGATTCCGGCAATGACTACGAAAACATTGTCACCTCCGTTATTGCAGGAAATACGTTGCTGACCGGTAAAAATATTCCTGTCGCCGGCGAATGTGAAGTTAAAAATGCCCAGGCAATGAAAATTATGGCTGAATTTGGTACGGGCGGGTCTTTCTCTGAATTTTATCTGATGGATTTCGCAGACGATGTGGTGATGCTCGGGCACGACGGACCGGCTCATTTCGCGATTGCTGAAGGCCCTGTAAAACTTGTTCCCCTCCCGATTTTTCACGGAAAACCAGGCAAAGGCTTATCAATTCAGATGACTGTAAAACATGGACCAGTAACCTTGCTTTCAGTTGTCGAAGGGAAAGATGGTATTTTTCTGCTGGTCGCAGAAGGAGCATCAGTTGCAGGACCGGTACTCGAGATTGGCAATACGAACAGTCGTTATCGTTTTTCGGTCGGAGCGAAACAATTCATGAATAACTGGTCGAAACAAGGTCCTGCTCACCACTGCGCTATCGGAGTTGGCCACATTGCCGGAAAAATTCACAAATTTGGTCAGATTTTAGGGATCGAGGTAGTTCAGATTTGCTGATCAAATAATTAAATTATTTATCTTTACTGAGAATAAACTGACAACAAAAATAAATCAACTAAATCATCATCATGAAAATCAATTTTTTACTCAGGACAGCAGGTAGCATCCTTTTGATCGCTCTTGCTATTGGATGCGCCAAAAAACCTGTACGTGAAGGTATTCAGACCTATACCGAACTTAAAAAATTATTCGTGGATCCACCTGCCGATTATCGCAGTGCTCCCCTTTGGGACTGGAACGATAAGATTACAGAGAATGGGATTGATTTTCAAATGAAAAAATTTAAGGAAGGTGGATTAGGCGGTGTTTTCATTCATCCACGTCCCGGGCTGTTAACCGAATATCTTTCCGAGGATTGGAATCATTTATTTGATTTTACTGTCCGAAAAGGGAAAGAACTGGGCATGAAAGTATGGATTTACGATGAGAATTCCTACCCAAGCGGTTTTGCCGGCGGTCATGTTCCCGCTCAAATGCCGGAGTCCTATATTCACGGTACCGGTCTGGGATGCGAAGTTCAGGAAATCCTTAAGCTGGATACCGTAAAGTATGAGGCGATTATCAAATTTGAAAACAACCAGTTAACGGATATTACAGCTACAAAGGAAGCTTACGCGGACAAAAAAGGCATGTTCTATCTTTTCAAGAAAACCTTTGCAGCAAAATCATTCTGGTATGGAAATTTCCCTTATGTCGATCTTCTTCAAAAAGGTGTAACACAGAAATTTCTGGAGATCACCATGAAAGGATATGAAAAATATGACAAGGATGAATTTGGAAAAACGCTGATGGGCAGCTTCACTGACGAACCAAATTTAGAAGCAGCCATGGGTCCTAAAACAGCACTCCGGTGGACTTCCGATCTGTTTCCTGAATTTCAAAAACGTTGGGGCTACGACTTAAGAGTCAACCTTCCGTCAATTGTGTTTGAGGTAGGCAACTGGAGAAAGGTAAGGCACGATTACTTCGAACTGCTGCTTGAAATGTTCGTGGAACGCTGGGCAATTCCATACAGCGAATATTGCGAAAAGAATGGATTGAAATTTACAGGACACTACTGGGAACATGGCTGGCCAAAACCAACGGATGGTTCAGACGAAGCATCCTTTTATATCCACCATCAGCAACCTGGTGTCGATATGCTTGGAAATGAATACATTCCTAATGGACAAGGCGGTCAGTTCGGGAATACCCGCGCCATTCGTGAATTGCGAAGTGCTGCCAATCAAGCCGGGCGTCAACGAACACTTAGTGAAACTTATGGAGGTGCAGGCTGGGAAATTTCCTTTGCAAACCTTAAAAAACTAGCCGATTGGCAAGCTGTTATTGGCGTGAATTTTGTGAATCAACATCTTGCCTATTATACGATAAAGGGTGTCAGAAAATTTGATTATCCGCCATCCTTTACTTACCACGAGCCTTGGTGGATTAATTACAAATCTATGGGAGACTATATCGGTCGTATCTCGATGGCAACAGCATCTGGTGAACAAATAAATAAAACACTCGTGATTCAGCCAAATACCACTGCATGGATGTATTTTTCAAGAACCACCCAAAATGGAATGCCAGATTCGATCCAAAAGAGTTTCAAGTCTTTCGTTTATCAGCTGGAGCGCAATCATTTCGAGTACGATCTTGGATCTGAGAATGTGATGAAAACAATTGGTTCAGTAAAAAATGGAAAACTGATCATCGGAAAGAGAACTTACGAACTGGTAGTTTTACCTGAATCAATGCAAAATCTTGATAAAAATACCGCTGCTATGCTGAAAAATTATCTTCAACAAGGTGGAAAAATTCTCTCGTTTGCAAAAGCATTCGCTTTTGTTGACGGTACTGAATCGAATGAAGTCAACGATCTGATGAAAAATTTCGCAAATCAGTGGACTTTTGCCACTAGTGCAGACGATACCGTTGTAAAACAGCTTTTCTCATTACCTGATTTTTCAATAAAAGAACCGGCACCCGTCCTGGGAGAATTATATTATCAAAGAAGAATGATGGATGATGGTCAGCTGCTCTTTCTTGCGAATACCGACACGCTTCAAAATGCTGTAGCCACCATCAATGCCAAGGGAAAGAGTTTGGTTAAGATGGATTTAATTTCCGGAGATTGTTTCCGTCTTCCTGCAAAAGAAGAAAATGGACAGCTCGTATTTGAAGTTTCTATTTCTCCGATTGGAAGTGCGCTGTACTATATTTCAAATAACAACCTTGCAGAGACACCATTACCAGTAACTTCAAAAAATGAACAAGCAGTAGCAGATTCAGGTAACATCAACGTCAAGCCTGAAGGCGAGAATGTGCTGGTACTCGATTTTCTGGATCTGAAATCAAATAAGATAGAGCTAAAAGAGACCTACTTTATGAAGGCAATGCGTAAACTCTTTGACAGTAACGGATTTCCTATGGGAAATCCATGGCAGCATAAAATTCAATACAAGCAACAATACCTTGCTTTGGATACTTTTAAAACCAACTCCGCGTTTGAAGTGAATTACCATTTCTATCTTGGTAAAGATGCGAATGCAGAAACAATAAACAAACTTTCAGCGGTCGTTGAACGACCTGAATTATGGGAAGTATTGCTCAACGGTAAAACACTGGAAAAGAGTGACAAATGGTGGATTGACCGCGATTTTTTCAAATTTCCTATTGGCGACAAGGTGCAAAAAGGGTTAAATACATTGACTTTAAAAGCTCCCAAAATGTCGGTTCATGCCGAATTGATGCCCGCGTATATTGTGGGGGATTTTATTTTAAATCCGCTTAAGCAAGGCTTCGAAATTTCAACAGGAACACTTTCGAAACTGGGTTCTTGGAAGTCAATGGGTTATCCATTTTTCTCCCAAAAAGTTGCCTATTCCGAGAATTTCGAACTTACGAAATCCGGAGAACAATATAAGGTAAAGCTGAATAAATGGAATGGAATTCTTGCCGAAGTACTGGTAAACAACAAGAAAGCCGGAGATATTGCTTACCCTCCTTACGAACTGAACATCAGTTCTTTCCTTGAAAATGGAAAAAATGAAATTACGGTTAAGGTAATCGGCAGTCTGAAAAATACTTTTGGCTATTTCTACAAGAATAACAATCGTTGGATCAATGGACCGGGTGATTGGGACACAGCGCCCGAAAAAACTGCCGGAATTGATGAGTATTTCTTTATGGATTATGGCTTAACAGAGCCTTTCAGCCTGATCCGGATGAATTAATTCTAACTCTTAATTCTTATTTTTTTTATTCAATAGGAGAATCAACGCCGCTCATTAGCATCCGGCTGAATAATGGAGCAGCGGGCAAATCAAGATAAGGATAAGTTACCTTCGTAAGGTAAAGACCTTGTGCATATGCCGGAATGATGGTTAGAGGGGTTATTTTTGTTTGAAGAAAGTGTTCAAATTCAGAGGGACTTAGTTTCCCGGCACCTATTTCGAGTAATTTTCCAACTATGATTCGGATCATTCCGGCCAAAAAACGATTTGAGGAGATGTGAAATCTTAACCTTGTTTGCGCTGCATTCGTAAAAAGTACTGCCTTCGAAACATGGCAGATGGTATGTTCATATTTTAAAGGTGATTTGCAAAAGCAACCATAATCGTTGTACTTGGTAAGCAAACCGACTGCTGCATTCATATTAATCAGATCAGGATTTACCAATGGATAAAATGAACTTAAGCCGACCAGGTAAGGATCCTTTTGGGTATGAATATAATAATCGTAACTGCGTTGAATGGCATCAAACCGGGCATGTGGCAAACCCTCCATCCTAATTACATCATAAACGGTGATATCATGCGGAAGGCATTTGTTCAGCCGGAACAGCAAATCGAACTTCCATTCTTTTTCCGCATCGAAGTGAAAAAAAAACTGGCTTGCATGCACCTGAGCATCAGTTCGTCCACAACCAACGATCTCAACAGACCGCTTAAAAATCTGACTTAATGTATGCTCTATAACCTGCTGAACACTAACAATTCCCGGGAGCTTTTGCCAACCCCGGTAGTTATTCCCATTATATGCAATATGAAGAAAGTAACGCAAAATAATTCTTATTAATTCAATACAGTTTTGAAATTATAATCAAAAATCACACCTCAAAAGTTAAAGATTGTGGCAACATTAATAGAAATGGCAACGATTGTTCATGATCAAGTATAAATCATTAGGCTTTTCGGTCAGCTCCGGCAAATACTCAATGTTCAATAGTTTGTGCTTTACATAACTATCCACCTCCAATTTTTCTCCCTCAATTTTTGAAGATGACATCACCGAAAAAATTGCAAATATTTTAATCAAAATTAGTGTTATTTTTGAGTTCATAAAGAATTGTACAATGAAATCGATCAATCCATTCACCTGCAAAGTAATCGAGGAGCATAAGGAGCACACTTCCGAAGAAGTAAATACTATCATAAATCAGGTGGATACTGCCTATCATCAATGGAAGTTAACTGATTTTGAACATCGTGCAAATCTGATGAGAAATCTTCAGGCTATCCTTCTTGAAAAAAAAGAAGAACTCGCCACAATAATGGTTGCAGAAATGGGCAAAGTAATGCGTGAAGCTGAGGGAGAGATTGCAAAATGTGCGCTGGTCTGCGAGTTCTATGCCAATCATGCAGCCTCCTTCCTGAAAAATGAACCTGTTCAAACTGAAGCCTCAGAAGCCTATATTTCGTATCAGCCAATTGGTACTGTGCTTGCGGTAATGCCGTGGAATTTTCCTTTCTGGCAGGTATTCCGTTTTTTAGCACCGGCGCTTATGGCAGGAAATACAGGCGTTCTCAAACACGCTTCAAATGTATCCGGTTGTGCATTGGCGATCGAACAACTGGTACGGGAAGCTGGATTCCCTGAAAATGTATTCAGAACATTGCTGATTGGCTCTTCTAAAGTGAGGGAAGTAATAGAAAATCCACTGATTAAAGCAGTTACACTCACAGGCAGCACACCTGCCGGGAAAGCGGTGGCTTCTGCAGCCGGCTCAGCACTGAAAAAATCGGTGCTCGAACTGGGAGGTAGCGATCCTTATCTGATATTGGAGGATGCTGATATTGAAACCGCTGCCCGCCTGTGTGTCACCAGCCGGCTTCTGAACGCTGGCCAAAGCTGCATTGGTGCGAAACGATTTATCATCGCCGACAAAATATATGACGCTTTTGAAACCGAATTTGTACGATTGATGCGCGAAGCTACTTTTGGGAATCCGCTCGATCCGCATACAACAATCGGACCTTTGGCCAGAATAGATTTACGCGACGAGCTGCATCTTCAAGTAGAGAAAAGCCGCGAAATGGGTGTAAAAGTACTACTTGGCGGTTATATTCCGGAAGGCAATGCCGCTCTCTATCCACCGACAGTCCTGGCAAATGTCACTCCGGGAATGCCGGCTTACCACGAAGAGCTGTTCGGTCCGGTGGCCGTGTTATTCAGATTTACCACTGAAGATGACGCGATCAGAATCGCCAACGACACTGTATTTGGATTAGGAGCCGGCGTTTTTACCTCGGATATTTCGAAAGGCAAACAATTTGCTGAAAGTGGAATTGAAGCCGGATGTGTATTTGTAAACGATTTCGTAAAATCAGATCCAAGACTCCCGTTCGGAGGCACCAAGGAAAGTGGCTACGGACGTGAATTATCGTCTGTTGGGATCCGTGAATTTGTAAATATGAAGACTATTGTAGTGAAATAAATTTGAGCTGTAAATTTCATATTAAGCAATCAGAATAATTTCATGTCGTAATAAATATTTGTATATTTCAGATAATCAACCATAAAGACCATATATCCGCCAGCTAACGGAGAACATTAATCATCGACAATTAATTAGAATATCAGGAACGCAAAATATTATAATTCAAACGATGCGATACATCTTAATCATCATCATTTTCGTCACGCTTCAATGCAAAGCTCAGAACACTTTCTATCTGTTTTCATATTTTATCAATAATGGACAGGATGGGTTACACCTGGCATACAGCACCGATGGTTTAACATGGAAAGAATTAAAAGATGGCAAATCATTTGTCACTCCAACAGTTGGAAACGATAAACTGATGCGTGACCCCTTTATACTGTACGGAAATGACAGACTGTTTCACATGGTCTGGACCAGTGGCTGGCATGACCGGCAAATAGGATATGCCTCATCAAAAGACCTGATCAACTGGTCAGAGCAGAAAGCGATTCTGGTAATGGCACACGAACCGACCGCAAAAAACTGCTGGGCTCCCGAAATGGTGTATGACCCGCAAAATAAAAATTACATCATCTTCTGGGCCACCACTATTCCGGGTCGTCACTCCGAGGTTGCCGCCTCCGAACGCGAAAAAGGACTCAATCACTGGATGTATTGCACCACAACAGCCGATTTTCAAACTTTCAGTCCTGCAAAACTGTTTTTCAATCCCGATTTTAGTGTGATAGATGCCACTATTCTGTCAAAAGGTGATTCCTTTTATATGTTTCTGAAAAACGAGAACCCCAATCCACCGGAGAAAAACATAAGGATGACCCAATCAAGATTTGCCTCAGGCCCCTATCCTACCCATGTTTCCCCACCAATATCCGGTAAATACTGGGCCGAAGGACCGACTGCACTTGAAATTAATGATTATGTTTACATTTATTTTGATAAATATGTGGAGCATAAATATGGCGCAGTAAGATCAAAAAATTTGAAAGAGTGGGAAGATGTCTCCGATCAAGTAAGTTTTCCAGCTGGAGTGCGTCATGGGACAGCGTTTAAAGTATCTGATAAAATATTCACACAACTAATCAAACTCAAATGACCAGACTAAAATTTTCATTTTCAGTCATTGCCATGCTCTTGACCTTCAGCACCTATGCTCAGAAATTGGTTTCAGTAACCAACTTAAAATGTGAATCAAAGGTCAATCCCTTTGGTGTTGAAGCTAAGAATCCCCGTTTTAGCTGGGAAATAAATTCGACTGAAAGAGCCACTTACCAATCGGCCTGTCATATTTTGGTATCAGACACTCCTGAAAAGCTGAAGGCTAATATTGGCAATATCTGGGATTCAAACGTTATAAAATCAGATCAATCGGTGCAGGTCGCATACAAAGGAGCCCCATTGAGTGCGGAAAAAAAATATTACTGGAAAATTAAGATAGTGAATCAGGCTGGAAAGGAATCAGAATGGAGTCAAACTGCTTTTTGGCAGATGGGTCTGCTTTCACCGGGCGATTGGTCAAACGCGGCCTGGATTGGCCTGGAAAACCTTCCTGATTCGATGAAAGTAGTGCCGGGAACCCATGGTGATGGCAAAAAGCTGGGGTCAAAAGCAGTTAAGCGAAGTATCGTTCCACTCTTTAGAAAAGAGTTTGCGCTGGAAAAGAAAATCAAAAACGCCATGCTGTATATCAGTGGATTAGGTCATTACGAAGCCACCATTAACGGACAAAAAACAGGGAACAGCTTTCTTGCCCCGGGTTGGACCAGTTACGATAAAGTGTGTCTCTACAATAGTTATGATGTAACCAATCAGCTAAAACAGGGTAAAAATGCAATCGGAGTGATCGTTGGCAACGGATTCTACAACATTAACCGCGAAAGGTATACCAAGCTGGTGATCGCCTACGGCTATCCCAAAATGATCAGCAAACTAAAAATCGATTATACCGATGGCACCTCATCGACCATTGTTTCAGGAACCGACTGGAAATGCACCCCCTCACCCATCACTTTTTCAAGCATTTACGGAGGCGAGGATTACGATGCCACACTCGAACAAAAAGGGTGGAATCTCGCTGACTTTAACGATTCCAAATGGGCTCCCGCACTTGCTGCTGATGTCCCGTCAGGCAAGCTCACAGCTGAAACCGACTTTCCGCTCACTGTCCGCGATGTAATTAAAGTTAAAAAAACAGAACAAACGAAGTCAGGGAAATATCTTTACGATTTTGGCCAGAACTGTTCGGGAATTATCGAGCTCAAGGTAAAAGGGAAAAAAGGATCAGTCATACTACTAACTCCCGGAGAACTCATCACCCCTGGAAAAGAGATTAACCAACGCGCTTCAGGCGGACCCTATTATTTTTCCTATACGTTGAAAGGGGACGGAGTAGAGACCTGGAAGCCCAAATTTACTTATTACGGATTCCGGTACTTAGCAGTGGAAGGTGCTGCTCCTGCATCCCAAAAACAAATCGGCGAAACACCACAAATTATTGACATACAAATGCTTCACACCTGTAATTCAGCTCCAAAAGCAGGCGAATTTTCCTCCTCCAACCAACTCTTTAACCAGATTTATACACTGATCGACTGGGCAGTTCGCAGCAATACCCAGAGTGTGGTGACTGACTGTCCTCACCGTGAAAAACTCGGTTGGCTTGAGCAGACCTATCTGATGGGAGCTTCTATGTTTTATAACTATGATCTTTATTCCCTTTATACAAAAGCCATTCACGATATGATCGTTGATCAGACGCCTCAAGGATTGATTCCGGACATTGCTCCAGAATATGTTCCGTTTGAAGGTGGTTTCCGTGATTCACCTGAATGGGGAAGTGCGGGGGTGATTCTTCCCTGGATGGTTTGGCAATGGTACGGAGATAAATCGGTAGTTGAGGATGCATTGCCAATGATGAAAAGGTATGTCGGCTATCTTGGGACCAAGGCCGATAATTATATCCTTTCGTATGGATTGGGCGACTGGTTTGATTATGGACCAAAATCGCCCGGAGAGGCACAGCTCACTCCCAAGGCGCTAACCGCGACCGCAATCTGGTTTTATGATATTATATTACTTTCAAAAATGATGGAACTCACAGATCATAAGGAAGATGCTATAAAAATGTCGGTTCTGGCCAGCGAGGTAAAACGTGCGTTTAATGCGAAATTCTTTAACAGCACAACGAAAGTTTACTCCACGGGTAGTCAAACGGCGATGTCGATGCCTTTGGTCGTTGGATTGGTGGATGAGAAGGATAGGAAACCGGTATTTAATAATCTGGTTGATTCGATCGCAAAATCGGGAAAATCGCTGACTGCCGGCGATATCGGATTTCACTTTTTGGTTAAAGCGCTTGAAGAGGGAGGCGGATCGCAATTGCTGTTTGACATGAACTTCCGGAATGATGTGCCCGGTTATGGTTTTCAGCTCAAAAAAGGAGCCACCGCTCTGACCGAATCGTGGCCGGCATTGGAGGAAGTTTCGAATAACCATCTGATGCTGGGTCATATTATGGAGTGGTTCTACACAGGATTAGGAGGAATCAAACAAGAGGAAAATAGTGTTGCCTTTAAAAACATCATCATTCGTCCCGAAATTGTTGGCGATATCACCTGGGTAAAATCAAGTTATCATTCGCCTTATGGTCTGATCAGAAGTGAATGGAAAAAAGAGAATCATCAACTTGAAATGAAGGTAGAAATACCTGCCAATACAACTGCTACAATCTTTCTTCCAGCCAATCAGGAGGCATCAGTGATTGAAAATGGCAAAAAAATCGCAGTTTCAAAATCTGCTGACGGGAAATTTTTCTGCAAAGTTGGATCGGGAAGCTATTTGTATAAAATGAATTATTAATACTTAAAAGTAACAGGAAATATTTATTGTCTTAATTCTATATTACTAAAGTATTGAATTTCAATAATAAATAGCATATAAAATCAAACCTCATTAATTGACAATTAGTCAGTTAACAGCTGCGCATTTTATTCATTACTTTCTCGGCCTTAAAAAAACAAAAAAATTACAGATGACAAAAATGACCTTCCTTGCAGTGCTAATCTTATCCACCAGTTTCGGCTTAGCCGGGCAACCGGCAAAATCGCATGTCTCCATTGTTTGTCCTCAGAATGCATCCACCAATATCTATCTGGCAGCCAAAGAAGTGCGCAGATACGTTTATCTCACTACCGGAGAATTGCTTTCAATCTCATCATCCTTGTCTTCGAAGTCATCTATTGTGCTCAAAACCGACAAAGGGTTAGGGGAACAAGAGTATCGTCTGAAGACAGAAGGTGATATGCTGACCATTTCAGGCGGATCAGATGTAGCAGTATTGTATGGCGTTTATGCTTTTGCTGAAAAGTTAGGCGTCAGATTTTATATTCACGGCGATGTGATCCCTGATGGAAAGATTGCGTTCAAGCTGCCTGAACTCGATGAGAGGCATAAACCTTTGTTTGAGTTGCGCGGCCTTCAGCCTTTCCATGATTTTCCGGAAGGACCGGATTGGTGGACGAAGGACGAATGGCTTTCAATAGTTAGTCAGACAGCAAAAATGCGTATGAACTTTATCGGTCTTCACACTTACCCTTTCCACAATACGACCCTTGGCCCTGAGCCAACCGTATGGATCGGATTGCCCGAAGATGTAAATGAAGACGGTACCGTAAAATCTGCAAACTTTACTACCTGGTATAATACACAGAAATTGCAGCCGTACGGCTGTTATGCCCCCGGAAAAACAAGCTCTTTCAGCTTTGGCGGAGCGGAGGTCTTCCCTACCGATGATTATGGTTCTGAGATTAATACGGCGGATGATTTTCCGTTCCCGAAAAGTCCGGAGGCAAATGTTGCCCTCATCAACAGAACGGGAAAATTTCTGAACACTATCTTTGAGGAGGCTTCCAGCTTGGGTATCAAAACTTGTGTGGGAACAGAGTCTCCGCTTGATATTCCTGACAATGTAACGGCAAAACTGAAGGATAAGGGGCTGAATCCGACCGACTCTTCAACACTACAGAAAATTTATGAAGGAATGTTTCTCAGGATTCAACGCGCCTATCCTGTTGATTATTACTGGATTTGGGGACACGAAGGTGAGATAGATCAAAAAAGGTACATCACCAATTTGTTGTGTGCTAATGAAGCGCTGAAATCTACAAAGGTGCCTTTCGGGCTTGGAATCTGCGGCTGGGGCTGGATTACAGGGAATTTTCCAGTATTGGATCGGATTTTGCCAAAGAATATTGTTTTCAGTGCTATCAATATGTCTGTTGGAAATGCGCCTGTTTCGGAGAACTTTGGGCAAATTACAAACCGTCAGAAATGGGCGATCCCCTGGTTTGAAGATGATCCTGCACTAACATCACTTCAGCTCCATGCCGGACGCATCCGCTTTGATGCTGTGGATGCTCTGAAGTATGGATGCAACGGCTTTTTTGGTCTTCACTGGCGCACCACTGCCTTGTCACCGAATATCTCAGCTCTTGCTCAGGCAGGATGGGAACAGGGTGAATGGAGCAGGCAGGAACCTGATAAAATTTCAGAACGGGATGTATCGGTCATAGGAGGCAAGACAGAGGCTTATCTTAACAATGTGGTCTCAGGTGCCGGGAATAATCCTGTTTATCAGACTTTAAGGTCAGGAGTGAAGGGATACCGTTTTAAAGTCACAAACGGCACTTACAACGTGACGCTGCATTTTCAGGAGCCTGTCTATAAGGAGGCGGGAAAAAGAGTGTTTGCCGTTAAACTACAGGGAAATGAAGTTCTTAAGGAACTGGATATCTATAAAACGGCTGGTGAGTTTACCGCTTTGACACGAAGCTTTGAAAATATCGTTGTGCAAGATGGTGAGCTTCGATTGGCCTTCGTAAAAATTGCCGGAAATCCCTGCATCTCGGCTATTGAAGTTTCAGGGAACGGATTTTCAAAGAAGATAAATTGCGGTGGTACGGCCTGTCTGGATTATGAAGCGGATGCTGCTACAGAGACAGTACCAAGAAGTTTGCCGGTTACTGATTTCTATGAAGATTGGGCTGTTGCCCAGTTCGGAAGGGAAGTCGGGTCGGATGCTGCAAAGATATTCACAAAACTGGACGGGAATTATCCGACTCCGTCAGGTTGGAACCGCGGGCCCGGAGTCATCGTAATAAATCCCCAGCCATGGAACAGTGTCGAACCAAATTATCAGTATGTAGCTCAAATGGAGGGACTATTCCCACATGTAAAAGGCAACGGAAATAAATCACGGTTTGAGTGGTGGCTGAATACATTTAAATTTAACAGAAGCATGGCCATGTTAGGATGCGCAAGAGGCAAACTCGATGCCATTATTAGCCGTATCGACAAAGTTTCTGATGCTGATATCTGCAGGAGAATGGCCAATGATGAAGCGCTGCCTGTTCGGAAAGAGATGGTGAAAATTCTTGGCGAGATGTACCAATCCCTTTTGGCAACTCTGAATAATTCGACTGAGCTTGGAACAATTGCCAACATCGAACTTCAATCAATGTTAAGAGTTGGTATATTGAAAGGTCAGGACGGCAAGCTGGAGAAATTTCTAGGCGTTCCGCTACAGCCGGAACTTCAACCATGGAAGGATTATCGGGGAGAACCACAACTAACCGTCATGAATGCAAGAAGTTCATTATCCGAGCGAGAATCACTCAACTTAAAAATTATAGCGATGGATAAGCAACCGATGCAGGCTGTAAACGTCCGTTTTCGTCCTCTTGGGAAGGGCAACTGGCAAACAATTGGAGCAATACATGTTGCACGCGCAGTCTGGAACGTGCCCCTCCCCGCTTTCAAAGAAGATATAGAATACCAGGTTATTGCAAAAACTGCAACCGGTGCAACATTAATTTGGCCCGCAACAGCCCCGGAACACAACCAAACAATCATTATCACCAAATAGAGACAATGAATACGAAGCGGTATCTCTTAATCGCACTTTTCTGTAAAGTTGCACCGGGTGACTATCGAGAAAGCTATCGATAAAAATGAATCTATAAAAACCGAAAGCGAAATAACAGTCAATCATTATTGGCGCAATATTCTGCGAACCTGTTCAAAATATTGCGCCAATAGTTTAGTTATTCACAAAAATATATATTTTTGCGATTAACTAAACCAAAAAGCTAAAATGGGGCTTTACAAAAAAGGAAGCACTCAAAACACCTTTAATTCCGAATGGGATGCATTCATTACAACTGGTGATATGAATGCACTAGCAATCATATACGAGGAGCATTTTGATTTATTATTGAATTTCGGGCATAAATTTTGCCGTGATGAATCTGTCCTTGAAGATGCTATCCAAAACATCTTCAGCAAACTGATAAGTGGTCGTGAAAGATTGGGGAAGATTAATAATGTAAAGCATTATTTATTAATTGCATACCGGAATGAATTATTTACGCTGTTCCAAAAATCCAAGAAAACCATCGTAAGCGAGATTATTCCTGATTTCCACTTTAAACCTGAATATTCGGTAGAGGATGAAATTATTGAAAAGGAAGGAAAGGCACATATAAAGAAGTTCCTGATAAAGAGTTTACAAAAACTGACACCCAATCAGCAGGAGGTACTCTATTTAAAGTTCGATCTCGAATTATCGTATGAAGAGATATCTGAGACTTTAAATATATCTGTCAAATCGTGCCGTACTTCCATCTATCGGTCAATAAAAATGATCAAAGCAGATGTTGAGTCTATGATGCAAAAGAAGATCCAACTTTTCTTTTGCATATTAAGAACCATCTTTTAAGCAGGTATTTTAAAAAATATTCTGCGATTCTTGTCTATACATTTAAATTTTCACACTCTTTAGTATTAATATGTTAATGCACAATTAAAACCGTGAAAAATAAAACAGAATTCAACTACGATCTCCCGGATTTCCTTCTCGACGATGAATTTGTCAGAAAGATTAAAGATGGTTCGCATTCGGACGAGTACATCGCCGGACTGAAAGCACAATTTCCAACGCAGGAGAGGAACATCGACCTGGCGATTCAAGTGCTTGAGACGATAGAAAACAAACAAATTTTTTCGACACAGGAACAAAGGCGAAAGGTCTGGTTCGAAATTGTAAGTTCCCTTTCCAAATCCGAAAATATCAATAACATTTCATTGAATATCAGAACAAATACGCCCTTTATTAGAATCGTTCTTCGGGTAGCTGCAGTAATGATTTTACTGTTGGGAATAGGAACTCTGGCTTTCTATTACACGGGGATTAAAAATGTTGACGATTCACCAATCATTCGCTTTGCCTCTTCCAATCAGGTTGATTACACCAAAGCTCAACTAATATTGTCTGATGGAAAAAAAATCGAGGTCGCTTCAGTTGATGCCAAAATTCGTTATTCCCCGGATGGGACTAGTGTCACCATTAATGACACCTCCGGTATAGTACAGGATGTCAGGAATGAGAAATTTAACCAAATGATTGTCGCTTATGGTAAATATGCAACCCTTCAACTTTCGGACGGAACAAAGGTATGGCTCAATGCCGGTTCGCGATTGGTTTATCCCCCTACTTTTACAGGCAAATACCGGGAAGTATATTTACAAGGCGAGGGATATTTTGAAGTTACAAAAGATGTGACAAGGCCATTTCATGTGAAAACCGACCGGTTGAAAGTTGAAGTTTTGGGCACAAAATTCGATGTTCAGGCATATAGCGTAGAAGATACTTATTCAGCGCTCCTTTTGGAAGGCAAGATTTCACTCTCATCACCTCAGAATACAAAGATGGCCGGGGAGCAGGTCGTTCTGAAACAAAGTGAATGGGGAGTGTATTCGGATAACACGAACAGCTTTGTGGTTAAGAAAATTAACCATCCTGAGAATTTAATAGCCTGGACCTATGGATATATTAATTTTAATGATGAACCCCTTGAAAGTCTTTTGAAAAGAATTTCAAGATATTATAATATTGAAATACAGCTCAGAAGCGACATGGGGTCATTTAAAATTTCGGGGAAGCTTGATTTGAAGGATGACCCTGAACGTGTGCTTAGAGGGCTGGCAATTATCTCAAAAATGAAGCTTTCTAAAAAGGAAGGAGGTTATTTAATCAAAGACTAACCCATAAAAAAATCCGGTCAGCGCTCGAAACACTAACCGGATCGCGATCAACAATTTTTATGCCCAAAGGCATTCATGTTTAATTACAAAACAAAATTATGAAAAAAAAACACAAAGGAGTTGATTTTGTGTATAAAAATCAGCTCCGACAGCTTTTTCTTGTTATGAAATTAGTTTCATTTATATTGTTTATCGGGGCGTTATCGTTATCTGCAAGCTCCTATTCGCAAAAAACCAGGATTGACCTGGATATCCAAAACTCAACAGTTCAGGATATTATACATTCAATCGAAAGCAACAGCGAATTTATCTTTGTTTACGATGCTGTATATATTAGTTCAGTTTCGAACCGGTCAATTTCAGTCCGTTCAAAAGCGATTGCCGAAGTATTGGATCAGATATTTCAAGGGACGGGCGTCTCCTATCTGATCGATGATCGTCAGATCTTTCTCTATAACAGCAAAGACCTTTCCACCTTATCCTCTCCAAAAGCAATATTATTATTGGCTGAACAACCCCAGAGACAAGAGGTTTCAGGTACTGTTATTGATCCAAAAGGTCTTCCGATACCGGGTGCGACGGTTTCAATAAAAGGAACGTTATTAGGCACGACAACTGATAATGACGGAAAATTCAAATTTTCATTACCCGCAGGCACAAAAGTTTTGGTTTTCTCTTTTATTGGGATGAAGTCTCAGGAAATCACCCTGGACGGAAAGACCAACTTCAATATTACATTGAAAGAGCAAGCTGTTCAATTAAGCGAAATAGTTACAGTCGGATATGGAATAACAACAACCCGCGAAAAACTCACCGGTTCAATTGCGACGGTACAAAGTACAGAATTAACCAGTCGTGGCGCTGTGACATCTAACCTGAGTCTTTTGACTGGCCTTGCAGCAGGGGTAAGGGTTACCGCTACAACATCACTGCCAGGGGTGGATCCCTCAATCACGGTTCGTTCTCCTTCTTCGTGGAATACAGGATCCGGCGTACTCTATGTCATTGATGGTGTAGTAAGGGACCAGGCGGCTTTTCAAGCCTTGAATCCCGAAGACATTGCGAGCCTGAGTATCCTGAAAGATGCTGCTTCGGCAGCAATTTACGGGATGAAGGCCGGTAACGGAGTTCTTCTGGTGAATACGAAAACCGGGGTATCGGGGAAGTTAACGGTTAATTATGGATTTTCTTATGCTTCAAGTACTCCATATCTCTTACTTCATAAATTGAATGCTTATGACTATGCCCTGAATATTAACAACACGAACAAATTAGTCGGAAGGCCTGCCAATGATGCTGGTTGGTTTTCACCCGCCGAATTAGACTATTTCAAAACCCATTCCTATAACGCCTACAACGACTTTTGGTCCAACCCCCGTTCAAAAAATCACAACCTCTCTTTAAGTGGAGGGAATGACAAGTCAAAATATTTTTTGTCGGCAAGCTGGAATACCACAGACCATCCTGCTCTGGGCGTGAATTACGAGAAATACACCATCCGGACCAAGCTAAATAGTAAATTGACCAACAGGTTAGTTTTAGACTTCAATTTGTCCGCCTCATGGGATAAAAATACACGCCCTACCGGGGATATCAGCGGAGCGGGGATAAGCTTTGGTTACCTTTATACGCGAAAACCGGTTACCCCTTATTCCCAGGTAATTGATGGGGTGACTTATCCTATTGATCCTATAGTCGCTACAGTCATGCAGGGTCAGGGGGGATCCAGTGCGTTTTATAATTTTAATATTAACCCGCAGGCTTCACTCAAATATACGATACCCGGAATAAAGGGGTTAAACGCAAGTGTCCAGTTCGCCTATAACAATAAATTCTCGAATGATAAATTGTGGAGTGTGTCTCCCTATTACTATAATTTTATAATGAACAGGCACATTGTGACCAATCAGTTCGATTATGCCAATGCAAACGGATGGAGATACAGGAATCCACTAAATAACAATACGTATGCCAATTTAACTGAAGATTACAGTAAAAATTCAGGTTATCAAGGTAATTATCAGCTAAATTATGCCAATTCCTTTGGCAATCACAATATCTCGGCGTTTGCCGGTTACGAATTTCGCGGCAGTACAGGTGGGTCTATACAGGCCTACCGCCAGGGTTATAGCCTCGAATCTTATAATGAGATTAGCGGAGGAAGTAATGATCCTGTCAATCAAACGAATGCCGGTGATAGAAACGGTCAGGACGGCATGACTTCATGGATTGGCCGGTTGGATTATGACTACAGTGGCAAGTATATTTTGGGAGCCACCGTACGTAGGGATGGTTCTTACAGATTCGCCCCTGCCCACAGATATGGTAACTTCCCCGCAATTTCTGCTGGCTGGATTATTTCAAAAGAGTCTTTTTTCGACCCGATCAGGTCTGTTATCAGCAGCCTTAAGCTCAGGGGTTCCTATGGTGTAACCGGGACGGACAACACTGCTGCCTGGCAGTGGCAGAATACATTCGCAGGCGGCGGTCAGCCAACTTATGGAACCACTGTAGTTACTGCGTTGGTAACTTCTGTTGTTCCAAATCCTAATATTACCTGGGAGAGAAATTTCAACTATAACATCGGGCTCGATTTTGGATTTTTAGAAAATGACTTAACCTTTTCGGCTGAAGGATGGTACAACAAGACAACAGACATTCTTGGCAACCGTACCTCGACAACCCCACTTGTCGTCGGGGCAAATTTGCCCGCGGTAAATTATGGCGAGGTGAGTGCCCAGGGGTTGGAGGTTAATGCAAATTACAACCATAAAATTGGGGAGTTTACATTTTCTGCCGGCGGAAATATCGCCTTTACTTCGAACAAGATCCTGCTTCAGGATGTTGCCCTGGGAACACGCGATTATCAGAACCCGAATGGCCACCCAATGGATAGGAATCTGGTATGGAATGATGCAGTCAATGGCACAGGAACTGGTGTGGTAAGGACCATGGCTGAAGCTGAACGGATCATGGCCGAACAAGGGGTGGGTGCGACCCGTCATCTGGTAATGGGTACTATGGTTCAACCGGGTATGTTAAATGCCCAGGATATTCGCGGACCAAATAACACGATATTCGCGAACTCCCCCGATGGAGGCGTCAATCAAAATGGTCAGGACGATAAGTATTATGTACCTGGCAAATATAATTCACCCCGATTGACTTTTGGTCTTAATGTGAATCTAAGGTGGAAAAGGATCGAATTAAATATGATTGCTGCAGGTACTGGTGCTATTTGGCAAAACGTAGTCGGTAATTTCCAAAACTACCTGGATTATTGGCCTAACCAGTGGAACTTCGACAACATTAATGCCGGACCATCCCTAATTTATGCCGGAAAATATTCTGATTATGGACTCCTGCCAACTGCTGGTTCCGGCATGGCCGCTGACTATTATCTCCGCAACATGGGCTTTATGCGTATGAAAAATATTTCTTTGAGTTACACGATACCAAACTTTCTTTTGCATAAAGTAGGTATTCAGGGATTAAAGTTCTTTGTTAATATGGAAAACCCGTTTATGATCTACAAGATGTGTCCGAAATATGTTGATCCGGAATCCCGTGACCAAACGGCTTATCCGATTCTCAGGAACTATTCATTAGGGCTTAATATAACGCTCTGAAAGAATTATTTTATTAATTTCTAAAATATAATATATCATGAAAATGATTAAAAAAACATACGTAATTCTTCTGGTAATCACGATGAGCCTAATGTCGTGTTCAAGAGTGTACGATGATATTACAAATTATAAAAATCTCACCCCTGACTTAGTATGGAGTAACGAGGCTTTCACCTCGCAGTATATCAATTCATTCTACAGGCTTACGCTAAACTATTTATCCCAAAGTGATGCCCCGGCAACCGAGGAGTGGGGGTTATGGAATATGGGGGTCTGGACCGCTTTCAATAGCGATCAAATGTCTGTCGCAGGGAGTGGCATAAAGGGTGCTGCCAGTTTTGGGGCTTGCTATCAGGATATCCGGAGCCTGAATCTGTTCTTTGCAAATGTCAACCAGGGTAACTATGCCTCCAAAAAGTGGTTAAAAGGGCAGGGATTTTTCTTTCTGGCTTTTCAGTATTTCAGGTTAGTCAAAACGTTCGGCGGGGTCCCGATCATAAAAGATGTGATTGAACCCAGCACGGATTTTGCTGCACTTGGGCGGCCAAGAAACACAACGATCGATTGTTTCAACTATATTACCCAACTGCTCGACAGCGCCATTGTTAACTTGCCAGAACCAACAGCAGCGGGTGCTGCCATATCTGGCTACGACAAGTTCAGAGTCACCAAACCGATCGCAATGATCCTTAAGAGTGAAGTGCTGATGTGGAAAGCGAGCCCCATCTTTTGTACCACCCCCAACCAAACCTACTGGACCGATGCCTACACTGCGGTAAGTGCAGCCAAAACCTATCTCGATGGAAAAGGTTACGGACTATATACTACCAAGATTGGTAAAACTCCCCCCTATACAGGGATGTTTTATGATAAAGTTGGGGCTGCAAAAGAGTGGATTTACCAAATTGAATATAGCTATCCGATAACCAATTCTGCCGGGCTCTATGCTATAAAACAATATGCTTCAACCTGGAACCTGGTTCAGCGCTATATGATGGCCGACGGCAAAGATACGCTGACCTCGGCCTACACTTACGACAGAAAGCTCTATTGGAAAAATCGGGATCCCCGATTTAAGCAAACCATCGCCTATAACGGTGCCCCATATATATTTCCTGCAGTTCCGGGTGCAATTCCTAATCCGATCCGGCATGAGTGGATCTTTGACGGGGTTATTCAGGGCGACTACTCCGGTGCTTCCGGATTTCTAAGCAGAAAAGGGATCGATACGACCCTCAATGTCCTACAGGAGGCCACTCAGGTACAAACAAACTGGCCTATTTATCGTTATGCCGAAATACTGCTCAATTTGGCAGAATGTGCGAACGAACTCGATGCACACCGTGGAGAGGTGGCCGGCCTTTTAACACCGATCCGTAGCAGGGCCGGTATCGTGAACCTCGACGGGAGTTACGGGTTGGCCTCCGTGCCAAACAACCACGATAGCTGGCTCAAAATTATTATGAATGAGCGGCTGGTCGAATTTGCTTACGAGGGGAAACGGGTCTGGGATATCAAACGGAGGGTCTTATTCAGTGACTTCCGCCAGTACAAGAACTTCCTTGGTCTGTCGTCAATTATTAATGTACCCGGCGTCGATGCCTTAAAACTAAAAGCTGCACGGAACGGAGCCACGATTGTCATTGGAAAGTTGTCCAGTTTAGGGTTGAGCAATGATGACGTATACAGGGCGCTGGACGATACGATAACAAAGAGTACCAATCCCGACCAACTTTACCAGCAAATGTTCTCCAGTATCATATTAATAGCCGATCAAGCCAAAGTCGTTTTGAATCCGTTTGATTCAAACGCGTTGGAGGGTATTCCTACCGGAGTTTTATTATCCGATCCATTGGTGCAACAAAGTGTCAGTTATGGCGGCCCGTTTAATCCTAAACTAAATTAACATTTACAGGAAAGCTGACTGTTAGAAAGCATAAAAATCTTAAAATATAAATATTATGAGAAAATACTTATTATTGGTCATTGCCTTCTGGTTAATGAATGCATTGGTCTTCACTTCCTGCAAAAAGGAAAGTTCTGATACGACCTTTCCTCTCAATGGGACAAAATGGATTGGTTTACCTGCTTATAATTTTCTTTATCAACAATTTTATAACGGAGATGTAATGAAAATAATGACCTTAAACGGGACAGGATCTACCGGGGCGGGGACATTGATGACCATTGATAATCACACTTCACGTGCAGCAATTACCATTACAACAGGATCACCTGTTACCTGGACTTTAAGCGGAAGTAATCTCGATTTAACAACCAATAAGGGAATATGGAAGGGAGATCTCAGTTATAGCAACCAGAATGTCAATTTTGCCAAGGTTGATACGACCTACCTTGGGGGATATCTTGCTTTTGATATGATTGCTCAGTCGAATGCCCTTTCCACGAGAGTGTTCAGAGGTACATTTGTGAAAGTTGGAACAACAACCCCCTTGGATTGCGTCTGGATTTTCCTTTCTGCCAAAGGGTGGAAGATGATGGTTCCCAATTATCCGGTGACCATTTATCCTTTATCTCCATACAAGGTTGATAGTTCGGGAAAACTTCTGGTTGATTTCTTTGGCGGAACAGCCAGCAGTGCCGTACCGATAGATTATACTCATCACAACGGGACTTACACTACATCAAACGATTCCATTGTCTATACAACCACAACTGTTCCAACAGCCAATGCTTACCCAAACAGTTACAATTGGAGGGGTGTATTCAGATTAAAAGAGGTAAAATAATTCATATTTAAATAATTAAGATAAACTCCCGCATTTCTGTACTGAAATCCGGGAGTTTTTTGCTAATTTATTTGGAAAAAAAAACATTTACAATGATTGAAAAATCTACCAGAAGGGATTTTCTAAAGCGATCGGCCTCACTTGCTGCTGGCGCACTGGTTCTCCCACAAATTATTCCTTCAACCGCTCTTGGCATGGGAGGAAAACTTCCGCCAAGTGACAGAATTGTGATGGGAGCTATCGGAACAGGGGCGCAGGGAACCGGAAATATGGAGGGATTTCTGCAAAAAATAAAGGAATTACAGTTTGTGGCTGTGTGTGATGTAGACAAAAATCGCGCAAAGAGTGCAAAAAACCTGGTCGACACCGCCCATAAAAACACCGATTGCCGCACATATGGCGATTACCGTGAATTTTTAGAAAAAGAAAAACTTGATGCTGTTTGTATTGCTTTGCCCGATCATTGGCATGGATTGATTTATACCGCCGCAGCCAACAAAAAACTGGATGTTTATGGCGAAAAGCCTCTGGCACGAACCATCTACGACGGAAGGGCCATCGTTAGCGCCGTGAAAAGAAACAATATCGTTTGGCAGACAGGGAGCTGGCAACGGTCACAACAAAATTTCAGACATGCTGCCGAGCTGGTGATTAACGGCCGTATTGGAAAAATATCTCTCGTTGAAGTGGGTTTGCCAAATGGAAACAGAGGAGTGGGTACACCTCCGGTGAAAGAAGTTCCTGCAGAATTAGATTGGGAAATGTGGCTCGGCCCTGCCCCTAAAGTCCCTTTCAGGGGTGTAAGCCACTGGCACTGGCGATGGATCCTCGATTATTCGGGCGGACAACTCACCGACTGGGCTGGCCACCATATCGATATCGCTCAGTGGGGGCTTGGAATGGGACGCTCCGGACCAGTTGAAATTGAAGGAAAAGGGGATTATCCGAAGGAAGGAATATACAACGCTCCGGTTGAATATAATTTCCTTTGTAAATATTCAAACGGCATAGAGATGAGAGTCGCAAACTCACCCCAATTACCCAAGAGGAAGAATGGCCCTTCCTGGATAGGTGGCGCCACCTGGTATGGCGAAAAGGGTTGGATCAATGTGGATCGTGGGAAACTAGAGGCATCCAATCCGAAAATTCTTGAAGAGGTGATCGGCGAAAATGAGATCCATCTTTATAAAAGCAATGACCATATCGGCAACTTCCTCGAGTGCATTAAATCAAGAGGTGAAACAGTAGCCCCTGTTGAAATCGCTCACCGTTCAATTTCCATCGGCCTGCTTGGCGAAATCGCGATGACCACAGGGCAAAAAATCCAATGGAACCCGGCTAAAGAAGAGATTATCGGAAATCCGGTGGCAAGTCGTTTGCTGTACCGTCCTTACCGTAAACCCTGGGAAAACCCAATAATTTAATTCAATTTAAATGTTTAAGTTGAATTAAAAAACCACAAAATACTTAAGATGAAACAGATTTCTACAGTACTAATTTGTTTGACACTTCAATTGTCAATACTTGTCAATTTCGTTTCTGCTTCACCCGGCAGCAACAAAAGGGACAATTGTACCGCAAGTAATTATAATTCGAATACCGCAACAGCCGAAGGTGAGTGGAAGCCTGTGGAAGGGAAATATGGGATGACAAGATGGGCTGCAGATGTCTCCACTAAAACTTCGTTGCCGGAATATCCGCGTCCCCAAATGGTCCGCAGCAAATGGATGAACCTTAACGGATTATGGAAATATTCGGTCACAGCTAAAGAGGCACCAAAACCCGAATCTTACCAAGGCAATTTGCTTGTCCCATTCCCGATCGAAGCGCCTCTCTCAGGGGTTGGTGTGATGATCAATTCGATTCCGGGACACACTTATGATAACAGCCGCCTGTGGTACCGCAGGAGCTTCACTGTTCCCAAAAACTGGAAAGGCCAACGGGTATTGCTGCACTTTGGGGCGGTAGACTGGGAGGCAGAGGTTTACCTCAACGGGCAAAAATTGGGGATACATCGCGGTGGATACGACGGCTTTTCATTCGATATTACCGATGCTTTGATTCAGAGAAAAGAAAATG
Source organism: Mariniphaga sp. (assembly GCA_037133495.1). GTDB lineage: Bacteria > Bacteroidota > Bacteroidia > Bacteroidales > Prolixibacteraceae > JAAFHB01. The sequence goes on along the minus strand of JBAXOA010000007.1, from coordinate 22,388 downwards.
AGCTGGTGGTGGCTGTCTGGGATCCAACCGCTATGGGTGGTTATCCCCGTGGCAAACAAATTGATAAACCGGGAGGTATCTATTATACACCCTCAACAGGTATCTGGCAAACCGTATGGCTGGAACCTGTCCCCAAGGTAAGTATCAGTAAATTAAGGATGATTCCTGATGTTGATGGTGGGATGATGCAATTAACCTGTTCTCTTCAGGGTAAAAGAGGTGATTTCCGGGTTAAAGCGGTTGTAATGGATGGTCAAAGAAAAATTGCGGAGCTCAGTGGCATACCCAATCAACCGTTTGGGATCAGGATTCCCGATCCTAAACTATGGTGGCCTGACGCCCCTTTTCTTTACAATTTAAAAATCAGTATTGTTTCTTCACAAGGGAATATTATTGATACGGTTGAAAGTTATTTCGGCATGCGAAAAGTCTCTCTGGGGAAAGATAAAAACGGGATAACCAGAATTCTCCTGAACAATCAGTTTGTATTTCAAAATGGGGTTCTCGATCAGGGTTTTTGGCCTGACGGAATATATACCGCTCCAACAGATGAAGCGCTTCGCTATGATATTGAATCGATTAAAAAACTCGGATTCAACCTCAGTAGGAAACATGTTAAAGTTGAGCCGGAACGGTGGTATTATTGGGCCGACAAGCTAGGGCTGCTGGTATGGCAGGACATGCCTTGTTCCGGAGATGGCATCCATGCTTTTGAGCCTGCTTATCCCACCTCCAATGCCCAACGCCAAGAACAGTTTGGCACCGAACTTCAGACATTAATTGATGGGCGTTTTAATCATCCCTCAATAGTTTCGTGGGTGGTATTTAACGAAGGTATGGGACTGAAAAATCCGGGAGGTTATAAGCTTGATGACGATACCCGCGCCTTTATGCGTAAAATGGCCGGCATCGCCGCGCTGGACACAACAAGGCTAATCAACGCTGAAAGTGGTGCACCAATGGGAGAATATCAGGGTTGGAATATCCTGGATATTGGAACAGGACAAATCATGGATGCCCATTGCTACGGGACAATAAAATGCCTTGCTCCAACAGACACCCGGGCCAGCGTCATCGGTGAATATGGCTATTCAAAATACCTTTCAGCCAACGAAAAATATCAATTGCTGGTCACCGATCCAGGAATTAGTGGAGTAGTCTGGACTCAGATTACAGACGTGGAAGACGAACGTAACGGACTTCTGACCTACGACCGAAGTAAGTTCACCGAGGATTCGGCGAAGGTGGCAGCCAAAAATGCAGGATTCTTGAAAAAGTAAGACTAATAAATCGGTCTAAAAACCATATTTAATCTCCTACATACAATACTTAAAATGAAAAACCAATATATTTTAATTTTTGCGATACTCGTCATTCTGTTCAATGGCTGTACTTCAGGGACACAATATAAAGTGCTGATTGTTACCGGCCAAAGCAACCACAACTGGAGAGCCAGTTCTCCAATTATCAAGCAAATACTTGAACAAACAGCCCTTTTTTCGGCCGATATCCTGAAAACTCCCGAAAAAAAAGAGGAGATGAATACATTTGATCCTAATTTTTCAAAATATGATGCAGTTGTACTTGATTATAACGGCGACTCATGGCCGGAGAAAACAAAAACTGCTTTTGTTGATTTTGTAAAAAATGGTGGAGGTGTGGTTGTCTATCATAGTGCCAACAACGCTTTCCCCGAATGGAAGGAATATAACGAAATAATCGGATTGGGTGGCTGGGGAGGCCGCGATGAAAAATCGGGCCCTTATGTCTATTATAACAAAAATACATTGGTAATTGACTCAACAGCCGGCCGGTGCGGCTCCTTTCTTAAACGACAGGAGTTTCAAGTGATAACCCGCAACACTGAACATCCCATCACCAAAGGGTTACCTATCGGTTGGCAGCACGGCAGTGATGAACTTTACAGCGAGTTACGCGGCCCTGGAAAGAATATGGAGATACTGGCTACAGCCTTTGCAGCGGGAACTGCCGGTGGCAATAGACGTAACGAGCCTATGCTGATGGCCATCAGTTACGGAAAGGGGAGAATATTCCACACCACTTTAGGCCATGCTGATCAGGGTGGCGGTCCGGCGATGGAATGTGTTGGATTTATCGTGACGCTGCAACGTGGAACCGAATGGGCGGCATCAGGTAAAGTAACTCAGAAAATCCCTTATGATTTCCCCAATAACGGGTCAACCTCTCTTAGAACCGGGTTCAAAGAGATGACCGTGGATGACGACCTCGTAAAAATTGCTACTTACGACATCACTAAAAGCACGAAATATTTCGTCGACTTGCAGAGCCGCATCCGTACCGAGGCCAAAACTCCCGAAGAGTTTCAGAAATTCGAAAAATTGATGATCAGCGTACTCGAAAACAAGGAGGCTACTGATGAAGGGAAAAAATTATTGCTTGATGAGCTGAGCTGGATGGGATCTGATTTGAGCCTACCCGTAATTAAACAATTAACTGGAAATCAAAATTTAAAAGCTGCTGCAGAATTTGCTCTGGCCAGGCTTCAACCATCCAGATAAATTTAAATTTTCAATACGAAAGCAAATAATTACATCACAGTTTCAACCTCAGAATCTTAAAATTTTAAATGTACAAATCTAAATTACTTTAATTACTAACTATCCCAATGAAAAAGATCTCAGAATTAATTATTCTCCTTGCATTGCTTTCATCAAATTGTGTTGCATTTGCCAAGGTATTTATTAAGGGGAACGAAGTAGTAAAAATTTCTGCCATTGATTATCCCTCGCTGATTTCGAAAGCAGACCTCATTTATATCAATCCTGTAAAAAACTCTTATGAAGGTCAGCCCGTCGGGAACGGCCGGATGGGGAGTCTGATCTGGACAAACCAGAATACCCTCAGCTATCAGATGAATCGCGTCGATGTCTTTTCAATGGGCTCAAATACAAAATCTTATGATATTTCTCAGCCTGATTGGTCCTGCGGATTAGGTCTGGTTGATATTGATTTTCAGAGCCAAGACACGGTTTTTGCAGAACCTAATTTCAATCAGCACCTCTCCTGCTATGACGGAACCGTCGAAACGAATGGCAGCGGCATAAAGACCAAAACATTCGTTTGGAACGATGAAGATGTTATGGCTGTCCGGGTTGTCGATTCCCGCACGATTCAAACCCCTGCAACGATCAGCCTTCATTCGTTGAGGCCATTGGTTGTTCAGCGGGAAAAAAACAAAGCAATATCCAAACTGGAGATCATCGGCGATAAAATCGTGCTGACTCAGGAGTTTTCCGAAAATGAACACTACTGCAAATCGGCAGTGGCAATTTCCATTCCTGGTAATAAGTCCAGGGCTTTCCTTTCCCTTGATACAGAACTAAAACTTTCTACAGTGACAGGAAATAAAGAATATACTGTCCTTGTTTCAAGCGCTGCATCGTTCGACAAAAAAGTTGATGTTGTTGAACTTGCAATAAAGAAACTGGATCGTGCGACTTCGAAAGGTTACGATGCAATGCTTGCTTCAAATATAGCTTGGTGGCACCCTTTCTGGGAACAATCGTATGTGCAACTGAGCAGTAAAGATGGTAAGGCAGATTATATAAATAAAAACTATATCTATTATCTCTACCTTATGGCATCCTCATCGCGAGGAGACTACCCCGTAAAGTTCAACGGAATGCTTTGGAGCACCGATGGCGACAAACGGGACTGGGGAGGATCCTTTTGGGGGGCTAATCAGAGTTGCATTTATAACGCGCTGCTCACCGCAAATAAAGTGGAGCTGTTCAATCCCATGTTCAAAATGTTTTCATCGCTTTACAAGGCCTCGGCCCGGTCAGCGGAACAACAATGGGGCAGCAAAGGGATATATATCGCGGAGACCATTGGTTTTGACGGAGATCCGGAGATGCCCGATTCAATCGCCAAAGAGATGAGAGAGCTAATGCTGGTCCAAAAGCCATGGGATCAACGATCGAAGGCTTACAAGGATTACGCAACGGGCAGGAACACTTTACTAAGCAGGTGGAATAACGCGTCTGACAGAGATGCATTCGGTCCGGTGAGTCATATTTTTTCGCGCGGAGCCAAACTTGCTTATACCTACTGGATGAATTATGAACTCACCATGGACAAGGCATGGTTATCGGCTTCAGCCTATCCAATGATCAAAGGGATCGCTGAGTTTTATCGAAATTTCCCAAACCTTAAAAAGGAGGCTGATGGCAAATATCATATTTATCACGTCAACGACAACGAGCCGATCCGGAATGGAAACAATACCGGTGAGGAGATTTCATCGATGATGGGAATTCTTCCGGTTGCGATAAAAGCTTCCGAAATTTTGAATGTCGATGCCGACTTGCGTCCATTGTGGCGAGAGTTATTGCAAAATCTCTCCCCGCTTCCCATGAGTAATGCATTTCCAGAATTAAAAAATCAGCCTCTCAGACATGTGAAATCACTTTTGCCGGTCCAGGAGGGGTGTCGTGCATCAGCATTACCCGATCTCAACACAATGCCGGTGTTTTGCTTTGACCTCTGCACCCTTGAGTCGAAGGACACCATGATGGTAAGAGTAGCAACTAATACGTTTAACGCCTACTTCAAAAATGGAATTAAAGAAGGGTCAACCGCTGGACCATTGTGTATGCTACCCATTGTAGGTGCTATGCTGGGACGAACTGAAGCCACAAAATATCTGATTTATAACCAGATGAAAGCTTTAAGCAGAAGTATATTCGAGAACAGGATGGATTGGTTTGAAGGATTGCAGGGGACAACCTGTGAAAGGTTGGGAAGAGGTGCAGACGCCCTGCAGAATGCATTGGTTCAGAGTATTCCATCTAAACCTGGAGAACCAACCATTATCCGGGTTTTCCCGGCTTGGCCTAAAGAATGGGACGGACAGTTTAAATTGCTTTGCCGGGGAAATTTCCTGGTTTCATCCTCCTTACAAGATGGGGAAATTAAATATGTGGAATTAAAATCTCAGGCAGGATCTGAATGCCACATCCGCAATCCATGGGGTAATTCGGCCATTGACATCTACGCAGATTCCAAGAAAATAAAAACAACCGGAGGGGATCTGATCACCTTCAAAACCAAAATAAATGCAAAATACATTTTAGTCAAAAAAGGATTTACTGTTCTTCAATAAGAACAATAAAACTGCTATGGAACTGGGGAAACATGTATTTGTTGAGAAACCTTTGCGCCATAATATCTGGCAATCGCGTACGTTAAAAAAAGCTGCAAATCACTATGGTGTCGTGTCTCAAATGGGGAACCAGGGGTATACCACCAATGGGATCAGATTGGTCAAAGAGTGGTGTGATATGGGGCTACTTGGACAGGTTAGGGAGGTACATGCCTGGTAACCGCCACTTAATTCCTCAAAAGCGGGTTCCTTTGTCCCTTCTACCAGCTTTCCACCTGAAGTTCAGGCCATTTAAATAAAAACTATAAACAGTTGAAAAAAATCATTTATATCGTCCTTACCATTGTTTTGAATTGCACGCCAAACTTATTGGCGGCAGTAAACCTAAAGCAGACTGGCAACGTCGTCGTTCTGGCGAACGAAAAGGTGGCACTCTCGATCGACTTGGAACGGCGACGGATTGAGGTCGCCGATGCCGCGACCAGGGAAGTCGTGCTGGGAGATGCTATGATGATGGCAGATGGGTGGGGAGGTGATCGCTCCGGAAAGCTCGATGCTTGGAAAGGTTGGGATGTAAGCCAGACACAGGAGAATGTTGCCGATGCGTTCGGCAAAGGCCGGCGCGTGGTGGTGACCTTGAGCAATCCCCAGCGACCTGCGACACCAAGCTATCTATTCCGCTACACACTTTACGAAAACAACGGAGCGGTATTCATGGGCTTCGGCCTGAAAAACACCCGGGACTTCGGCATCCGTTTGATGAACTCGGCACCGATGATCGGCGCCAATCTTTTTCCCGGCAAGTCTTTGGAAAACGTTCTGACGCTGAACGGTTCCGCTGGAGCGGAAGCCACGAAAGTTCAACCGGGACCGAATCGTGAATCGGCCAATAGCCTGATGCTCACCTGCCTGAAAGATGGGCAAAGGCGTACGGTGGTCTGGGGCGGATTGGCCAATCAGGATTTCGGAAAATGGGCCGCTGTACGGAAGGGTGCGCTCGAATTCAGCGCTAAAGATCCCGTAGGCCGGCTGGTGGATGCCGGCCAGACTTATTGGGCGGCAGACAATTTCTATCTGGACGTGACGACGACGGATCCGTTCGTGGCGCTGGAACAATATGGCCGGGCTATGCGACTGGCGAATCACGCCAATCCGAATGTCTATGACTTCCCGGTGCTCTGCGGCTGGGGCGTGGGCGCCTTATGCAAGTTGGGAAATGTCAACAACTCCAAGCTCCTGATCGGACAGATAGAGGCGGCGCAGAAATGCGGGTTGACGAAATACACCAAGGTGGGCATCCAACTGGTGCCGGATACCTATTGTTACGACAGCGGCAACACCGAGCAAGGCTGGTGGGACAACGCCCACTGGGCAAAGTTCGGGCACCTTGTTCAGCCCAATGAAACCTTCGCCAAGTGGGGGCAGGCAATGGCCGAGCGCGATGGCATCCCCTGCACCTATTTCCAGACGGGCATGCCCTCGGACGACTTCGCCCGCGCGTTTCCCGGCTATATGCTCTTCAATGACATCAGCCATCTGGCCGTCAGCCATCCCCACCACCAGCCTTTGGTGAGCTTCGACTACACCGACCCTGATTTCCAGAAACACATGCTGACGGTTTGGCAAGGGCTCAAGCAGGCCGGCGTCCGCAGCATCATGTTCGATTATCCTGAAAGCGGCTGGCGGCCCGAGGGCGGCTTCGACAACCGCCATGCCACCACCGCATCAGCCTATCGCGAGATCTTCCGTCTTTGCCGTGAAGGCCTTGGCCCAGAAGCCTGCATCGACGAGCGCCTATTAGGCGAGTCCGGTCGCCCTTGCCTCGACGTGACGGCCGGCATTGTGGATATCCAACGAACTTGGTCCGACTCGAAAGATTACTCCAAGGAGATGGTCACGATCGATGGCCTGCGCTGGTACAAGAACCGTACCGTCTTCAACTACTATCCAGACACAAAGACGGTTCATGACCTGACGAAGGAAGTCCGCCAGTCCATGCTGACCATGCTCTTCCTAACCAGCGGCCGGATCAACCTGGGCACCTCATTCAATTTATTCACGCCGGAAATCGTCCGCGATGTTTCGCGTATATATCCGACCTATCGTGAACCTTTCGCAGCACGGCCGCTGGATGCCTTCATCGGCGCAGCGGATCCTCAGATCTATGACTTGGAACTTGCGCCGGACTGGCATCAAGTGGCGTTATTCAATGCCGGCGACATAAAAAGAAAGATATCCTTTGCTCTTTGTGGCGACAGGGTGACAGAAGGAGCACTCGGACTGGATCCGACAGCATCTTATTACATCTACGACTTTTGGAACGATGCTTATCTCGGAAAGATGTCGGGAAAAGATGTTGTGGAGCGGGAGCTTGAACCTTTAAATTCTGCTATGCTTTCAGTTCGAAAAGTTAAGGACAATCCACAGGTTCTGTCAACCAACCGGCATGTCCTTCAGGGATGGGTTGAACTGAAAGACGTTAATTGGGATTCAGCAGGAAAGAAACTTTCGGGTATTGCAAAAATTATCGGCGGTGAACCATTCCGGATTGTAGTGGCTAACAATGGACGAAAAAATATAAGAGTAATTTCAGCCGGGTCCAAAGCCAGAATGGAATCTCACCCGGCCGGGAAAAATTTTGCAATACTGGTTTTAGAACGCAAGGATAGCAAGGAAACGTATTGGGAAGTGAAATATAAATAGAGGAGATATTTATCCTTTAATTTATAAATTAATCATAAAATGAATTATAAAATGAAACTAAAACCAATTTCAGGATTCAGTATGTTTGTCATACTGCTGATTGTCAATGCCATATTTTCGATTCCGACAGTGTCGGCAAAAGCAAAACCGAAAGCGAAACCTATCGAAAAAATAAGAAAACCTGTTCTTTCACGTGTGCAAGAACCTGTGGATTGGCCAAAGTTTTTGGGAAGTCACGATATTCAATGGGATACGCTGCCAGCCAAATTCGATCACGGTGCCTTTATGGGTAACGGGCTTTTGGGAACAACAATCTATTCTAATGGTCCCAATAGGTTGCGTTTTGAACTTGGCCGCTCTGATATAACCGACCATCGCCGCGACAACGGCCGGCTTCCCATTGGAGGTATGGTACTCAAAACGGCGGGAACCATCAAGTCAGGCTCTCTCCGAATGGTTTTGTGGGATGCTGAAGTTCGCGGAGAGGTAACCACCGACAAAGGGGTTATCCGCTTCAGGGCCATGGATCATTCCAATGAGATGGTTTTACTTGTCGATCTGCAAACCGATGAAGGAGAGAAGGAAGCTAATTTCGTTTGGGAGCCTGAAAAATCTGAGGTTTACCGTGATGAGATGAAAAACAGGAAAAATGGGGAACCGAATCCTTCGCCTGAAACAGGTGCGGATGGCGAAACCAGCTTCTGTGTTCAACGCCGTGCAGCAGGTGGAGCTTATGCAACTGCCTGGAAGGTTCAGGGGACTTACTCCAAGCGTCGGTTAACCCTTACTATTGCCGATTCGTTTCCCGACCTGACAGCCAAAGCGACTGCTATTGCCACCGTTTGTCGTGTGGCAGCCATGCCTTCAGAGGCTCTTGAGCGGAGCCATCGGAAATGGTGGCATGCATACTATCCGGCCAGTTTTCTGTCGGTGCCTGATGCACAAATAGAGGGCTTTTACTGGGTTCAAATGTACAAGCTAGCCTGCGCCACTCGACAGGATCGTCAGGTGATCGACCTGCTTGGTCCTTGGTACCGTTCAACCAGTTGGCCGCGGATCTGGTGGAACCTGAACATCCAGCTTGCTTATTCTTCTGTATATACCGCTAACCATCTCGAGCTGGGAGAATCTTTTACCCGCTTCATTGATGCAAAGCGCGACAATTTTGTGTTCAATGCAAAAAGCATCTGGGGCTATGACAGCTGCGCAACAGTCTCGCACACCACCGACTACGAAGGGCTGCGCGGCAACGGGACATTAGCACCACAGAGCTATATTAACCCGGGCGATTTCACATGGGCATTGTTCAATTACTGGCAGCAATACAGATACGCAATGGATGACTCTTTGGTGATTGACCAGAAACAACATGCATTCTATCCGTTGCTTAAAGGGAGCATCAATCTATACCTGAAACTCCTCAAATACGGTACTGATGGCAAGCTCCATCTTCCGCGACTTCATTCGCCAGAGTATAGCCTTGAAGGTGACATAGACAACAACTACAATCTATCCCTGCTCCACTGGGGTTGTGCTACACTTCTCGATCTGAACGGACGCTATGGATTTAAAGATCCTCAAAAGCTGGAATGGGAGCGCATTTTGCATGATCTGGTCGCCTATCCGCAAAATGAGAATGGCTTTATGATCGGTGCAACTGTTCCCTTTGCCAGGTCACATCGCCACTGGTCGCATTTGCTGATGGTATGGCCGTTGCACATGTTGTCGGTCGAACAGCCTGAAAATAAGGCATTGGTAGAGAAAACCCTCACCCATTGGCTTACCGTGGAGGACGGTAAAGAGATTTATGGGTGGTCGAGTGCTGCCGCTTCGCTTCTTTACTCTTCAATGGGCAATGGGGAGAAAGCTCGTGAGCGTCTTCTCGCGCACCATAATGACAAACGGTTCGTAATGCCCAATACGATGTATATCGAAGGCTCTCCGGTTATTGAATGTTCACTTTTCGCTGCCAAGGCATTGCAAGACATGTTGCTTCAAAGCTGGGGCGACCGTATCCGTATTTTTCCTGCTATTCCGTTAGACTGGGAAAATGTAGTGTTTCATGATTTACGGACAGAGGGTGCGTTTCTGGTCAGTGCCGAACGTCTTAACGGTAAAACACTTTGGGTCAAAATCAGAAGCCTGACCGGTGCTTCATGCAGAATCAAACCCGAATTTACAGGTCCTTTCACTACCTCTTCGCTTTCCGTTACAAAAAAGGAGGTAGAACCCGGGCTATTCGAACTTAATCTGAAAAAAGGGGAAGAAGTGATTCTTTTTCAAGGTTCCCGGGAAGCACTAAAAGGAAAATCACCCGCAGATCGGTTTTAAAATAACAATTACCAATATCATACAAATCAAGGGTTTAAAAAAATAAAACTTCTTAAACCCTTGATTCTTGCAACGAATTTGCAAAAACTAACTGACGTTAGATGCGTCTCAAGTCTTCTTTCGAATTAGAACGGAATTATACCATCCAGGGACTGCTGTATTCGCGGGTGAGCCATTTCGGATCGCCGGTACCTCCAGTGAATTCGCATTTGGCAGGATCCCAGGTGAAATGAGCGTGGTGGTAATAGCTCTGATTCATCAAGTGACGGCAAATGGCAAGTCACAATTTAGATAAATAGCTCCGGGAACCATTTTACACAACATGGTTTTACCACTTCTGCGTACCCCAGATAACCATACCAATGACCTTTTATCCCAGGCATCATTCAATTATCTTAACCAAAATGGGCGATTATTCATAAAAGTATATTTTACAATTAAATCGTCCAGATGTAAAGTATATTTTACATTTATGCAATTTTTCAATGGGATTAAACAATCATCAAGTTATTTAATTTTACTGAATCATGGAATTGCAAATCATGTCTGAAAGGCTCGGATTGCAAATCCTCTCCAGCCCGATGATCCTAACAACTAAATTAAAGCAACCACTTCCACGTTGGAAGAATTTGAATCAGATGAGCCCCGACATGGAGTATTTCTTCCGTATCAGTCGTTAAAATAAGACCTTCCAATAGGTTATAAGCCAGCATTGCTTCCATTAATCCATTTATTTCACGCTGTTTAGTCATCTCATTATCAAATAAATCGCACACTTGAATAGCCTGAGTTATATTGAACCCATTTCGGATAACAAAATCACATTCTCCTTTGCCCTGATTGTAGAATATTTCAAAGCCCCGCCGTTTAAGTTCTATAAATACCAGATTCTCAAGCAATCGACCCCTGTTTTGCGAAAAGTTAAATCCCAGTTTCAAAATAAGTGCATTATCCACAAAATAGGTTTTCTTAGGATTCAAAATTTGAGATTTTAATGAAAAATCAAACTTTGAGATTTGAAAAATGAGATAAGTATTCTCTACAAATTCGATGTAATTACGAACAGTCGTTGGATTTTTAACTCCGATAATTGCTGTAAGTGCTTTGTTGGTTGAGAGTTTTGCTGCATTGCTGGCTAAAAAATAAACCAATTGCAGCATCTCCTTTTCATTGGTAAGTTTATTACGAACTAAAACATCTTTATACAAAATCGATTCATAAAGTTGCTTGAGAAATAAATCCTGCTTCGTTTTCAAGTACAACGGAATCCCTCCATGCAATAAATAATCGTGAAAAAGCCCCGTAATAATACCAATATCAGAAGTGGTGAAGATTTGGTCGGATGGCAATTTTCTATTTTTGAAGATCATGAATTCCTTAAAAGAAAATGGAAATAACTCGTATCTCAGAAAACGACCGGTAAGGTGAGTACCCAATTCGCGACTTAACAAGGAAGCATTCGAACCAGTTAAAAAGACCTTATTTCCAGAATCATACAACCGCCTTACAAACCTTTCCCATCCGGAAACATTCTGTATTTCATCAAAATAAAAAGTTGTTTGCTCACCATACATTTCAATAAATACTTCGTGCAAGAGCTGAAAATGCTCAACTTGAAAATTAAGCAATCGCTCATCGTCAAAATTTAGAAAAAAGTCCTGCTCCCTTTGCTTTTTTCGGATTTGTTGCAAAAGAACAGACTTTCCACACCTGCGGACTCCTGATATCACAAGAATTTCCTGTGCATCAATCAATCCTTGGGGCAACGACCGTTCTACCTCAATAACAATATTTTGCTGCTTTCGTTGCTCTTTAATTACTACCCTCAATATCTCTTTCATCTGATCTTGTGCTGAATAAAACTCAAAGATACAATTATTCTATTTGTAATGCAACTATTTTATAATATTAATCTATTTACAATAGAACATTTTGTAATTATTTATTGTAATTCAAATCGTCATTTTAATACATTTTAAATACTATTCCTAAATCAATTCGGATAGCCCGGCAGGCGACTCCAATAAGTGTCTACTTGTATATTTCAATCATGAAGTAGTCTACTCAGCAAATGACTTGGAGTCACCCGCTGAGATAAGATATTTGCCTGAGATGCAAGCAATCAAGATTTTTGAACTGACCTCAATTCAGTTAATTTGAGATTTTGAGAATGCCCGCCGGAGGTTCTATCTCTTTAATCAAAAGCAACCTGCCATCTGAAAAAATCGCAGAACAATGAAGCTAATTTCAATATGCCAATTTTCAATCAGTTGTAAATCGAAGAGTTTGCCTCAGTAAAGTGAACTAACCGCTTGCTGATCCAAAGTTTTTTAAGTATTTTTATTTTCTGTAAAGCTCATAGGAATATTGTCGCAGGAAGCTGTAGGATAGTATTTTATCTTGCAATTTCATGAGCTTTTCTTTAATTTATAGAATTATTCAGGCTAATGTCGTATCAAGCAAAAATCAAACGGTACCTTCAGATTCTTCAACAAATAGAGAAATCGAAATTTCCTACGATTGCTGAGATGTTGGTTAAGATCAGGGAATCAGGCCTAAAGGTTTCTGATCGCCAACTGAAGCGAGATATTGAAAGTTTACGCGTTGAATTCGGATTAGATGTAAAATATTCAACCTACCATAAGGGATACTTCATTCAGGATGAAGAACTTACTTTTCCATACTTTTTAAAACTACTTGAATTTTCACAAAGTATTGATTTGTTGACCAGTTACTTGAAGGAAGGTTCAACAATTTCAGAGGTTATTGAATTTGAGGATTATAACACATTCAAGGGAATACAATTTATTCGTGAGATTGCCAGTTATATTCAAAATAGATCAGAAATTGTATTGGAATACAAGCGATTTGACTCCGAAACGATAAAGAGTTACCATTTTCAGCCGTATTTACTTCGAGAATATATGAACCGATGGTATGTGATTGGTCACTTGAAGGAAACCAATGAAATTAGGACATTTGGTCTTGACAGAATTGTGGGGGTTCAAGTTGCAGGAACAAAATTCCATAAAAGAAGGAAAAATGACGTTATTGCAATGTTTCAAAATGTCATTGGAATAAATGCCTGTGAGGGTAATGCTCCAGAAGAAATTGAATTGTCATGCAATTCATATATGGGAAACCTGCTTATAACTTTACCCTTACATTCCTCTCAGCGAGTCCTGTATGAATCGGAAAATGAAATCATCTTCTCATATAGACTAATTGTCAATCTGGAATTAAAACAGAGACTGATGATGATAGCCACTCAAGCTAAGGTTATCAAACCACTGAGTTTAAAACAGGAAATGGAAAAGATGCTGGATGAAGCAAGAGTGTTTTACACAGAATAGGTCTATGACAAGTTTTGGCACAATCAGATAGTACATTTGACACTATTGGTAAATATTACAACTAATAGTAAGAATAATTTTGATGATTATATTTGAATAAGGCGCTAACCAAATGATAATTATAAAGAAGACAGCTTATTAATAAATCTTAATACCATTATATGATAATTGCTGAATTATCAGGAAAACTGACAAGTAAGGTCGAAGAGAAGGAGGACATTCTTACTTCAAATGTTTTTTCCTTTTTTAAATATTCTGACAGGCACTTGCTAAAGGAGTATTTATCGACAATAAATATTGAATTATCGACTAGTGAGGCCATGAATGCTGAGTTTAATTTTTGGATTAGTTACGATGATGGAACTGAACCTGATTTAGTTATTACAACGGGGGACTTTTATATTCTTTTTGAAGCTAAGTTCCGCTCAGATTTTTCACCGAGTTCTGAGAATATTGATTCACAGATTAGAAGGGAAATTTATATGGGAAGTAAGGAAGCTGAAAATGCCAATAAAACTTTTATTTATGTAGCCATTACAGCAGAATACTCTAAACCCAGAAACAAATATACGGAATATGAGAGTGGAGCATTTCAATTTGTTTGGACAAATTGGCAAGCGATTTCATATTTTATAGACAAGAAATTGACAAATTGTGAGATAATAAAGGATAAAGAATTCGCAAGTGATTTATATTCCTTATTGTTAAGAAAGAAACTAAGAAGCTTTAACGGTCTTTCCTGGATTAACGAATCAGTAGATTTTGATTTTTCGACCCCCATATACTACGATACAAAATCGTCCAAATTTATTTGGGAATTTTCTGGGTTTATAAAAAACCTGATTAATTATCAAGCCGTTAATCATTATGAGAGATTTTTTCATAAGACATTTTTTAGGTCCATTAACACAATAGAAAATTTAAAAACCAACAATATCTTTTATTATGACAACAAATCCTAAATCTTCAGAAGTTGCCACGCAAATAAAAAATGCGTTCGATTTTATTCAGAAACTTTATTTCGAATCGTCCTATTTAATTAAAGAAATTGAAGGACAATTGGCTGAGATAGACAATTATCAGTTTCAAATATTGAAACCAAGTGGTTATAGCGTTAGTGCAAGGAGTTCAACTGGATTGGAACCAAATAATGTTAATTTCTGGTTAATGAGGAAATTTTCAGTTGCATTTGCAGAAAAAAATAATGAAGAATCCACGACAAGTCAGACTGTTACTGAAATTAATGAACTATTGAAAGTTTTATATTTTAAAATTGTTTTAGATGAGAAGAGTCTTTCTGAACCTAAATTAATGTTTGGAGTATTTTATAACATAAGTAAAAAAAAGGATTGGGTGAAGAAGTTTGAAAATCTCATGGGAACTTTAGAATACGTTGACAATAAATTATTCTCCACATTTCCTGATTTAGAATACGGGGATGGAACATTTAAAATTAGTGGTCATTTCGGGAAAGTCAAACTACTTGATATAAATTCAAGTGAGGAATTACTTGAGAAAGTTATTAAGCCTGCAATTAAATTATACGAAAAATCTTAATAGTTCCGTCTAATTTAAAAAAACAGGGAAAATCATAATCTCTTTAATTTCAATACAATAAATGTTTTCATTTGGAAAAATATAGTCATGAAAAAGCACAATCTTACAGACGGATCTACAGCACTAAACGCTTACCATCAGGAAAGAAGTAAAGCAGCATTTGAAGAAGTCAAGGAGATGCAGAAGCATCCCTTCACTTTTGAAGAGGCGAAAAGTCAGACTGTCAGAATATATGAAGGAATGGCGAGATCAGGGAGAAAAAGAAAGGAAATGAAAATATCAGATTATAAAATATTAATCAGTGTACTACCTTTTATGGAACAGGCATTTGAAATAAAAAGGGGTAATTGGGAGGATTTAATATCAGAGGAATACCTTGAGAAAATTTTCAACTTGAATGACATAATAAATCCTAATGTTAAACAGAAGAAGGATCACAGAATATTAATATCGAGATTTGAGCTCTTTCATGATCAACCTATTGAAATACTTCTAATTAAGATTCTTATGTGGGGATATCCGACAAGAGGTAGAGGTAGAAATATTGAGAATGTTTTAAAAGAGCCTAACTTTTCAGAGATAAAAATCTTACTCACTAATCTAAAAGACAAAGGTGATATCACTATTGGAGATATTAAAGAAGTACTGAAGATCGGAGGTCTAGGACTTTCTACATTGACGAAGTTTTTATATTTCATGCGGTTAACTGTTGAATCATATCGAGCTCTTATTCTGGACCAACGTGTAATAAGCGCCATAAACTCAAATATATTTTGTGATAAGGGGATTGAAAAGTTCAAAAAACTCAGATATGAAAATGCAGTTGATAATTATATAGAATACTTATCCTTTTCACACGAGATTGCGGATCAGCTACATTTAAAACCAGACCAGGTGGAAATGTTCTTATTTGAGTATGGTCAGAATCTAAAAGGAATGGTTCCTATGAATTAATAAATTATGGATATGTTATTCAATGCAATAAAGTTAGTATCTGAAGCTCACAGCGGACAGTACAGGAAGGGTACCAGCATACCCTACATTTATCACTTGATGAATGTCATGAAAATTCTTCTTGATAGTGGATGCGAAGAGGAAGTTGTAACCGCTGGCATATTGCATGATTCGGTTGAAGACACTTCAGTAACCATTGAGGATATTGAAATTAAATTCGGCCGACGAGTTGCCTCAATTGTGCATGGGGCTTCTGAACCTGAACATTTAAAGAAGTTGGAAGATAAGCAGGCCAGTTGGAAGGAAAGGAAACAACATACCATTGATTTTATACTAAATGAAGCTACAAATGAACAGCTTCTTGTTATATGTGCTGACAAACTCGATAATGTAAATGCCATTCGGGAAGATTGGAATTCAATTGGGGACAAAATCTGGGAAAGGTTTAATGCTCCCAAAGCTGACCAGGCTTGGAATTACTTATCAATCGCCAAGGCTTTTGAGAATCGATCTTTAGATTTCGGACAACCATTGTCTGATATTTCACGGAGGTTATCAAATGCGGTTGAATTTTTGATGTAAGAAAGAAGACTTCTACTTATCCATTTTCAAATAAGTTGTTACAGATTTCAGGTATGACATCTTTTGGCACTCCAGCCAAATACCTTTGTTCTTTAATATCACAGATTAACATTTAAAGAGCAGAAATTATGGAAACGAAACATCAAGTACACAACTTAATTATTTTGGATGAAAGTGGGTCAATGGAATCCATTAAAGGACTAATCATCCAAGGCTTTAATGAAATTGTTCAAACAGTAAAAGGGGTTGAAAAAGATTTCCCGGAACAAGAGCATTTCATCTCTTTTGTAACCTTTAACGGTCGTGGACAGAAACTTCTGCACTTTATTGACCCTGTTAGCAAACTGGAACAGATTGATGACAAGAGATACAATCCTGATTCTTCAACACCGCTGTATGATGCCATGGGTTTTAGTTTTACAAAGCTTCGTCAAGTATTGGAAGGCAAAACCGATTATGATGTGTTGGTTACAATTCTTACTGATGGTGAAGAGAATGCCTCGAAAGAATATTCAGGAAGTTCTATCAAAAAACTGATCGATGAACTTAAATTGAACCGGTGGACATTCACTTATATCGGAACTGACCATGATGTTGAAAAATTTGCGGCTTCTATTTCTATTACTAACTCCATACATTTTAGTAAAACATCTTCAGGAATGAACGAAATGTTTGCCAGTGAAAATTCAATGAGGCGAAAATACAGTCAGAATATTAGGGAAAAGAAAGATTCAAATGTTGATTTATACAAAGACGAAAAATCAACCCCAAAAGGCAATAGCTGAAATTTTTAACAATGAAGACCATCCCACTTAATTCTGCACCAATTCAATCTGAAGTTGTCCGGGAATTCGTTCGTAATCGGATAGATTTTCCCTTGACAAACGACCAATGGTTGGTGATAGATGAGGCTATGGGGAAATATTGGAACAATCGCAAGAAGGGTACTTGGATCTGTGATGGCGACAATGCAACATTCATTTTTGAACATTGTTACAGACAGAAAGTGCTGATTTCATACCAACGGGTATTGAAGATTACTTGTCAAATCTGGGTCTATCTGGAAATGAAAGGCCGATTATTAGAAAATTGAAAATGATGGAACTTATTATTCCTTTTAAGAAGACAAACTTTTCACCTGATGGTGTTAACTTGCTGAATGGTAAATTTATTCTTGATATCCAAAGTGAATGGGAAAGGGATTTCCATAATAAATTCAACCCGTATTATGCGAACCTCCTTACAGGCCACCCATTGGCAATGAAACGTCTCACTGAATACTTAGCCGTTGATCGATCGAAAGATTCGAATGCTGATTTTGGAATGGAATTAATTGACGGCCAAATTGATATTGACACTAATCTTGCCATTGAAAAATTCAGCCAAACAAAAACTATTTATGCGATTGGATCGCGATTTCAGGCCGATGATGAACCCATATTCCTGATTAAAAACAAGCACCTATCCGAAGAGATACTGGTAATGAGTTATTATTCTGATAGCGAGGAAGAAGATGAAAAGGAAAGCGTCCCAGTCAGTTGTGGGTTTTTAATAAAGAAGTAATCAAATAATAAGGATTTAAACTAAAGAGTTGAATTTTAATGATCTCGGGACATTTTGAGTTGGCAATTGATTTAAAACCTATAAATTCGAGTTATGGAAGAAATGGAGGATGAATTTATTTAAAAGTGGGACCTACCCTACCAGAAAATGTCGATGGAGTTTATATTCCAAATAACATCAAGGAATGTTTCCTTGAACTTGATAAACTACTTGACAAAAATACAATCAAGGTAATCAAAGAATATGTAAATCCATTTCAACTTGATTCTTCCTTGCCCAACAAAAAATAAGATGAATTTTATACCTTCTTCAAATTCGCCCCATTAAGAATAAATATAATCCGATGTTTGTGATTACTTTTGATTTGATAAGTATAAGAATAAACATTATTATGACTGAAGAAACTAATTTTGAGCCACAAGACTGGTGGAGAAATCTGGATATTACTTGGAAAAAAATCTTTAAACGAACCATTGACATAAACCATAATCCTGATATAGATGAAATTAAAGACATTTTAAATATCGAAGATATTGATTGCAGTGGTGCGTCTATCATTAGTTTAGAGCCCTTACAATATTTGCATAACTTACGAAAACTGAATTGTAGTAATACTGAAGTAGTAAGCTTGGATAGAATACGTGATCTTGTTTTAATAGATGAGCTTGACATTAGTAATACAAAAGTAAAAAGCCTCAAACCAATTTTACATTTTTCTAATTTATGGGTTTTAAAATGCAATGAAACGCCTATTGTGAATTTACAAGGAGTTGAAGGTTGTGGTTCCTTAGAGTATCTTTACTGTGCAGGGACTGAAATTAAAGATGTAGACCCCTTAATCGAGCTAAAGAATCTCAAATTAGTGGATTGTAGAAACACTAATTTAATTAATGTAGAACCAATTAAGCATATATCTAATATTTTATTTGATGATACGCCATATTACGAGCAGCAAGAAATGAAAATTAGGGACGAACTTTTTAATGAAGCTGCTATACTCGCTGTTTCAAATCAAACAGGCTCAACTTCGGCAATTCAACGTCGATTTTCAATTGGGTATAACAGGGCTGGACGAATAATGGACCAACTTGAAGCTGCTGGTATAGTAAGTGAAAATATGGGATCAAAAAGCAGAACAGTCTTAATAGGAAGCCTGAATGAATTAGCTGGTAAAATTGTAGAAGAGAATTCCACTTCGGAATATTCCATAAAAAGTTTAGTTGAACAGACCAATAACCCACCAACAATGTATGGTAATCAGTTACTTCCTGATATTCCGGAAATCGTTCCAATTGCCGATTCAAAAAAAGGCTTTTTAAAAATTGCTTCAATAATTGTATTAGTATTGGTGATTCTTTTTTCTTTTTTAATAATCATAAGGCTATAATGGGAATTCGTTATTGCAAAAGAATTAATTACGGAGATGGGCTTGGTCTTAACGTGAGCAGATCAGGAGTATCTCCTATTATAAGAACCAATTCAGCATCACTCCCATTCATTGTTCACCTTGAACATTGGATTATCTTCGAATTTGTAACAGAATCAATCATATCCAGATGTATAAACTAAAAACCAACGAACCCGCTACCTGGCCGGCTCCATTCAATATTTACAAATTTGCATATTTTCCAATATTTGCCCTTATTATTTAATGTTATTTATACATATTAGCCTTGATTATCGATTGAATTATTTGTAATTTTGCCCTGATATTTTAATTATATCCGAATGAAACGGGCGATTTTAAGTACATTAAAAGAATGGAAATTAAATCTCAACCATAAAGTTCTACTGCTACGGGGAGCAAGGCAGGTTGGAAAGACTTATATCGTCAGGGAATTGGCAAAGGACTTCAAACATTTTGTTGAGGTAAACTTCGAGAAAAACCCCGATATCCGACAATTCTTTGATCAAAACCTTGATTCTGTCAGAATTTGTACAAACCTCTCAGCATATTTCGGAATTCCGGTGATTGAGGGCAAAACACTGCTTTTTTTTGATGAAATCCAAAGTTGCCCAAGAGCCATACAATCGCTACGGTTTTTTTATGAGACGAAGCCGGGTTTACATGTTATTGCCGCCGGTTCGTTGCTTGAATTTGCTTTGGAAGATTTAACATCATGGGGAGTTGGCCGTATCCGCTCAATCTATATGTACCCAATGTCGTTTGATGAATTTCTTATGGCTAACAATGAGGATGCTTTAATCGAATTAAAGAAAAATGCATCATTTAATAGTCCACTGAACCCGGCATTTCATGAAAAGCTGAAGGACTATCTTAAACGGTTTCTGATGATTGGCGGCATGCCGGAGGCAGTAAAAACCTTTATTGGGAACAGCAGCAATATAAATTTAACACAAAATGTCTTATCAGATATAACGACATCATACAAGGATGATTTCGCAAAGTACAAAAGTCGTGTATCGGTATTACGTCTACGCGAAATAATGGCATCGGTAGTAAAACAGTCAGGAGGTAAATATATATACTCCAATGCAGGAGTTCTTTCCAATCCTTCACAGGCAAAGGAAGCCCTTGACCTCCTTGAAATGGCAGGACTTGTTTATAAGGTTTACCATACTTCGGGACAAGGAATTCCACTGGGTTCCGATGTTAATTACAAAATATTTAAAGCACTTTTACACGATAATGGGATATTTCAACAATTATCAGGGTTAAGGCTTTCCGAATTATTAATCGCGAATAATATTGATTTGCTGAATAAGGGGAATATTGCTGAAGCTTTTGCTGGAATAGAAATGATTAAGTATGCTAATGTGTATGAAAAAAGACAATTGTATTATTGGCATCGGGAGAAAAGAGGCAGTTCAGCGGAAGTTGACTATTTAATTGAATACCAAGGACAAGTCATCCCCATTGAAGTAAAATCTGGCAGCTCTGGTAAGATGCAGAGCATGAACAGGTTTATAACAGAAAAGAAATCAGATTTCGGAATAAGGTTGTCTCTCGAAAATTTTTCGGCTTATGATAGAATTCGTGTTGTCCCATTGTATGCCATTTCGAATCTATTTTCTTTTTAATTGGATTATCTTCGCATTTGTAACAGAATCAATCATATCCAAATGAATAAACTAAAAACAAACCAACTAACCAGCCGGCGTAAATTTATAGGAACAGCCGGAATGGGCGTTACAGCACTCGCTGCAGCACCCTATATGGCGATGGCGTACGAACAGTCCACACGT
The DNA here is from genome assembly GCA_037133495.1 of Mariniphaga sp. Lineage (GTDB taxonomy): Bacteria > Bacteroidota > Bacteroidia > Bacteroidales > Prolixibacteraceae > JAAFHB01. Next base: position 992 of record JBAXOA010000007.1, on the reverse strand, counting down.
CAAAAAATCCGTATCGGAATTGTCGGAGGCAGATTCGGCGCCGGATTCCAGTTTCACGAACATCCCGACTGTATTGTTGAGGCGGTAAGCGATCTGCGTCCCGATCGCCGTGAGAATCTGATGAAAGTATATAACTGTCCGAAGAGTTACGAATCGCTCGAAAAACTAATCCTGGACCCTAAGATTGATGCGGTATTTATTGCAACTCCCGCACCCGATCATGTGCGTCATGTGGTGATGACATTAAAAGCGGGTAAACATGTATTATGCGCAGTTCCAGCTGCAATGACGTTGGAAGAGTGTTACTTATTAAGAGAAACAGTTCAAAGCACCGGCCTTACTTATATGATGGCAGAGACCAGTGTCTATCGACAAAATACTATATCCGTCAGGAAGTTCCACGAAGAAGGCCAGTTTGGGGAGATTTTCAGCGCTGCGGCAGAATATAACCATCCGGGACTGGATACTTTATGGTTTGAAGATAAAAAACCAACCTGGCGCCATGGCCTCCCTCCGCTCCTCTACCCTACTCACTGCACCGCTTTTCTTATCTCGGTAACGGGTGAACGACTCAAAAAAGTAAGTGGTCTGGGATGGGGAGATCAGAGTCCGTTGTTGAAAAACAATCCCTACAATAACCCATTTTGGAATGAAACCGCGTTTTTTACCACCGATAAGGGTCACCCATTTAGGGTGGAAGTAAACTGGAAAGGAGCCTTTAAAAGTGGTGAGCGCGGTGAATGGCGTGGTGACAAAATGTCGTTCTTCTCGGCACTTGAAGAGGGTAAAGACCACACCATTGTCCGGATTGCGGATGTTGCCGGAAAGGATGATGCAGGATTTGAACATAAAGCCAATATCACAGAATCATACCAGCAACCGATGTGGTGGCAAACGGATCTGTTGCCCGAGGGTATTAGACACAACTCGGGTCACGACGGCTCCCATGCCTTTATCACCCATGAATTTATCGATGCCCTCACCCACCACCG